>NZ_CP097484.1:300000-430000 GCF_023546765.1 Methylobacterium tardum
CCGGCGCCGCCGCCGCTCGCGCCGAGCCACGTCCACCTGTTCGGCCTGCGCTCGATCGATGCGGGCGAGCGCGCGCTGGTCACGGCCCGCCGCGTCGGCGTGACCGACATGCGCACGATCGACGAGTTCGGCGTGGTCGCGCCGCTGCGGCGCGTGCTCGACGGGGTTTCCGCCCTCGGCGCGCATCTGCATGTCAGCCTCGACATCGATTTCCTCGACCCGTCCATCGCACCGGGCGTCGGCACGACGGTTCCGGGCGGCGCGACGTTCCGCGAGGCGCATCTGATCATGGAGATGCTGCACGATTCCGGTCTCGTGCGCTCGCTCGACGTGGTCGAACTGAATCCATTCCTGGATGAGCGGGGGCGCAGCGCCCGGGTGCTGGTCGAGCTGGTTGCCAGCCTGTTCGGAAGGCGCATCCTCGACCGGCCGACCCTGCCGGTCGAGGCGGTGCCGGGCGACACCGCTGAGCGCGCCTGATGCACGGCCGCGTCCCGGATTCCGAAGCTTTGCGCGCGATGGACCGCGCGGCGCCGATGCGTCAGCGCTCGAACGGACATGTCCGGCTGCAGGCCGGCCCGGCGCATCCGGGAGGGGCGACGCGCATCATCGACCTCGCGGAGTCCGGCCCGTCCCGGCTGCGTTTCCCGCGGGGCAATGGCGCGCTCGAGGCCGTGCTGGTCAACACGGCCGGCGGCGTCGCGTGCGGTGATCACTTCGCGATCGCGCTCGATCTCGCGCCGGGAGGCGACCTCGTCCTGACCACCACGGCCGCGGAGAAGATCTACCGCTCGGACGGGCCGGTGAGCCGGATCGAGAACCAAGTTGCCCTGGGCGCCGGCGCAAAGCTCGCCTGGCTGCCGCAGGAAACCATCCTCTTCGACCGCGCCCGCGTGCGGCGCCGCTTCGAGGCCGACTTGGCGCCGGGCGCCGCGCTGGTCGCCGCGGAGATCGTCGCGTTCGGTCGCGCCGCGCGGGGCGAGCGCATTGCGGACGGATTGTTCGCCGATGCTTGGCGGGTGCGCCGGGCAGGGCATCTGGTCTACGCCGACAGCTTCGTGCTGGAGGGTCCGATCAGCGAGCTCCTGGCGCGGCCCGCGGTCGGCGGCGGGGCGGGTGCCTGCGCGACCCTGCTCGATGTCTCGGACGATGCCGAAACGCGCCTGGACGAGGCGCGCGCGCGGCTGGCCGAAGTCGGCGCGCCTGGGATCGAGGCGGCCGCCAGTGCCTGGAACGGGCATCTCGCCATCCGGGCCCTGTCCAGCACGGTCGGGCCGCTGAGGGGCCTGATCGCACGCTTCCTCGCCGGCTATCGCGGCCTGCCGATGCCCCGGGTCTGGCAGAGCTGACACGATCCTGCATCTTCGCGTGTCGCAGCCGTTGCCTGCGGCCGCCGACCTCTGCTAGAGACGCGCACCCGGAGCTGACCGCCCAGCTCCGCACGGTGCTTCGGCGCCGTTCAGAAGGCCTCGTGGCGGAGTGGTTACGCAGAGGACTGCAAATCCTTGCACCCCGGTTCGATTCCGGGCGAGGCCTCCATCTTACCCATCATCGATCTTCGCCGTGTTCCAGGGGCCCGACCGCAGTCAGGCGCCGTGGACTTGGGCCAGGAAGGTCTCGATCGCCTGCTGAAGGCTGTGCGTGCCGGCATTCACCCGGGACGCGCTGCCCCGGACCTGTCCGGCCTGAGCCTCGTTGGACGCAGCCGCCGCTCGCACACCCGCCACGCTCTCGGAGACCTTCCGGGCATCCTCGGCCGCGTTGAAGATCGCCCGCGCGATCTCCTGGCTGGCATGGCCCTGCTGGTCGGTGGCGTCCGCGACCTCCGCGGCGATCAGGCTCATCCGGGCGATCGTCTCGCCGATCGCCGCAATGGCGCTCGCCGTCCGATCCGCAGCGTTCTGGATGGACTCCACCTGCCCGGTGATGCGGTCCGTGGCGCGCGCCGTCTGGCCGGCGAGGGATTTGACTTCAGCGGCGACGACGGCGAAGCCGCGGCCGGCGGCACCCGCCCGCGCCGCCTCGATCGTGGCGTTGAGTGCCAGCAGGTTGGTCTGCCCGGCAACATCGCGGATCAGCGTGACCACGGCACCGATCTCCTCGGCCGCCTGCGCGAGGCTCGACACCGTCTGCGCCAGGCCCTGCGTGTCGGTGCGGGCCGTCGAGGCGATCTCGCTGGTATGGCGGACACGGGTCTCGATCTGCCGCGCGGAGGCCGAGAGCTCCTCGGCCGCGCTGGCGATGCTGTCGACGATCCCGGCAGTCTGGCTGGACGCGCCAGCCACCACAGTCGCCTGTACCGCCATGGCACCGGCATTCCCCGAGAGCGTGTCGGCCGCCGCCTGCATCGCCTCGGCGGAGCCGGCGAGGTCCGAGACGGCGCGACGGGTCTCGGTCTCGAACGCGCGCGTCGCCTGGGCCAGAGCCTCCGCTCGGATCCGATCGCGGTCGCGGCGCGCCTGCGCCTCCCGGTCGAGACGCCGCTTCTCGATGAGCGCCGTCCGAAACGCCGCGATGGCGCCCGCCATCTCGCCGATCTCATCGCGGCGGCTCGTGAACGGAATCGTCCGGTCGAGCTCATCGGCCGCCAGAGCCGTCATGCAGACCTTCAATCGGTGCAGGGGCCGCCGGACCTGCGTGACGATGATCCCGATCGCGGCAAGCAGGCCGATTGCCAGTGCCACCGCCGGCACGACGATGAGGGTGATCCGCGCTTGGCTGCGGTCCGCCGCGTCGGCGGCGCGGCGCGCGTTCAGGCGGCCGAGTACCTCGCGCCCGAGCGCAGCGATCTCGGCGATCATGCGCTCGCGGTTCTTGACCGTCGCCTCGTCCGTGGCCTGGATGAGGGCCGCCTTCGGCGAGATGGTCAGTCCCAGCTCGGCCGTGTCGTTCTGATAGGCGATGAACTCCTTGACGAACAGGTCGAACCGGCGACGCCGGTCGTCGGGCAGCTGGTCCGTCATGGCCTCGAGAAACGGCCCGCGGACCTGCTCTACCACCGTCAGGGCCTCGTGGAGCGCGGAGAGACGCGTCCGCGCCTCCGTCTTGTCCTCGGCGGTGTAGAGCGCAGTCGCCTGCACGACGGCATGCTCGATGGCCTGCCCGAGTGCCCCGGCTTGCAGCCCGGCGTTCCAGATCCTGTCGGTGGCGGCGGCGCGCTCCTGCTCCCGGCCTGATTGGCGGATTGCGAAGAGCGAGATGCCGATTGCCACGAGGGCCAGCAGGCCGATGACGGCCGAGAGCTTGAGTCCCAGAGAAATGCGCATGGGTCCGAGGCCACGTTCGCAGAAGAACCGGAGCGGGCGAGACATACAGCCGCCGAAGGTGCCGCACATCCAAATATAGCCGGCAAATTCGATGTTTTTTCTCTTATCGTTACCGTGCGCGCAAACCGAAATTATCGCGCTATCTTTTAGAACAATTGCGATGCGCAAACCTTACGTTCGGCTTCTGACAGGCATCACCGGGCCTATGCAGTCTCACGGGCGCAAATCTAGCGACCGTGTTCAAGTCGCGCCGGAACGCCTGTCAGCGCGGAGCGTGCTCGGCTCGTCGGCGGGACGCGGTGCAGGCTCCTGGACGTGACCGGACGAGGACGGCCCGTCAGTGCTCGCAGGCCCGCGAGACTCTTGCCTCCGCCGTCCGGATCGGACGTGTCTCAGGGCCGGGCACGGCCGTGACGATCTCGCGGCGCAGGTCGTCGCACTGGGCCTCGACAAGATCGGGCAGGATGTCGGCCTGCAGCTCGTCGAAGGCTGCGATCAGCCGCGGACCGCCGGCGACCCACTCGAAGGCGACGCGGACCTCCCGTTCACCGTACGGATCCTGAGGGTCGAGGCAGCGATGGGTCAGCATGGGTGCAGCGCGCGGAGGCCGGCTCGACCGGCGAGGCCGGTCCCGTAGGCCTGGGTCATGACGCTCGGATGACCTGAGGCGCCAAAACGCCGTCGCCCGGTCCCGACCGCAGGGCGGGGTTGCGCGACCGTTCGTTGCCGGTAACGCCGTCTGTTGCCGTGAGGCCGCAGGTTGGCGCCTTGCTCCTGTAACGTCGGCTGGCGGGCTTCAACGATGCACAGATTGCGCGCCGAGGGCCTTGCGCCACGCGATCCCGGTGTGTACAGACGCGACCGTGATCCCCGATAGCTCAGTTGGTAGAGCAGGCGACTGTTAATCGCCTTGTCGCAGGTTCGAGTCCTGCTCGGGGAGCCATCACTCCAGCAACATCCTGAACGTTCAAGCTTTTCTGCGCTCGCTCCCGCGCCGGGTGCTGAGGTGCGGGAATAGCGTTGCCGTCCCATCGATCGGCAATACGCTCGGCCAGCTTCGTTCGATTGGCGCCGCGCACGTAAGTCGCGCTCTCGCGGCTTCCCTCGGCCCACCCAAACCACGCGTTCAATTCAGCCTCCGTCGCGCCGCTCTCGGCCGCCCGGCGCGCACCGGCCTTGCGCCCGGCCCGGCACGCCGGCGGACGCACACCCTAAAGCCAGCGCACGCCGATCGAGGTGGTCCAGGCGGGCGACGTGATCGACCCGCTTCAGGCGAAGTCGGTGTTTCTGGATCTGCGCAGGCCGTGCGCTTGGCCCATCCCGGGAGAGGAGACCTGACCATGGCCGAGCCCGCGCTCCTGCCCGGCAACCGATTCCGCGTATCGCGGCTCCGGCTCGCCGCTGGCCTACCACTTCATCTGCCTCGCCACCTCAATCACCCTGACGCTGACCAACAGCTACGAGGATGCCACGGTGGCCGATTGCGACGACCCGACCGGCATCCCGGACCGCAAGAGCGTGCTGACCTCGCGCTCCTGGGGTGGGCGAATCGCCGGGCAGGCCGACGAGTTCCGCGCCGACGCCACCAGTGACGAGGCGGTGCCCTACCGGTTCCGGATCGACCCGAAGGACGGCGTCGGGGCCGGCGCGTGGTCGGGTCGGGTGTTCGTGGAGAACTTCGAGATCACGAAGGCCAACAACGGCACCGTGAATTTCACCAGCCAGTTCCGGGGCGACGGTCCGCTCGCCTGGGGGCCCTGGACGTGTGCGGGCCTGAGACCGGCCGCACCCTGGTGACGGCCGACTTCGCCGGGCGGCCGTGCCGCTTCCAGCTGCGGCTCGGCGAGATGACCGAGCTGGAGCGGCTGTGCGGGGCCGGGATCGGGGCGATCTTCATGCGGCTCGGCACGCACCAGTTCTCGCACCGGGACGTGTGGGACACGATCCGCCTCGGGCTGGAGGGCGGCGGCATGAGCGGGATCGCGGCCTCTGCGCTGGTGCTGCACTATCAGGACGATCCGCTGATGGATCACCTGCCACTGGCGGCCGGATCGTGGCGGCGGCGGTCAACGGCGTGCCGCAGGCGGGCGACGCGGCGGGAAACGCCGCGGCCGAGGGGGAGGGGACAGCCGACCCGCCGACCTCTCGGTCTTCTACGGCGCCGGGGCGGTCGCGGGCTTCGCGCCGGAGGAGGTCCGCCGGATGACGCTGGCCGAGTGGCACGTCATCGTGGCGGCCTTCATCGCCGCCCACGGGCCGCCGGAAGCGGGGGGCAGCGCGGACGAGTTCCTGGCGGTGCTGGCGGAGGAGATGGCGGCGGGGCGAGCGTGACAGATGGCACCAACATCGAGAAGCGGGTTCCATTACTGTATTGACACGAGTCAATTGATGAGACTTACTGCATTCTTCCCCGAAGATCTGAGTTCATTGCTCTTCGGCCGCCGGGAGGGGTCCATGATTGATTTCCCTCAAATACTATTCGGCGTTCCAGTGCCGTGGCTACAGACGGCAATACTCAATTACTGGATCGTAGCAGTCGGTGTAATCGCCTTATTCTTCTTCGGTAGTTATCACTTCAACACTCCAAATTACGCTTTGAGTGGCGGTTCGGAACGAGCTGCGGGCCCATCTACTCTGGATCCAGCCATATCCAGGATTAATGGCTTGGCGCCACCAAAATACACGACAACGCGCTCTCAATATCAAAGGTTTATGCTCAAATATGTCATAATGCTCGAAACGGCTTTCGTCGTGATGACCTTCTCACCGGAAGTGGTCAAATCAATTTACTATTTATCCGGCGCCAGCGTTCCAACAGGACAAATTCATTTTCCAGAAACTGTCACTGAGAGGGCAATTTGGTCGCTATTTATTTTGACCGGTCTTTTGACTTCTTTTCCGGTATTCAGGCAGGTTGACGGGTTCATCCTTCGCGCACTCCACAAAGGCGCGAATGTGCCAACTGGCGTGGAGCAGACGGCTCAGTACTTATTGATCGTCGAATATGAGCCGAACCAGACGATTGGTAGCGATATCTTTACCGGCATTCGAACCCACCATTTTCGCGAAGTGATAGCCGAACGGGAAACGGGCTCCCTGGAGCGGACATGGTTCGAACTGCGTTGCATTCGTGAGAGCGTCAAAAAATACGTCCTGAACTGCCCGATACCCCTGCTTCAGAGCATCATCCAATCAGACATCGATGACGCGGGACAACGTGTCGACAATCTTCGAGATCAAATCTTCAATTACTTTCAGCAGCAGGACAAAGTTCTCCCGGACTACGTGGAGAACATAGATGATTTCCTGATGAGTCAGATCGATAAGCCCGAGATCCAGGAATTCACCGCTCAGAGGCGTGCATTCCTGGCGGAGGTTCAAGCCCTGAAGCTACGATTTTGCAGGCTGTGTACGCTGGCCGTTTTCGCGGTCGAGCAACGTCCGGAGCGGATAGACATGAGGCTCAAAAGCCTCGGCTTCGGTGTTGAAGTGACTTATCTCCCACGATGGCATTGGGAGGCTATTTTCATCGTCGGTCTTTGCGTCATTCTATCGACTCTAATACCAAGTTTTATTTATGCGGCAAGCGTCGACAATCTCGGTTTTAGCGTTCCGGCGCAGTACCGAGCCTATGTGCCCGTCGATCCCAAGCAGGTTGTCATGTGGGCCCTCATGGCCGCGGCCCTCCATACTTTGGCCGTCGTCGTCGCCCTCGCTGTGAAGCGCTTCTATGCTCCGAAGCATGCGCATGGGGGAACTTCGGATGCCCCGGAAAATGAGATTTGCGCAGCTGTTTCCTATATGATCTGCCTGACGATTCAGATCGCATTTGTCATGATGTCGGGCAATCCGGCTCGGATCGCATTCGCCTGGGCCTTGCTTCCTGCAATCACGGGCTACTTCACCGGCAAGTACATCGATAAATCCAGGTTGAAACGTCCCCTGTCGCATCTCCGGTCCTGGAAGCAAGCGGGCGTCACCGGTGCAGCAAGCTTCCTTGCGAGCATCGTCACCCTGGTACACGGCTTCCAGATCGCGGCTATCCATCCCATCGTCTACATCTTCATCTTGTACGCAACGGTCGTTGCGGCTTCGATCGGCTTCGCCATCGGCGAGTCGTTTCAGCGGACTTACAGCCACAGCAAATGGACTGAGGATCCCGCTGTTAATCCGGACATACTCGGAAGATCTGATAGGAAGGTGATCGGTGATCTGATCATCCAGAGATGGACCGAGCCGGCGACGCAGAACGCAAGGTTAAACCTGGCACAAGGTGCGGGGATTTAGATCTTCCAAATGCTTCCCCGAGGGAGGTGCTGAAAGCTCGCGCGCACGCCAGAGTTCGTCTCTCCAGATCAGCTCAGTGTCATAGAGGACGCGCACCCATAGATCTGATGCTTCGGCGCGCTGGCCGCATAACCACCTCGCGAACCGCTGGCACCCGTCGGGTGCCAGCAACGGCCCGTGTCGAATCGCGCCAGGTCTTCCGTGCACAGCTGCTCCTTCAACGGAGCTAGAGAGGATGGCCGAACCGCTCGTCATCGCCTTCGCGGCCGACACGTCCCGCGCCCAGAGCGCGATGGCGACGCTGGCGTCCCAGATCGTCGGCAATATGACGTCGATCGGCGTCGCCATGTCGGGCGGCGCCGCCAACAGCAACACCTTCGGCGCGTCCCTCCAGGGCCTCGCCACCAACGCCCAGCGCGCCGCCGCCGCCGTCAGCCAGGACGTGCGGTCCATCGCCTCCGCCACGGCGAATGCCGCCACCGCCGACAGGGCCACGCTGGAGGGCGTCGTCCGCGCCTTCACGGGCGCGGCCGCCGCCTCGAACACCGCCGGCGCCGCTGCCCGCACCGGCCTGTCGGCCACCTCCGGCGCGGTCTCGGGCGTGGCCGCCCAGATCCCGTCGCTCAACACGCTGCTCGCCGCCTTCCTGGGCTTCGAGGCCGCCAAGCTCGTCTTCGACAGCGTCACCGCCTCGATCGAGGCCGCGCGCGCGCATATCGCCGACTTCGTCCGGATCGGCCGCGAGGCCGAGAAGGCCGGCGTGGGCACCGGCTTCTTCCAGCGCGCCACCCTGGACGCGGACAAGTTCGGCCTCACCGTCGAGCAGATGGTCGCCGCGCTCCAGCACGCCCGGGCCGCGAGCGAGGTCCGGATCGGGGAGGGCAAGGACGGTGCGAACGCCGCGGCGATGGACGGGCGCCTGACCCAGAATGTCCGGGCCGGCAACCTCTCGGCCGCCGACAAGGCGGGCTTCGACGCCGCCGAGACGCAGGAAGCCAAGATCCGGGCGATGCTCGACCTGATCGACAAGCTCCGGGCCGATCAGCGCGACCTCGCGGCCTTCGACCTCGCCGGTCATTTCTTCGGGCCCGATTTCGAGCGCCAGCTGCGCAGCGGCGTCGACCTGACCGATCAGCTGCGCGAGACCCTCGACAGCAGCAGCACGACGGTGGCCGGCGTGCGCATCGTCGGCGCGGACGAGGTCGAGCGCGCCCGGCTGCTCGACGCCAAGGCGAAGGACATCGCCGACACCTTCGCCACCGCGCTCGCCCCGATCCAGCACGACATCTCGAACGCGGTGCTCGACACCTACCAAGCCTTCCTCGACGTCGAGCGGGTGATCGCCCGGGTCGTGCAGATCGCCGTGAACCTCTACGAAACCGTCACCGGCATGGTCGGCAAGGTGCGCGAGCTGGTCGGGTCGATCCCCGGGATCGGCAAGATGCTCACGGCGGGCAACCCGCTCACCTTCCTCCAGGAGGCCGGCCGCGCCACCGGCCTTGTCGATCCGGAGACCCAGGGGCCGCCGGCGCCACTCGCCATCAAGGTCCGGCCCAAGGGGCCCGACCGCTCGGCGGTGCTGCCAGCGCTGCACGCGCACAAGGGTCGGGGCGGCTCCGAGGCCGAGAGCCTCGACGCGGTCGAGACCCTGGTCAAGCAGCTGGAGAAGGCTCGCGACACCGCGAAGGCCGAGCTGGACACCGTCGGCAAGACCAACGTCGAGCGCGAGAAGGCGGTGGCTCTGGCCAAGGCCGAGGCCGCCGCCCGGGAGGATGCCAAGCGCGGCAAGCGGGCGAATCCGGCCCTCGGCGACGACGAGCGCAGCCGGGTCCTGTCGGCCGCCGAGGCCATGCAACACTACCGGGACGCCACCGAGAACGCCCAGCAGGCCCTGCGCCAGAGCGCCGAGGCGGCGCGGTTCTTCGCGCAGGCTGCCGCCGACGGGCTCACGGAGGCAATCGTCAACGGCAAGTCGTTCGCCTCGGTGCTGGCCGACATCGCCGAGCAGCTGGAGCGCTCGATGCTGTCCGGGCTCCTGACCGGCACCGGGCCGCTCGCCGGCCTGCTCGGCACCGCGCCGCTGGCGAGCGCCGGGCCGAACGCCGCCGGCGGGCTCCTGGGCAACCTGTTCGGCGGCCTCGCCGGCGGCGGAGCCGGCAGGGCCGGCGCAGGTGGGGTGCTTCCGGGGCCGCCCGCATCGGGCGCGACCCTCGACCTGGCCGGCGACTCGCCGATGGGCCTGCTCGGCACGCTGTTCGGCGGCCTGTTCCGGGCCAATGGCGGCCCGGTCGCCGCCGGCCAGCCGGTCACGGTCGGCGAGATGGGCCGCGAGCTGTTCGTGCCGCAGACCAACGGCACGATCGTGCCGATCGCCCCCGGCGCCGCCTCCGGCCCGCAGAGCGTCGACAACAGCCGGAGCTACACGATCGACGCGCGCGGCGCGCAGGCCGGCGTCGCCGAGCAGATCACCGCGGCGCTCGGCGCCTACGACCGGGGCCTGAGCCGCACCCTCGCGGCGCGCAGCGCCGTCGCCAGTCGGCGCTACGGCACGGGGCGGTGAACCGTGCCGATCTTCGACGCGGCCGGGGCGGCCGCGCTCGCCGGCGCGACCATCACGGCCGAGATCCTGGCGTTCTTCGACTTCCGCGACCGGCCGCAGCGCGTCCATGCCGGGTTCGGCACGCTCCGGGCCGGGGGCCAGACCTGCAGGGCCTGGGCGGCCTGGGCGCCGTCTCCGACATCGAGAGCCCGGTCGGCGGCCTCGCCCCGCTCGTCACCTTCACCCTCTCGGGCGTCGGGCCCGCGATCGCCGCCGACGTGGTCGACGCCCGCACGCAGGTGAAGGGCCGGGATTGCACGCTCTATCTGCAGCTCTACGGCGCGGACCTCGCGCCGCTCGGCGGCCTCTACACCCTCTACCGCGGCATCATGGACCGCCTGACCCACACCGCATCCGGACCCGACAGCTGGACCGCCCAGCTCACCGCCGAGACCCGCTTCGCCCGCCGGGGCCTGCCGCCCTTCGGCAACCTCACCCACGCCGACCAGCAGCGTCGCCACCCCGGCGACGACGGCCTGTTCGACATCGCCCAGATGGTCAACCGGAGGCGCCCGTGGAACCCCGAGATCCCCGAGAAGAGCTGAGTGTCTTCCTGCGCGCCATGGTCCGGGCCGACTTCGCCTGGGGCCTCTGCGACTGCGCCCTGACCATGGCCGACTGGTGCCGGCGCGCCCGCGGGGTCGACCCGGCCGCGCCCCTGCGCGGGCGCTACCGCACGGCGCGCGGCGCGGCGCGCGCCGTCCTCCGACGCGGCGGGTTCGAGGCTGCGGTTTGCGCGCTGATGGATGCGGCCGGATTCGCCCCGACCGACGCGCCGCGCCCCGGCGATGTCGGCCTCGTCGCGCACCCGGAGGTCGGTCCCGCCTGCGCGATCCGCTGCGCGCTGGGCTGGGCCGTGAAGGGGCAAGCCGGCGTGGCGCTCGGCGCCTTCCCGACCCGCGCGGCCTGGCGCCTCTGATGCCGGCCGCGATCGGCGTCGCGATCCTGGGCGAGGTCGGGCTCGACGTCATCATCGGCTCGACCCTCGCGGGCGTCTCGGCGGAGACGCTCGTGGGCTACGCCGCCCTGACGGTCGGCACGATCGGGCTGCAATACGGCGCCCAGGCGCTGCTCGGCGGCGAGAAGCGCGCCGACCACCAGATCACCGTCCGGCAGGCGGTGGCGCCGCGCCGCCGCGTCCTCGGTCAGGCCAAGCTCGGCGGCGTGATCTTCGCGCTGGAAACGCTGAAGTACAACGACACCAACAAGGTCCTGTACCGCGGCGCGGTCCACTGCGTCGGGCCGGTCGCGATCCTGCAATACTGGCTCGGCGACGTGAAGACCGGCCTCGCCGCCGGACCCGGCGGCAGCGTCCCGGACAGCGTCTACCAGGGCAAGATCGTGATCGAGGCCCATGCCGGCACCGACGACCAGCCGGCCTCGTCCGCCCTGCTGAAGCTGCCCTACTGGAGCGCGAGCAAGCGTCTCGCCGGCCTGTGCTACAGCGTCGTGGTCGCCACGCCACTCAAGAAGGGCAGCCAGATCTTCCCCGAGGGCGCACCGGACGTGCGCCTGCTGGTCGCCGGGGCGCCCTCCTACGATCCCCGCTCGGGGGCCACTGCCTACACCGACAACGCCGCCATCGTCCTGCTCGACTACCTGACCCATGCCAGCGGCTACGGGCTGGCGCTCGCCGGGATCGACCTCGCCAGCTTCGCCGCCCTGGCCGATGTCTGCGACGAGCCGGTGGCATTGGTCGTGCCGGACCCGAACGGCGCCACCGCCGAGATGCGCTACCGGTCCTGGGGCGCCTACGATTGCGCCGAGGTGCTGGCCCGGCCTGGGATCTGGCCTGGGAAGGGCAGCGCCCGCCGATGCCCGACACGTGGACCTGAGGCGCGCGACCATCATGGCCGATCCGCTGCCCTGGCCGGGGCTGCTCGTGCCATCCGCCGAGGAGTGGTCGCTGCGCGGCGGCACGCGCTCCGGCGGCCAGACCTTCCAGGGCCACGAGCAGGTCGTGGCCTCGCCCACAGCCCGGTGGAAGGCCGCGCTGACCGTTCCGTGCCTCACGCCGGCGCAGGTCCTGGCCATGCGCCGCGTGATCGCGATGGAACGCAGCACGGCTTGGCTGATCGGCCCCTACGAGCACCCGCGCGCGCCCTGGAATCGCGACTTCGTCGGCAACGCGCTGACCTGCCGGCAGCGGATCACGCATCCGGAGCTGGAGACGGGCGACACGGCGTCGGGGGTCAACTTCCGGATTGCGGGCCTCGCGCCGCTCGGGTCGGCCGTCTTCGACGTGCAGCGGGTCCGGGGCGGCGTGCTGGAGCCCGGGATGATGCTCTCGCTCGGCGCGCGCCTGCACACGATCGCCGATCTGCCGGCCGGCAGGGACCGCCCGGGATCCTGGCGGTGGCCGTGCGCCCCTGGCTGCGCGACACCTATCCCGCCGGCACGGCGATCATGTTCGGGGCGCCGGTGGGCACGATGCGCCTGGCCAGCGACGACACGGCTGCCATGAGCCTCCAGCTCTCGCGCACCGGCACCGTGAAGATCGAGTTCGTCAAAGCGTTCTAGAGGGTCAGAACCCGATCCGCGGGATCATGCGGGGGCTGGTTTCGACCCCTTGCGGAAGTGGGGAAGGTCCGCGCGCGGGCTGATTTGCGAGTCAGGGCCAACGATCGGAGCAAATGATTTTGCAAGTGCGCGCTTCCAAGTCGCAAACGCGTTGAAGTGAACGCCGCGCCAACGAAGGGTTCACCATTCGATCGAGCTGCCTTTAAACGCTTTACTTAGGCTCAGGATATAAACTCCGATCCTGTTAGGCGCGGGGCTGGGCAATATTAATGGAAATTGTCGCGAGCAGTGCAACGGAGACCAGGACCGTACAGCTGTCGGAAATCCTTGGCGCTCTGAGCCACGCCCTCGATCTGACGGAAGGTCAGCCCGTCGGCCATTGCGTGCGTGCCACATGGATTGGCTTCCACATCGGCAGAAAGATGGGCCTGCCTGATTTGCAGCTGTGGGAACTCTACCACACGGTGATGCTGAAAGACCTCGGATGCTCCAGCAACGCCGCGCGCATCTGCGAGCTTTATCTATCCGACGATCTCAGCTTCAAACGCGATTTTAAGACGGTCAGTGACAGCCTGCCGAAGGTGCTGGGGTTTGTTTTCGCGCACACGGGCCTCAAAGCAGGCTTGGCCGAACGTTTTCGCGCCGTGCTGAACATCTTGCAGAACGGCGGAGAGATCGTCGACGATCTTATCCAGACCCGCTGTCAGCGCGGAGCTCAGATCGCACTTCAGCTCCGCTTTCCCGCGAGCGTCTGTGAAGCCATCCACGCGCTCGACGAGCACTGGAACGGCAGCGGCCGACCGGACCATCTCGCCGGCGCCGCAATCCCCCTTTACGCACGCGTGGCGTTGCTCGCGCAGGTGGTTGACGTCTTCCATACAGCGGCTGGTCCTGCGGCCGCGATCGCTGAAGTGCGTTCGCGCTCGGGAACATGGTTCGACCCGCAGGTTGTGGCCTGCTTCGAGTCGGTCGCGGCTGAACCAGGCTTCTGGGAGATCTTGAGTTCGGACGCAGTCGAGGCGGCGGTCGTCGCGCTGGCGCCGGCGAGCCCGATCGTCGTGGATGAAGACTACCTCGACGATATCGCCCGTGCCTTCGCCGAGATCATCGATGCCAAAAGCCCGTTCACCTCCGGCCATTCGGAGCGGGTCGCGGTCTATGCCGATATGATCGCGGCCGAACTCGGCTTCACCACGGAACGCCGCCGCTGGCTCAAGCGGGCTGCACTCCTGCACGACGTCGGCAAGCTCGGGGTCTCGAACGCAATCCTCGACAAGAATGGCAAGCTGGACGATGCGGAGTGGCGGGATATGCGTAATCACGCAGTTCTGTCCGAGACCATCCTCTCCCGCGTGGCGGTGTTTCGGGAGACCGCCTGCATCGGCGGCAGCCACCACGAACGGCTGGATGGCAAGGGCTATCCACGTGGGCTGAAAGGCGATGCGATCGCACCTGAGATCCGCATCGTCTCGGTCGCAGACGTGTTCGACGCGCTGACCGCCGACCGCCCCTACCGGTCGGCCATGCCGCTGGAGAAAGCGCTCGGGATCATGCGCGCCGATGTCGGGACAGCGTTCGACCCGACCTGCTTCGCTGCGCTGGAGCGGGCGCTTGCCGCGATCGAAGGGGATCTAGCTCGGGCGGCATGATCCGCGCCGCCCTCAGCAATCCTTTTGCCTACCGGGCCGTCACCATCGTGCCTGCTCTCCCGTAGACGGCCTCGCCGCGCGGCGAAGCATTCCGTGATGCCAGAACGATGACCGTGCGCACCGCCCATCCGAGGGCCGGCGAACCCAGGGCACTGAGGCATAGTTCGTCGAGGACGCGCGTGATCATGGTCTGACGTTCCTGATCGAGACAGGCGTGAGGTGAGCGATCGCCCAAACAGATGTCTCAAGCTTTGTGAGTTCAAAATGCATTGCGCGACGATACATCCGGATAGGATTTTGCGTCGCATTTTATACAACCTGACTTCGCCTTATGGTTGCATAACTGTTCTCGCCACGCTCGCTCCGCCGGAATGATGCTGCCTTCGTTCGCCTTCGAGGACGGCACGATCCGGCATCTCAGGCGCGATCGGGACGTCCGCGGAACGTCCGCTACGGGCCGGAAGGCCAATGACCGATACCCACCCTAAGCAGCCCTTCACACGTCCAAGCTGATTGCGTCTCGACTCTGGAGCCGGGCCCGGCCGTGTCGCGCGCCGCTTCAAGCCTTCGTCTCAGTCTTCGGCGCGACGCGCGCCTTGACGCCGAACCGGTCTCGGCTTCGGCGGCGCGCGCGCATCAGATCAAGAGGCCGGAATAGCACTTCCTCGACCGATCACGGGCGACACGGCGGCGACGCTCAGCAGCATCGTGGCGCTCTGCGACGCCGTCGATCCACTCACGGCGCATGTCGCCGATCTGCAGACGCAGATCGAGGCGGAGATCGCCGCGCGCCAGGGCGCCGTCGCGGCCGCGTCGCGCGCGCTCGACGCGCAGATCCAGGCGGTCGCCATCACAGCGAACCAGACGGTCGGCGCGGAGGCCGGCTACCGGGTCGCCCACATCACGCAGGCGGTCGCGTCCGTCACCGCGGCCTGCACCGCGCTGGTCCAGGCCGAAGCGGACGCGCGGGCCGCTGGAGACGCGGAGGCCGCGGAGGCCACCGCCGCCGTGCGCGCGCGGCTCGACGGGCTGTCGCGGGCAACCCGAACATCGGCGAGGGCCTGTTCGACATCCTGGGCTGTTCCTTCGCCGACACCGCCGATTACGCGGTGGACGCCGTCCAGGCCTACTCGACGAGCCTGCACCTCGAGCGTCCGCGCTTCGTGCGCTGCAACGGCGACGTGCGGACCGAGACGGATATCACCACCATCATCGCCGGCTGGAGCCAGCCGCTCGCCGACAACTTCACGGCCGACCGCGCCGTCTACTGCATGAACCACACGGTCAACGGCCAGGCGCTACTTCCAGAGGCTCACCATGACCGGATGGGCGGGCATTCCCGTCCTCGGCCAGAACGCCGACGGATCGAGCGGCTGGATCGCCGACACGCGCTGGGTCGACGTGCGCGGCAGCTTCGCCGCGGCGCAGCGCCGGTTCGGCGGCGAGGAGGGCGGGCTGCCGATCTGCCACCACTTCACGGTGGCGAACTGCGACGCGAGCGGCAACGCGGATTTCGGCTACGCGCGCGGCGGCTCGATCGCCATCCGCGACTGCTGGACCTATGTCGGCCTCGCGGCGCGCCCGGACGCGGCGGCCATCGTCCTGCGCGGCGAGGCGCCGACCGCGATCGTGTGGGAGGGCAACACCGGGCCGCTCACCAGCCCGATCGTCCTCAACACCGGCGCCGGCCGCGGCATCGCCGATCCGGCCGCTTACTTCGCCGCGTGGCGCGCGGCGACCGGCAAGCCCGACGTGAAGCCGTTCTTCGACTGGCGCATCAGCGACTGCCGCGCGGGGCATTTTCGATCCCGCTCCCGTGATGCTCGCAACGGGCTCAGCCGTAGACAGCTCACCGCTGTCTCAGAACGCCTTCCGGCCACGGCTCAGCCGCAAAAAACAAGACCTCGTTTAAAACGCGCGGAATAATTTAACTGCCCGATAACCCCGCCTATGGTTTCCACAATGTAACTTCTTGCCCAAAAAAATCAGAGGAACGAAGACCGCGCATAGGGCTGACAACCCGGCAATCGATCAAAGTGCCGAAGCGTAAAATGCTATCTATCCAGGTGCGGATGGGCGAGCGAGATGATAGTTGCAGCTTTATTATTCGGTGCTGGGATTTTTCTCGGCCTAGGGCACAATGTATTTGCCCTGCTCCTGTCGTCATCGCTTATATTTTTTTCGTCAATAATATTTTTTGCAACTCTGTCTCAATTCGATATAGTGGAGCTTCTATTAACATTCGCATACCTGCTTGCGCATCAATCCGGCTACCTAGTCGGCGCTTATTTAGGCTATCAAGACAAAGATTGACAAAGATGCGCAATTCACCAGAACCAGATCACGCGCCCTGCACGCCAATAAATCGGTGCCCAAATCGCAACCGCAGCTACAACGGATGCAACGACAACTGGGAGCGGAGGACGAGTGCCAGACTTTGTCTTCAAATTTGTCGGAAGATGTAAAATTCTCATCGTGTCAGCCCCGGCAATAAATGCAAGTATACCTATTGTCCGAGCGACTCTGCCCCGCTTTTACGACGTAGCCTTAATCAAGACTTCGACTGCTTATCGAGAGAGGATAACGCCTTCTATAAATTGGTAACTTTCGCCGCCGGGTGACCCCTTGAGCACCAAGTACCCCTGCGTGTAGTTTCAGCACGTGACTAAAGTCAATGATATCCAGATTTTCTGCAAGTTTTATATGAAGGTAGATTAAATTTAGCACTGCAGCCCGTCCACGGCGGATCCGTCATTGAGTCACGCTTGTTCTGGCGGTCCTGGTACCAAGAGCTTCCAAGTCCGCCGGCGCGGGCCTGTCCGGGCGCAGCCGGGGTCTCGGCGGCATCAAGGCTCCTCGTCGGTCCGAGCAGCCTTCCCCTTCCGGGTGAGCAGAACGACGAAGGTCACGAAAGCGGCGGCCAGCATCAGGACCAAGGCTTCGTAGCTCCAGCGCCAGAACCAGGCACTAACCCCGCCCGGCATGTTGCGGTGTGCTGCGCGGACGACGGCCACAGCGAGCGCGATCAGCGTGAGGAAGCCAAGAACGAAGTGCAGCCAACGGGGCATGCTGCCGGGGTAGCATGCCCGGTCTCGTCCCGGTAACCGCCGGCCGCCATCCTCGGCAGCACAGGCTCGCTCTCAGGCTTCACGCTGCTAAGGACGACGCTGGCATCTGGGCCAGCCAAACCGGGCATCCTTCGGCATCTCACCCAAAAGGAGGATACGGCTTAGCTGGTCACATTGTTAAAAACAGTCTCCGACAGCCCGACCGGGGGCCTCGCTCATGTCTTCAGGTAAGCGCGACCAGGTCCGCTCTGCACAGCGCTGGTCCAAGCCTGAACGATCACCGGCTTTGCGCCGCGGACGTGAACACTGGGTGGCCCGCTGGATCGGCGCTGCTAATCTTCGCCGGTCAAAAGCCGCCGCAGCAGCTGCTATCGAAAGGCCCTGCGCCAAGATCATTCGGCTGAGCTGGGCCGATACCTTCGGCCGTCCGATGCGCGTCGCTCCAACGCCTCTTCCGAGCCGCTGGAGTCGTGGTGACACGAGTGACGATCTGAAGTCAGCGGCTCGGCGGCCCGCCTGTGTTGGGCCGGCGATCTCGCGACACTTCTAAGCTGACCGGCGCGCACCTGCACGCCAAGCCCGATCGCTCTAGCTAGGGCCGAGCGCTTCTCGGCGTAGCTCGGGGCCACCATCGGGTAATCGCTGGGTAGTCCGAACCGTTCACGGTAGCTGTGCGGGTCAAGCCCCTTGGCTGAGAGATGGCGCTTGAGCGTCTTATAGGTCCTGCCGTCGATGAAGCTCGTTATCCCGTCATCCCGGACCGACTTGCGAATTTGGAGCGCGCTTGGCTTCTGGATCTCGTAAGTCGAGGCAGGCGCGTCAGATATGCCGCCAGAGGCTAGTCCCGCGATCGCGGTATGAACGCTTTGAATAAGCTTCGGAAGCTCAGCCATCGGGACGGGGTTCCGCGAGACGTATGCGGAAACGATCCCGCCGGCTAGTTCGATCAGGTCCGACGTGCGGTCTGGTGTTCCCGTAGTCACTTTGCTTCACCCCACCGAATTCTGGCCCGCAAGCTATGACTACCGCTAACGGAAGGCAACTCAAAATTTGAGTTACGCTTTCGGCCGGTTATAATGATTTTGCACCACCGAAGCGGGAATAATGACGCTGCTCAGCTGCTCTGGAGCGGGATGATCGGCCACCACACTCGGCTTGGCCGCCCATTCGCCGTGACGATTGCGCGCTCGCGAGCCTCGGTCGAAGCTATTCAATCGTGTCCTTGGGCATGCCTCCCACCGGCCAATTGGTCGTCTTCAGTTTGGTCGACGCGATGGAGCTCTGCCTCGTCATCGGCCGCGTGCTGCTTCTTCGTGGCGACCAGTGGGTTGAAGGAGGCGGTTGCTACGTCATGAGCCTGCTGGACGCACGTCGCTGATCGTCAGCCGCCCTGCAAGCTCTCGGCGAAGTCGTCCGGGATCTCGCCCCACTGTCCGAGGATGGTGACGCCTTCCAGCTCGCCCGTCTCGTCGTCGGCCACCACCTTCAGCGCCGCCGCGCCGGGCATCCGCTTGGCCAGGTTCTCGGCCTTCTTCAGCGCCCCGCTCTCGGTCTGCGCCGGCTCCTGCCGGCCCGGCCGCAACCGCTTCCGGTGCACCTCGAACGGCTGCACCACGAACGCCGTCTTCATCGCCATGTCCGCCCGTCCTAGCTGACGGTCGGCGCAACGCGCTGCCGCCGTTCGCTTTTCTCGACCCTGTCCACACCCGTCGCTCGTTCTCCAGCCGGATCACGGAGCGCGCGGTGCTGGAGGAGGCGGTCGCCGCGCATGCGACGCGGCTCGGTGAGAAGCTGCGGCGCGAGGGGCTCGGGACCAACCACGTCACGGTCTTCTACCACACGAGCGAGCACGACCGGGACGATCCGATGCGCTCGGTCTCGACCACCGTGCAGTTGCCAGAGCACACCTCGGACACGCTGGCGCTGATCAAGGCGGCGCGACACGGCGTGGCCAAGACCTGGCGGGAGCCGGGCGAGCGGCCGTGGCGCTTCTCCAAAGCGGGGATTGTCACCAACGACCTCGTGCCGCTGTCGCACAGCCCGCGGGCGCTGATCGGCGCGCTGGATCGCGAGCGATCGGGGCCGCTGATGGCGGCGATGGATGCCTGCAACGCGCGCTGGGGCCGAGGCGCGGTGGTGCCGGCCCGCGCGGGTCTGGTGAGCCGGCGCGACTGGAACACCAAGTTCGAGATGCGCACGCCGCGCTACACCACGCAGGTGAGCGAGCTGCCGGTCGCCTATGCATGACCGCCCTACCTCGCAAGCGATCGCAAGCTGCAAGGTCTGTTATGGGTGGAACTCTGTCGTTCCGGTTCCGGGAGCGGGTATGAAGAAAGCGGACGCTCGCCGATTTGCCGGAAGAGGCCGGTGAGCTTTCGGTCGTTCGAGCACGTGACGCCTTTTAAAGTTTGTTGGTCCGACGGCACATTTTATGGCGAAAATTCCAAGCGCTATCCAAATGTATAAATAATTCAATTCAGAATGTATATTGTAAACACTCGCAACTGCGGACATAACGCGGCCGCGATGAAGACCATCTTCTCAACGGACGGGGTGTTGCCGAGGGACCGATTTCGGCACTGGCGTGAAGTCTGTGAGGATCGTCTCGTCCCAATGGAGCAAAGACCTCTGGGCGACGGGCAGTTTGATGCCACAATCGACGGGGCAAGTATTGGTGGACTAGATTTTACCAAATTCGCTTTGCGCAACCTCAGGGCCTCGACAACACCGAGAACTCTCCGCCACGAAAATCATAAGACTGATCATCTTTTCATGAGCATGGTGCTGACCGGCACCGTGAAAGCGGACCAGAACGATCGATCGAGCACGGATGGAACCGGCGACTTCGCGATTCGCGATACGAACATGCCATGGACGATCGAGCACGACGGCTACACCGAAGTGCTAGCCATCGCGATCCCACGGCAGCGGATAGAGACCGTGCTGGGGCCGGCTCGGCTCTTCGCCAGTCTGACCGTCGAGGGCCACCAACCTGTAGCCACCCTGGCTCGCTCCTTCTTGACGAATTTGTCGGCTCGGGCGGATCAGATGTCACCGGCAGTCGCCGAGCGCATGGTTGGGGTGGGAATTGATCTCATCGTCGCCAGCCTCGCCGAGCGCATCGCCCGGGAGGTGCCCCAGCCTGTCCAAGGCTCTCTCGTCGTCCAGCGCGCCAAAGCCTATGTCGAGGCCAACCTTCACGACCAAACCCTCGATCCACCACAGCTCGCCTCCGTGGTCGGCGTGTCTGTGCGGCGGCTCCAGGAGCTGTTCCACAAGCGCGGTCAGCACATCTCGGATTGGATCTGGGAGCGCCGGCTGGCGGCAGCAGCCAAGCGCCTGAGCGATCCGGCCTGCGCCCACCTGTCGATTGGCATGCTGGCCTATAGCTGCGGCTTCGTCAGCCAGGCCCATTTCGCGCGCCGCTTCAAGGATCGCTACGACATGAGCCCCCGTGACTACCGGCGGGCTCAAAGGCAGGACGTGCAGTCAGTCGCGTCCGCCTTCGGGCTGCCGGCCTATGCAGCTGAGTGACCGGGTTGGGTCGGAAGTGGAATGTCCGCTCTTGGGCAGAAGGACAGAACCCGTTCCTCAACCTTCTCGGACGCACATCAAGGCAAGCGGCGGATCTTTCCTGCGCCTAATTGGACACGCTCGGCGTCGCTGATCACGAGGGCAGGAGAGGGCGTTTGAGCAGTCGTCGAACCACTGACGGGGTGCGGAGGCGTCGAAAATTCGCCTTGCCTAACAATAGGGTCAGTACGCGCGGGTGCGGGAGCCAAGCCATTGGCGCCATTGCGTTATGGCTTAACTGCTCGGGGAGCCACCGACCCAACCCTCCCGAATTCTTCGGCTCCGGCCGCCACTCGAGCGCAAAATCGTGCGTTTCTTCGTGGCGCACCGAGGACCATCGACGCTCACGCGAAGCGGCCGTCACGTCTCCGGATGCGCGATCGTCTGAAGGAAGCGCTTGTGGCGCGCCATGACGCGCGCGACCGCCACGAGATCGCTCACGGCCCGGGCAACCGGCAGGCTCTGAGAGGCGTCGGCGTCGCGGACGGCCCTGAGCAGAGCCTGCGCGGCGGCTTCGATGTCACCCACGGTTCCGCCGGCCAGGGCCGCGCGCGCCTGCGCGCTCGCTGTCTGCAGGACGGCATCCCGGTGGAAGGCGCGCAGTTGGTCATGCGCCCGTGCGGCGGACGCCTCCAGGTGGGCGATGGCGAAAGCGAGCTTCAGGCGACGCGCCCGCACGATATCCGGTCCGGCATTGATCTGGGCGTACTGAAAGATCCGATCGGAGTTCAGGCTGGTCCGGTCGACCGCATCGCCGCCTGCGCCCACGAGGGCGCTCCGAACATCCCGGATCGCGGAGTCGAAGGCATACGCCCGGGCCTGATCGGGCCGGATCGGCAGGATGACCCGCACCGTCGTCGCGAGGATGACGGCCACGATCGTCATCTGAGCGAAATTCCCGAAGAACGTCTGCGCATCGAAGCTCTGCGGGTTTCCCGGCGACAGCAGCACCGGGAAGTAGACCAGCAGGATGAAGCCGATGGACGCGGTCGGCGGATTCAGGATCAGGAAACAGGCGGCGAAGACGACAGGCGCGACCGCAAGCGCCAGGATCGGGAAGCCGTTCACCGTCGGCAGCGTCAGGAGCAGGATCAGGCCGGCCGCCAAGCCCGCGAGCGGGATGCCGATGACGACGCCGTTGGCGTATTTCAGAGGATCGGGATTGACCGACGACATTGCCCCCATCGCGGCGACCTGCACGAGGGCATAGGTCGTCGCCGGCCAGCCGAGCCCGACGAACAGGGCCGCCGTCAGCGCGAAAGCGAGGGCGACGCGTGCGGCACCGCGGAACGCCACAGGGAAATCGCGGTGGGTCGGCAGGCGAACGTCGCGCAACGGCCGATGGCCGTTCCTGAGGGCATTCAGTCCGTCCTGCGCAAACATCAACGCGGTCGCGAGGTCGCGGGCGCGCTGAAGGGTGAGAACCTCGTCCGAGGCTGCGACGACCGTCACGGACCGCAGCCTCGATCAGCGCCCGTAGCCGCCCGCGGGCTTCGGCGAAGGCCGAATTGTCCACCGATGCGCCGTCGTCGGCCACCAGCCGGGCGCAGATCGAGCGGGCCTCCGCGATGGCCGGACGGTCCGGGCCGGCATCCCGCGCGGCGATGGCGAAGTTCCGGCTCGCCGCCATGGTCGCGTAGAGAGCCGCGATGGCGCTGCGGGCCCCCGCGGCCCGCTGGGGGCCGTCGTCGAGTTCGCCCGCGATCGCGCTCGCATCCGCCCTCAGCGGCGCCGTCATGCGGATCAGATCGAGCGCCTTCTCGGGGCCGGGATCGCCGTCGCGGAGCGCTTGGCGGGCAAAGACCTTCGCCGACCGGAGGGCCGTCGCGATCGGGGGCAGGAGGCCGCGCCACGTGCTGGGTGAGGCGAGCGCGTCGTTGATGAAGGTGATGGCCGTGATGGCGACGGCGATCGCCGCCACGCGCGACACCGCCGCGTCGAAGACGTTCTGCGGCGTGTCGATGTTGCTGATCGCGATGATCGCCACCGTGTAGCCCGACAGCATCGCCCCGTAAGCACGGGTATCCTGCAGATACTGCGCGACAAACACGCAGAGGCTCAGCCAGGCCGTGAAGCAGACCAGCATCAGCACCCGGTCCTGGCCGAATGCCGCCGCGAACACGATGGAGATCACGCCGCCGAGGATCGTTCCGAGGAACCGGTAGATCGCCTTGGAAATCGCCTGTCCGCGCTTCGGTTGCGCCAGGATCGCGACGCTCACGGCCGCCGAGGAGGCGCTCTCCAGCTGAAGCCAGAACGCGACGTAGAGCGCGAGCATCATCGCGATCCAGATGCGGAGCGCGAAGAACCAAGCTTGCGGTTGCGGGACGACCGCGTCCAGGCGGTCGAGAAGGCGGTTGAACCGCGATAGGCGAGCTTCAGACACGCGTCACCCGACTCGCCTCGTCCGACCGGTCAGCCGCCATCAAGCGGTACTCTGGATTCTGGCAGGCCCGCTCAGGACTCGCGCCCGTGCGCGCGGCCCGACTTCATGTGCTCCCGCGCAAAACCGAAGATCGCCGCCGATTTCAGGATGCCGGGCTCGGGCGGGACTGTCTTGTGCGTGATCAGGGAGACGTGACACTCACGTGTGTTAGCACGTCAGGCAAAACACCACGCTGCTGAGCTTTGACCTACCGGCGGCGGCGTGCGCGGAACGCGTATAGTATCGCAAAGGCGACGATAACGCCCAGGATCAGCCAGACCGGGGTGCTGAGGAGCGCATTGGATTGCGCAGCCTCGGTCCCCGGCGTCGGATTGACAGCCTGGGCCAGAGCCGAGCTGAGCGAGACGCTCGCGAGGAGCGGAGCGAGGATTACCGATCGCGACATCGCACCTGTCCTGATCCTGGTTCTGCATCCGGGACAACCGAGGCGGCCATCATCCACTTTCAGAATGGCCGGCTGATCGGACGCCAGGCAACAAACAGCTAGGCCTGCCTGCCGCGGAACGCCCGGGAGTCCCGGCGCGCGCCGCGACTCCCGACCGGATCGCGACTCCGGTGACGGGTTGCCGGCCTTTACGAATGCTGCTGCTTCCTGAGGCTGCTCTGCGCGCCGGATTCGTCCGTCATCGGGTTGGCGAGCCCGCTGGTATTCCCGCTGGCATCCGCCGCCTCGTCGAGGGAGACCTGACGATTCCCGGCATGGTCCTGATACTGCTCAGTCTGAACGTTCTTGCTGTCGAGGCCGCGCTCGTCGCTGTGACGAGACTTGTCGCGGTTGCTGAGAACCATGTTCTCCGGCAGCACACCGTCCGGCAATTCCGACATCGCGCCGGTCCCATCACCCTTGCCCTGGGCGCCCGGACCGACCTTATGCCGACTTGCATTCGCCATGTTGATTCTCCGATGCGGAACCTAAGCTGTGTTCGGCACGGCGGACGCAGCCGCCGCGCTGGCGGCTGTCAGCGGTCCTGCTGGTAGCCCTGATTGGTGGTGTTCACCTTCG
Organism: Methylobacterium tardum; assembly: GCF_023546765.1. Taxonomy (NCBI): domain Bacteria; kingdom Pseudomonadati; phylum Pseudomonadota; class Alphaproteobacteria; order Hyphomicrobiales; family Methylobacteriaceae; genus Methylobacterium; species Methylobacterium tardum. Next base: position 324,412 of record NZ_CP097484.1, read on the forward strand.
AGTTCCCGGCCTGCCCGATCTTGTCGGGATCCTTCGTCTGAGAACCGGCGCGGCCTTGCGAAAGCGGCGCTTCCGTCGCGCTACCGGGGCCCTTGTCGGAGCGGTTCGCCGGAGGAACGGGTGGTGGCTTGGTCGTCATGTGTACCCCGTCGTTGCCGAATGTGGTGCAAACCCGGGGGCACACGCATCGTTCCGGATGATGTGTATCCGGCCAAGCTTTCCGAACAGACCGCGCGCCATCTCCGTGACGGAATACAAAGATACACTTTGCGTCGCAGCCGACGTGCCCCGGATCGGGCAACCGCATCGACATCTACTGCGCGTTTGCGGGGAACGACGGCGCGGATGAGCGCAGCGGCGGATCTGCGCGACCGACGAAACAATGGCCGGGAGGCCGGGTTATCGGGGCAGAACCGAAGCCCGCTTCGATCCAACGGGCCTCACCGGGGCATGAAGCCGGGGCGCTCTTCGACAGCGGCCACACGCGATCTTCGGGCACAGCCTGCCTCCCATCGTCGCGGCGCCCTGCGTCGCGGCCCTCGATGAGACGTCGTGACCAGCCGCCGCGCTGGAAGGAGCGCCACAATGACCGACTTTCCCAAGCCGCCCTTCGACCGGCAACGCCAGCTCACCCCGCCGGCGCGGGACGCCGACATGGACCCGCGCCCGGATTACGGCGAGGCGCACTACAAGGGATCGGGGCGGCTGTCCGGCCGGAAGGCGATCATCACCGGCGCTGATAGCGGCATCGGCCGAGCGGTCGCTTTGGCTTTCGCCCGCGAGGGCGCGGACGTTCTGGTGAGCTATTACGACGAGCACGACGACGCCCGGGAAACCTGCCGCCTTGTCGAGTCCGCCGGGCGCAAGGCCGTCCCGCTCCCCGGCGACATCAAGGATCCGAAGCATTGCCGGGCCATCGCCGACAAGGCCGTCGCCGAGTTCGGGCAAGTCGACGTGCTGGTCAACAACGCCGCGCACCAGAAGACCTTCGCCAACCCGGAGGAGATCTCGGACGAGGAGTGGGAGGTCACGTTCGCGACCAACATCCACGCGATGTTCTACCTTGTGAAGGCCGCGCTCCCGCACATGAAGGGCGGCAGCGCCATCATCAACACGACCTCGGTGAATGCCGACACGCCGAGCCCGCAGCTGCTCGCCTACGCGACCACCAAGGGCGCGATCCAGAACTTCACCGGCGGCCTGGCGCAGATGCTGGCCGAGCGCGATATCCGCGTGAATTGCGTGGCGCCCGGCCCGATCTGGACGCCGCTCATCCCCTCGACCATGCCGGAAGAGAAGGTGCGCAGCTTCGGCTCCCAAGTTCCGATGAAGCGCCCCGGCCAGCCCTGCGAGCTCGCGCCGGTCTACGTCATGCTGGCGAGCCCGGAATCCAGCTACGTCTCCGGCGCGACCGTCGCGGTCACCGGCGGCAAACCGATTATCTGATCCATCCTGCGCAGCAAAACGGGAGCATCCCTTGGCACACGAGACCGACGACACGCAGCGTTCGAAGCGCCCGAACCTCAGGGAGTTCGACGCCTACACCGATCGCAACGGCCAGGATTTCGGCCAGGACGAGGCCCGGGACGTCGGACGCCCGGCGCAGCTGCAGCGCGAACTCGAATCCGATCCGAGCTGGCAGGCGGAGACGGCACGGATCGCCTCGGGTTACCAGCGCCTGGATTCTGTGGCCGGCGGCAGCACCGCCTCGGTCGAGGCGACAGAGGCGGAGACTCCTCCCGAGAACCTGCGCCATCTCGGCGATGCCAGCACCACGTCGAAATCGTCCTGACCGTCGGCCCGAGGAAACCCCAGGGATGATCCCGAGCCGCGTGCACGCCGTCACCGATTACGTCTTCCCCGCGATGATCGCCGCACTCTCGCGGGGGCGTGGTCCTGCCACGCGCCGGATCATGCGGATCGGCCCCGTGTGGCACTACGCGTACTCGCTCCTGACGCGCTACGAGGGCGGTCTCGTGCCGTTCCTGTCCATGCGGACCCACCTCGCCTGCGACGCGGTCGGCGCCCTCAGCTTCGTCGGCGCGGCCGCGCTCCTGCAGGACGAGCCGGCGGAAGATCGCCTTCTGCTCGCGGCCCTCGGCCTCAGCGAACTCGCGCTCATTGCGGTGAGCGACCGGGACGTTTCAGCCGGCGCGCAGGGGCGCTGAACAGGGGCGCTGATCCCGATCGAAGGCTCGGCGACGATGCCGAACCGGTCGCAGCCGCTCTGCCGCGACCGCCATGCTCCCGCGGGCGAGGGGAATCGATGATGGTGGCGACCTGGGCAGTCAGACGCGGCCGCGCTTGCTGTGAAGCGGCGGGTGCCGGCGCCGTCGCGAGCGCCTGAGCGGCGATGCCGTCCATCCTCGGCCTGCCCCTCGCGATGGCCTCGCTGTTCACGCTCGGCTGCATCCTCATCCAGAAAGCCGGCACGCGCGCCGAGGCCGTCACCGAGGGTCTCGGCGTCCTGTTCCTGCTCTGCGCCCTGCTGAACGCGATCACCCTCCTGGCATTCCCCGCCGGCACGCACACGCCCGGCCCGGCCGCGATCCGCGCGATGTCGGCCTGGTAATGCGCCGGCAGAAATTGCCGCGCGGTCGAACCTGCCGGTGCTTTGCCCGGACGGGTGCTTGAAATCACAGGCGAATTTCTGGAACGCGCCGTGCCTGCCGGATCCGAAAGGCGGCAGAGGATTCGGCTATGTCGGTGAACACGGTCTCAGGGGCTTCGCTTCAGAAGGATCTCGTCAGCGCGCTGCGTCAGGCGCGCGCTGCAAATGCGCGGCCGGTGGACGCCGACACGTTCACGCCCGCGTCGCAGGATGCCGGATCGGCCCAGAGCGCCGGCAGCGCCGCTCAGTCCGGCAGCGCGGCTTCCGCGCCGGCGATGTCGAACGACCTGATGGCCTCGCTCCTGCAACTGCAATCCGACTTCAGCCAGATGGGCCTGCAGAACGGCGTCACATCGCCGACCGACCCGGCCGATGCCTCCGGGACCGCCGCGAGCTCCAGTGTGACGGACGCAAGCCAGGGCGCGGGCGATGCGACCCCGGTCCAGCGTCATCGCGGGCATCATCACCATCCGCTCGCGTCGGACGCTGCGGACGGCACGCAGGCCGGGCAGGCGAGCGGCGCCTCGGACACGTCGACGGTCGCGGGCGCATCCTCGAGCGGCGACGCGTCCTCGACGGCCAGCATCGGGAGTGGTCTGGACGCCTTGCTGCAGCAGATGACGAAGGCGATCGCCGCCTACGCGAGCGGCGGCCCCGTCGGCGTCGCGGCGGCGGCGTTGACGAGCACCGCGAAGGCCTGAGCGGACGGGTTGTGCGGCGCGCCTGGAGCGGCGCGCGCGGCTCTGGCATGATCGCGCGTCTGGGAGGCCACTATGACCCTGACCGTGCCCGTCATCCTCGGCAGCGTCCGATCCGACCGGATCGGCATTCGGGCCGCCCGCTTCCTGACGTCGAAGCTGGAGGCACGAGGCCACGCCGCGCCGCTCGCCGATCCTGCCGAGCTGAAGCTTCCGTTGCTCGACCGGATGTACAAGGAATATCCGGCCGGCACGGCACCGGAACCGCTCGAGCGGCTCGCCGCGCTATATCGTGGATCCGACGCGTTCCTGATCGTCTCGGCCGAATATAACCACGGGGTCCCGCCCGCGCTCTCGAACACCCTCGATCATTTTCTCGAGGAGTATTATTGGCGGCCATCGGCGATCTGCTGCTACTCGGCAGGACAGTTCGGCGGCGTCCGGGCGGCCATGCCGCTGCGCGCGATGCTCGCAGAGATGGGCATGCCCAGCATTCCCTCGCTCCTGCCGATCCCCCGTCTTCAGAAAGCTATCGGCGACGACGGAACGCCCGCAGAGTCGTGGCTCGAGCGGTCCGCGAACCGGTTCCTGGATGAATTGGAATGGTATGCCGAGGCCCTGCGCACCCGGCGCGCCCAGGGCACCCCATACTGACCTCTGACGCGGCTCCCTGCCGGGACATCTGCGGCGCCTCACTGTCCGGTTCATACCGTCGAGACGGCGGCCGTCAGCCATACCCATGGTCGACGTTTGCGCGCGGGATCCTAAGGTCACGAATACAGATTATTCTTCCGCCTCTTCATCGTCTCGGCCTCTATCCGTCAGCGGCTGATCCGGGCCCGATCCCACAAAAATTCGAATATTGCTCGGATGTTTCCAGGAATATTGACCGGCACGATGGTCAGAGCGCCGCGGCCGCCGCCTGCGAGACTGTATTACGCTGTTGCAAAAAGGTGGCTGCACAGTCCGGCGAACTATGAGAACTTAGCCATGTTCCCGAACCCGGACTGATTCCGATGAAGATCGACGAGAGGGCGCTCCTTCAGGAGCGCGTGCGGACGCTTGTCCTGCGTCACGCACTGGAAGCTGTGCTTGCACGTCTCGCGACGGCCACGCAGGAGGCCGGGACGGACGCCGAAACCGAGTTCCTGGACTTGGAGCAATCCCTGGTCAGCGCCGCCCGCAGCATCGCCGAGCGGGCGAGCACGCAGAAGCTGGCGGTGCTGGTCGCCGTCGAGGATGCAAGCACGACGATTCGCGCCGCCTTCGACGCCGCGCATGAGCGCCTGGACGCACTCCGACCGGTGCATCTCACACTGGTCGAGACGCCCGACGCCGTAGCCGCCTGAGGCCGGATAGGGTCCGCAACGCTCGGCGTGGCGAACACAGGCCCGCGTCGAGGTCCCGCCTGAGATCTGGGATGGTGCTTACACCGCGGCGCGTCACCGGTCGGAACTAAGCCGCCGAGACGCCATCGCTTGGATCGGGCGCGGCGACCCAAGAAGGCCGCCGCGTGAGCCCGCAGCGCCGCTTACTGCTTGGCGCGGTTGATGATCGTCCACAGCACGCGGGCCACGGGCTCGGTGACGGTGCGCCGATACTTGCGGTGGACGAGTTGCCCGTTGTGGTAGACGTCCTGCTCGACATAGAGCCGCTCGCCGTCCCAGCGGACGATGTTGTCGACTCGATGGTCTCCTCGACACCGAGATCCCCCGCACGATCGAGCTGCCAGTCTGAGTGAGCATACGCGCGTCCTCGTTCACGCAATTGGTCTTGCAGGGACGGCGCGGCCGCACGCCGTGGGACGCGACAGCCGGCAAATTCCCGCCACGGGCAGCATAGGAGCGCGTCGGGATACATGCCAGCGACGCGGTCGACGCAATCGACCGACCGTAACGCCGGCACGCCCCGACCGGACCAGACAGCAGCGGCGCCAGCTTAACGTTACCCATGTGCGCTGGGGCACCTCGGGTTCAGTCGTCGGGTGCGATGCTTCACAAGCGCGCCAGGGCTGCACACAGGACCGTTCCTGTATCGGCGATCGCGCGACGGAGGCGCCCATGCTCGCTCGCCCGTTCCGATTCGTCGCCCCGACGCTCGCAGCCCTCGGCCTGATCGCCCTGCGTCTGGCCAGCCCGCTGATCGGGCCGGCCGCCCCCTGTCAGCCCGACATGGCCGAGGATGGGGGGTCGTCTTCCGGCACTATCTCTGAGCGATCAGCCGCGGCGGCTCAGGACAGCGCTCGGCACCGCGCAGGCCGGCTGGGCTGCCGGCCCGAGGACGATGTCACCCTGACGTGGATTGTTGACCGTGAACGGCGCGGTCTCCTGCGTTCCGAAGAACCCGCGCCCGAGTTGGGGAACGAACAGATCGTCCCCGAATCGCACGAAGCAGCGGTCGAGCACGGCCTCGTAGTCGAAAGTCCGGTGCAGCACCGGCTCGCCGCCGGGGATGCCGCAATAGGCCGACACGTCGATCTGGCCCGGTCGCGACAGTCGCACTGGCACGGACCGCCCGGGCGGCAGCGTCACCGGAGGGCCGGCTTCGTTCCGCACCACGAGCACGAAGTTCGAGCGGTTGTAGACGCGGCGGAGGCAATCCGCCGAGGCATCGGAGGCGGCCGGAACCGTCCCGGCGATGCCGAGCACGAGGCCGGCCCAGGCGCGCGCAACACGTTTCGTCACCGTCAATCCTCCGCCGCCGATCCGATCCACCGGGACCGGTCGCACGCCACTTGAACAGCGGCCGGCTTGGCCACGCAAGTCGAACGCGGCAGGCGCGGGCGCGTTCACGCGCGCAGCGTAAATGCCCGCCGCGGATTGCGTAGCCGAGCGCTCAACGCCGCTCGTAGAGCAGCCGGGCGCGGATGGTGCCCGGTATAGCGCGGATCTCGTCGAGGAGCCCCTCCGCGTCCGCGTCGGTGGCGTCCGTCTCCAGCACCACGTAACCGACCTCGCCGTCGGTCTGGTAGAACTGCGCCGCGATGTTGACGTGCCCCCGGGAGAACACGTCGTTGAGGCGCCCCAGCATGCCCGGCAGGTTGCGCTGGACATGGATGAAGCGCGTGCCGGTCGGCCGGGCGGGCAGTTGCACCTGCGGGAAATTCACCGCGCCGACGGTCGACCCGATATCGGAATAATCCACGAGCTTGCGGGCCACTTCGGCGCCGATGCGCTCCTGCGCCTCTTCCGTGGAACCGCCGACATGCGGCGTGAGGATGACGTTCTCGATCCCCTGGAGCGGGCTTACGAAGGTCTCGGCGTTGGATCCCGGCTCCACGGGGAAGACGTCGACGGCGGCGCCCTTGAGGTGGCCGTCGCGCAGGGCCGATGCGAGAGCGTCGAGATCGACCACGGTGCCCCGGGCGTTGTTGATCAGGAACGCGCCGGGCTTCATGGCCCGGATCTCGGCTTCACCGATCATGTTGGCCGTGGAGTCGGTCTCCGGCACGTGGAGCGAGACCACATCGCTCTGGGCGAGCAGCTCGTGCAGCGTCTCGGTGGGCTCGGTATTGCCGTGTCGCAGCTTGTCGGTGTGATCGTAGAACAGGACGCGCATGCCCATGGCTTCCGCCAGGGTGGAGAGCTGCGTTCCGATATTGCCGTAGCCCACGATGCCCAGCGTCTTGCCGCGGACCTCGAGCGACCCGACCGCCGACTTGTCCCAGCGGCCGGCATGGGCGCCGACCGAGCGCGGCACGATCCGGCGCAGCAGCATCACGATTTCGCCGATCGTCAGCTCGGCCACCGAGCGTGTGTTCGAGAAGGGCGCGTTGAAGACCGGGATGCCGCGGTGGCGCGCCGCTTCGAGATTGACCTGATTTGTCCCCACCGAGAAGCAGCCCACCGCCAGAAGCCGGTCCGCAGCCTCGAAGGCGGCCGCGTCGAGCTGCGTCCGGGACCGGATGCCCACAATGTGCACCCCCTGCAGCGCCTCGTGCAGGGCCTCCCGGTCGAGCGCCTTCGGCAGCCGCGTCAGGTTGGTGTAACCGGCCGCCCGCATCAGCGCGACGGCGCTGTCGTTGATGCCTTCGAGCAGCAGGACCCGGATCTTGTCCTTGGGCAGGGAGAGCTTGTCGGGCGTCATCGGCATCGATCGTCTGGCAGGAAGTCTCGGCGGGATTCGGTCGCTCCGAGCCCCGAGGCGACAGGGATACGAGCGTGCCCTGTGCGATGCAACATGGCGCGGCGCCGGGCAGAGGTGCGCCGCCGCAACGGGCCGTGCGGTCAGTCGCGCGAAGACATCGATCGCGGCGCGTGCCTCCGCTGCTCAATATTAGAGCAGATGACGGGGCAAGAACTGAGCTTCCGGACGGAACTCTGCTTCGGCTCATCGCTTTTTAGGGCCCTGGACTGAAACAACCTGCCTCTCGTCCAGCCGAGCGGCGGTTTCCGACATGGTTCCCGACGATGCATATTCGCACCGGATTCTCGATCGCCTTCGACACCGTCGGCCCGACGCCGATGAACCTGCTCCTGAACGTGCGTCCGGAGCGCAGGACCGATCTCGTCACCCCGGAGACGATCACCTTCGATCCGCCGATTCCCGCCCGCCAGCACGTCGATGCTTTCGGCAACGTCTGCACGCGCATCGTCGCGCCGGGCGGCCGGATCACCATGGCGGCCGATTTCACGATCGCCGACAGCGGCCTTCCGGACGATCAGGCACCCGGCGCGCGTCAGCCCTCCGTGCAGGACCTGCCGGACGATGTCCTGATGTACCTGCTCGGCTCGCGCTACTGTGATACCGACAAGCTCTCGGGTGTCGCGTGGTCGCTGTTCGGCAGCACACCGGAAGGCTGGGCCCGGGTCCAGGCGATCGTCGACTTCGCCCACGCGCATCTGCGCTTCGATTATCAGCAGGCCGACGCGACCCGCACCGCCTTCGACGGCTACACTCAGCGGGTCGGGGTGTGCCGCGACTTCGCGCATCTCGCGATCACCCTGTGCCGCTGCATGAACATCCCGGCGCGCTACGCCACCGGCTATCTCGGCGATATCGGCGTGTCGAAGGATCCCGCCCCGATGGACTTCTCAGCGTGGTTCGAGGTCTATCTCGACGGTCCAGAGGGCCCGCGCTGGTACACGTTCGACGCGCGCCACAACCGGCCGCGGATCGGCCGCATCGTCATGGCCCGCGGACGCGACGCAACCGACTGCGCCCTGACGACGAGCTTCGGTTCCGCGTACCTCGCGCGGTTCGACGTCCACACCGACGAAGTGCCGGGCGCAGCCACGCCTCTGGCCCGCGCAGCCTGAAAGCAGGTGGGTGCTGCTAGACGGTTTCGGCCGTCTCGCGGACGGCCGGCGCGTTGTTGCCCTGGTGGAGGAAGGTCGGATCGAACTCGGCCACCGCGACCAGGGCGTCCCAATCCTCGATGGTCAGGACACCGCCGCTGAGGGTGACCAGCTTGCGCGCCCGCAAGGTGCGCAAAACCCGGTTCAGATGCACGCTCGTCAGGCCGAGCGCATCGGCCAACTCCGCCTGCTTCGGGGCCAGGGAGAAGCTGAGGCCATTCGTCAGTCCGACCGCGCGCTGCCGGAGATACAATTCGCAGAACAGGTGCGCCACGCGTCCGAGCGCCTGACGCCGGCCCAGGCTGGTGATCCGCTCGCGATAATGGGCCCCGTCGATCAGGGTATCCCGCCACAGGGCATTCGCAAGGTCCGGGTGCCGCCGGAGCACCCGATGCAGCGCGTCGTGCGGGATGAAGGCGATGGTGCAGGCCGTCAGGGTGGCGAGATTGTGGTCCATCCGGTGCAGATGCAGGCTCTGCAGGTCCGGCATATCGCCGGCGACGTAGAACGACAGGATCTGCCGGCCGCCTTCGGACAGCGCGGCATAGCGCGAGACCCAGCCCTGGAGGACGAGGCAGCACTGGCTCGGCCGTTCGCCGAACCGGGCGATATCGTGGCGCCCCGGCAGGTTTCGAACCGTGTGCGGCAGATCGAGGATCGCGGTCCGATCCTCTTCGGCCAGGACCGTTATGCTGTCGAGCTTGCGCGTCAGCATCTCCAGCGGTGAGTGTCGTCCGGTCGGCATCCGCGCTTAGGCCTTGAGCTGCCCGATCAGGTGGGACCGTCGCGGCTGACCCGCTTCGGCCGGACGGTTGAGACAGGAGCCCAGCACGTTCATTCCTCCAGACCGGACATCGATCGGCGCTCTCCTGCGGGCACCGGCCTTGAACCTGGTGCCAGACCCGATCGGCGAAGCGATGGCCCTGCGAGACGAGCAGGATCACGTCGCCGCTGCCGGAAGCCCTCGTGTCGCCGCCAGAGGTATCGCGCCTGCACGGCGCCGGGCAAGAGCGGCAAGCGAAAGCGTCACCAGGCCGCGGATGTGCCATCCGCCGCGGCGCGGACCCCCCCGTTCGGTTGAAGTCAGAGGGCCGATGCTGTATGGCACGCGCGTCCTCCCGGATCCGCTCTCGCGCGCTCGTCACTCTTGCGCCCGCTGGGCCGCCGGCTGGACCGCCCTCGTCATCCGTATCGACGCGTCGGCAAGCCGGGTCCCACGGGACCGGTCGCCTCTCCCGAAAGAGTCCGGGGAGGCCGCGGCGAGCGAGGGTGCCTGCAACGCGAGCCGCCGACGCAACGGGCCTCCGCCGGAGGCCGTTCAGGAGACAGAATGACCGCAGGTACCGCTCTGGGGCGCAGCCCGAGCCGCGACGATTTCGCCGCACTCCTCGAGGAGAGCTTCCTCGAACACGAGATCACCGAGGGCTCCGTCGTCAAGGGTCGCGTCGTCGCGATCGAGAAGGACGTGGCCGTCATCGACATCGGCGCCAAGACGGAAGGCCGTGTCGCGCTCAAGGAATTCACCGGTCCCGGCCGCGAGGGCGAGCTGAAGGTCGGCGACGAGGTCGAGGTCTACGTCGACCGGATCGAGAACGCGCTCGGCGAGGCCGTCATCTCGCGCGACAAGGCGCGCCGCGAGGAGAGCTGGGTCAAGCTCGAGAAGTCGTTCGAGAACAACGACCGCGTCACCGGCACGATCTTCAACCAGGTCAAGGGCGGCTACACCGTCGACCTCGACGGCGCCGTGGCGTTCCTACCGCGCTCGCAGGTCGACATCCGCCCGGTCCGCGACGTCACCCCGCTGCTGGGCACCCCGCAGCCGTTCCAGATCCTCAAGATGGATCGCCGCCGCGGCAACATCGTCGTGTCGCGCCGGACCGTCCTCGAGGAGAGCCGCGCCGAGCAGCGCTCTGAGCTGGTGGCCAACCTTGAGGAAGGTCAGGTCATCGACGGCGTCGTCAAGAACATCACCGAGTACGGCGCGTTCGTCGACCTCGGCGGGATCGACGGCCTGCTGCACGTCACCGACATGGCGTGGCGCCGCGTGAACCACCCGTCCGAGGTGGTCACGATCGGTCAGACCGTGAAGGTCAAGATCATCAAGATCAACCACGAGACGCACCGCATCTCGCTCGGCATCAAGCAGCTTCTCGCCGATCCGTGGGAGGGCATCGCCGCCCGTTACCCGGAGGGCGCCAAGCTCAAGGGCCGCGTGACCAACATCACCGATTACGGCGCCTTCGTGGAGCTGGAGCCGGGGATCGAGGGCCTGATCCACGTCTCCGAGATGAGCTGGACCAAGAAGAACGTCCATCCGGGTAAGATCGTCTCCACCTCCCAGGAGGTCGAGGTTCAGATCCTGGAGGTCGATCCGGTCAAGCGCCGCATCAGCCTGGGCCTCAAGCAGACCCTGCAGAACCCCTGGGAGGCCTTCGCCGAGAAGCACCCGGTCGGCTCCGAGGTCGAGGGCGAGGTCAAGAACAAGACCGAGTTCGGCCTGTTCATCGGCCTCGAGGGCGATGTCGACGGCATGGTTCACCTGTCGGATCTCGACTGGAACCGTCCCGGCGAGCAGGTCATCGAGGAGTTCAAGAAGGGCGACATGGTCCGCGCCCAGGTTCTCGACGTCGACGTCGAGAAGGAGCGGATCTCGCTGGGCGTGAAGCAGCTCGGCGGTGACCCCTTCGCCGAGGCCGGCGAGATCAAGAAGGGCCAGATCGTCACCTGTGAGGTGGTCGAGGTGAAGGATGCCGGCGTCGAGGTGAAGATCGTCGACACCGACATGCAGACCTTCATCCGTCGCGCGGAGCTGGCCCGCGACCGCGGCGATCAGCGCCCCGAGCGCTTCGCCACCGGCGAGAAGTTCGACGCCCGCGTCGTGCAGTTCGACCGGAAGGCCCGCCGCGTGCAGGTCTCGATCAAGGCCCTCGAGGTCGCCGAGGAGAAGGAGGCCATGGCCCAGTTCGGCTCCGCCGATTCGGGTGCCTCGCTCGGCGATATCCTGGGCGCGGCCTTCAACAAGAAGCGCTCCGACGACGAGTAAGCCGCTGCTCTCTGCCGCCCGGCCTGTCCGGGCGGCGGATCCGCGGTACCGAGACCCGCGCAGGACCGATGTCCTGCGCGGGTTCTTTTTTGGTCCAACAATTCAAGGTTGCCGAAGGCAGATCGCAGGTCGGACGGGCCGGTGCGACGCGACAGCGGCCGGCCACCCCGTCATTTTCTTCGTCCGCCCCATATCCACGCCCGCGGTAAATGCTCTAGAACACCGGCCTCGCACGGCTCGGACCGAGCGAGCCGAAGGAAACCAAGGACTTGCCCGGCGCGGGGGCGTGGCTCCCGCACCCCGTCGAGGGGAGCGACCGGGGGCTTCAGGGGAAGGCACAGCATGGCAGCCGACGCCGAACTGCTGATCGACCGGCGGCGCCTGCGCCGCAGTCTGTCTCTCTGGCGCGTGCTCGGCATCGGCGGCCTGATCGTGGCGGTCGGCGCCCTTGGCTACCGCGTGCGCACCGGCGCGGAGGGCGGCTTCGCCGTGCGGCCGCAGATCGCCCGCATCTCAGTCTCGGGCTTCATCGCCGGCAGCGAGGCCACCGCCAAGCTGATGAAGCGGGTCGGCGACGCGGATGCCGTGAAGGGTGTGATCGTCTCGATCAACTCACCCGGTGGCACGACCACGGGCTCCGAGGAGATCTTCCGCAACCTGCGGGCGCTGGCCGCCAAGAAGCCGATCGTTGCCTTCGTGGACGGCACCGCCGCCTCCGGGGCCTACATAACCGCCATCGCGGCCGACCACATCGTGGCGCGCGAGACGAGCCTCGTCGGCTCGATCGGCGTGCTGTTCCAGTATCCGGACGTGTCCGGCCTGCTCGACAAGGTCGGCGTCAAGGTTGAGTCGGTGAAGTCGTCGCCGCTCAAGGCCGAGCCGTCGGGCTTCACCCCGACCTCGCCGGAAGCGCGCGCGGCGCTCGCCGCGGTCGTCGGCGACACCTACGCGTGGTTCAAGGGCCTCGTGGCCGAACGGCGGGGCATGGATCCGGGCCAGCTCGCCACCGTCTCGGACGGCCGTGTCTTCAGCGGCCGCCAGAGCCTGCCGCTGAAGCTGGTGGACGAGCTCGGCAGCGAGCGCCAGGCCGCGGCGTGGCTGGAGAGCGCCCGCGGCGTCCAGAAGGACCTGCCGATCAAGGATTGGAAGCCCTCGACCGAGAGCAATTTCTCCCTGTGGTCCGCGGCCGGTATCGGCGCCGATCTCCTCGGGCTCGACGGTCTCGCGGCGCGGCTGCGGACCGTCGGCGCCGAGGCCCAGGCCTCCCAGGGCGGGCTGCTCGCGCTCTGGCGCCCGGCCCCCTGATTGCCTGCCCTCACGCAGCCCGCCCCGATCCCGCGAGAAGACAAGACGCCATGATCAAGTCGGAGCTCGTCCTCAAGATTGCCGAGCAGAACCCGCATCTCTACCAGCGCGACGTGGAGATCCTGGTCAACGCGATCCTCGACACCATTTCCGACGCGCTGGCCCGCGGCGACCGGGTGGAGTTGCGCGGCTTCGGCGCCTTCTCGGTGAAACGCCGCGAGGCGCGCCGGGGACGCAACCCGCGCACGGGCGCCGCCGTTGCCGTGTCCGAGAAGGCGATCCCGGTGTTCAAGACCGGCAAGGAGATGCGCCAGCGCCTCAACGCCGCGGGCATCGGCGAGAGCGCCTCGGCCGCCGAGTAGGAAGGACCTGTGAGCGCGATGATCCGTTTCCTGAAGAGCCTCGTGCTGCTGCCGATCGCCGCCCTGGTGATCCTGCTGGCGGTCGCCAACCGCGCGCCGGTGCAGCTCTCCTTCGATCCGTTCAACGCCGACGCGCCGGTCTTCAGCGTCGCCCTGCCGCTCTACGCGATCCTGTTCGGCGCGGTGGCGCTCGGGATCGTGGTGGGCGGCATCTTCACGTGGCTCGGCCAGGGCAAGACCCGCGCCCGGGCGCGCTACCACCGCCGCGAGGCGGTCCGGTACGAGCGCGAGGCAACGCGGCTGCGGACCTACGCGCCGGAGAGCGAGACCGTTGGCCCCTACACGGTCCCGAATACGGGCCGCACCGCCCTGCCGGCGCCGCGATAGGGCGGCAGCCACGTCGCGAGGCGGCGGCGGGAACGGGCCCTTTCTTGGACGGCCTGCGTCTTCCGAGAATTTAGCGCGCGGCCCGCGCGGCCGCCACGAAGGCCGCGATCCTGCTCGGATCCTTGGTCCCGGGCGCCGACTCGACGCCAGATGAGACATCGACGGCGCGGAGACCGGTTCGCATCAGCGCCTCGGCGACGTTGGCCGCGTCGAGCCCGCCCGACAGCATCGTGCCGTGCGGAAGATCGGTGCCGCGCAGAAGCTCCCAGTCGAAACGCCGGCCGTTCCCGCCCGGCAGGGTCGCGTCCGCGGGCGCCTTCGCGTCGAGCAGGATCCGGTCGGCCACGGCCGCGTAGGCGGGCAGGGCCGCGAGGTCGGCGGGTGTCGCGATGCCGAGCGCCTTCATCACCGGCCGGCCGGTGGCTGCCCGGATCGCCGCAACGCGCTCGGGGCTCTCGCGCCCGTGAAGCTGGATCAGATCCGGATCGGCCGCCGCCACGGCCGAAGCCACCAGCGCATCGTCCGGATCGGCGAGCAGGAGCACGCGCTCCGCCCGCCCACGGGCGAGGACGGAGAGGGCGGCAGCCTGCGCGAGGGTGACGTGCCGCGGGCTGCGCGCGAAGTGGACCAGCCCGATCCAATCCGCACCGGCCTCAAGGGCGGCGGTCAGGGTCGCTTCGGTGCTGAGCCCGCAAATCTTCACGCGGGTCGGGACGGCGGTCTCGGAGGCCATGTGCCTCCTATAGCGGATCCCGCGTCGCCGATCAGTCCCGGGCTGCGGCTCTACTGAGCGAATCCGGTTCGATTCCGGCCCGGATGGGGACGCGCCGCACGCAGGGCTGCGCGTCAGAGCTCTGAGGATGATCGAGGACGACTCTAATACAGCGCCGGCACGAAGACGTTCGGGATCGGGAAGCCGCTGAAGACCAGCCGACCATCCACCAGCCGGAGCGGCGGCAGCGCCTTCAGAGGCGCGCTGCCGGTCGGCGCCTCCGCGTCGGGCCGCCGGCTGAGGCCCAGAAGGCCGCCGACCAACTGCCCGACCAGCGCTCCCCTGTCGGAGCCGAAGCGCTGCCCGACGATGCTGCCGACCAGAGCGTCGACGCCGGCGGCCCGCAGATCGATCTGGCCCACCGGCCGATGGGCGGCGTCGAGGGCGAGAGTTCCCTTGGCCTGCACGCGCTGATCACCCTTGGCGAGCGAGAGCGCGGTAAGATCCAGGGTACCCCCAGCCTGCCGCCAGCGCTCCAACTCACGCGCCACCGTTCCGGTCCGCAGCACCGTGGCTTGCGTCAGGGTCGCGTCCAGAGCGAGATCGGCCGGGTCGCCGGTGCCGGTGAGGGCGTCGAGTTGCGGCACGGCCGCCTGGGTCAGACGCAGGCTCACATCAACGGCGCCCTCGGAGTCATAGCGGCCGGGCGTCGGTCTGGCATGCAGCTCCAGGTGCCGGCCCGTGACTGCGATCGGGCCGGGTTCGGCGCCGTTCACGGTGATTTCGGGGTTGTCCACGACCAGTGAGGCGCGGGTGAAGCCCTCCGCGGCGCCGTGGAAGCTGCCCTGCAGGCCCTTCCAGGTGGCGTCGCCCACCAGGTCGCCCTGCTCGACGTGGAACGGGCCGGCGCTCTCGAACACGACCAGGCGGGGCTGGTAGATCTGCGCGACCGCGGTGCTCGGGCCGAGCCGGAACCGCCCGTCGGCGCGCTCCAGGGTGACGGCGCTACAGCGCAGCTCGATGCGGAACGGATAGCCGCCGAGGGTGCGGTCGGCACAGATCCAGGTGCGGCCGGCGGCCGCCTCGCGGGCGATCCAGGCATCGATCTCGCCAGCGGCGCGCCCGCGGATCCAGAACCACCCGGCAGACCATCCGACCGCCACAACAGCGAGCAGGATGTAGGGGAGGAACAGCCCGAGGCGGGAGCGCCGCTTGCCCTGCGCCGGCGGCGTTGAAGCGATCTCGTCCGGCCGCGTCCGATCCTGCACCATGCGTTCCGCTCCCCGACCCGATCCCCGCAGGGACATCGCGGCCCCGGCTTGTGGCCACGCAAGGGGCGAAACTGGGGCAGCGCCGTGCGCGGTCGACCGCCGCGGGCGGCGATCGGCCTGCGCGCGCCGGCTTTTTCCCGGTCAGACCTGCGCCGGCTCGACGCTGTCGACCTGGAGATCCTCGACGATCGCCACCCGCTCGGCTTCGTTCTCGGCGAGCCGGTGCACGTGCATCTCGGTGGCTCCCCGACGGCGCACCCGGTCGAGCCAGGTCCGCCGCAGGTGCTCGCGCGGGCTCTCGCTGGAGCTGGCGACCGAGACCATCTCGGCGATGCCGGCATTGTCACGGCGCACTGCGATCACCACGGCCTGCGCCATCTCGTCGAGGTCGAAGCCTCCGGCGGGATGGACGCCCACGACGTAGCGGCGGCCAGAGCGGCCGCGCCAGGCCGAGAGGGGAAGGGCGGGCGAGCCGCGCAGGCCCGCCGTCGTCTTGAGGCGTTCTTCACGCACATCCTGCCTCCGCGTGCGATCGTCCTTCAGGTCGCGAAGCGCGGCCGACCAGGACAGGGCTCGTCTGTTCGCCATTTGTTCTAACCTAGCGCGCGCTATCCACAGGCGTCAAGCGCGACGTTCCTAGGAATAGATGTGGGAGTTACACCCGCTATCCACAAGCCGGATCGGCCAGTTCGACGCAGTGGGTGGCGAGCCGATCAGCGGCGCGGTGAGGCCGCCGCAGGGGCCTCGGATGCCGGAACCGCGTGACCCGCGGCGGCGAGCCCGTGGAGCCCACCGTCGGCGAGGGCGTTCGATGCGGTCTCGAGCCGCTCCTGCGCCAGCGCCTGGAACTCCTGCCGGGGCAGGCCCGGCGGGATCGGCGGCAGGAACTCGATCACCGCCGTCCCCGGACGGCGCAGGAGGCTGTTGCGGGACCAGAACAGGCCGGTGTTCAGCGCCACGGGTACGCAGGGGACCTGCAGGGCCGTGTAGAGGTGCGACAGGCCCTGCTTGTAGGCTGGCGGCGCCCCGACCGGGCGGCGGGTCCCCTCGGGGAAGATGATGAGCCGGCGTCCCTGCCGAATCGCCTCGCCGGCGGCGGCGTTCATCAGGCTCATTGCCCGGGTGCCCTTGGACCGGTCGATCGCCACCATGCCGCTGCGCGACAGGTACCAGCCGATCAGCGGGATGAGCAGCAGCTCCTTCTTCAGAATGTAGGCAAAGTCCGGCAGCACGGTGCAGAGCGCCAGCGTCTCCAGGGCCGATTGGTGCTTGGCCGCCACCAGCAGCGGCCCCGGCGGGATGTTGTCCAGCCCGCGGAACTCGACCCGCGTGCCGGCGACGACGCGCAGCAGCCAGAGTGTGATCCGCCCCCAGGCGCGGGCGAGCCGCAGAACCGACCGGCCGGAGACCAGCATGGGCAGGCCGATAAAGGCCAGGACCGTGGTGACGGCGTAGAAGCAGATGTTGAAGGCGAGGGAGCGCAGGGCGAGCATCGGGAACCGTATCGTGGCGCCTCCCTGTAGCGCGCCCGCCCGTCCGCGGCCAAGGGCAGTGTCGCCGGGGCCGGTCAGGCGTCCTCGGCCCAGCGGCGGCCGCGGGTGGAGCCGGCGCGCCGCCCGGCCACGAGCCAGTAGACCAACCCGGCGCTCGCGCCGACGACGAACAGGATCAGGGTCAGGCGCGCCTCAGCGGCCAGGAGGCCGGCATCGTGCGTCCCGCCCCCGCCCGGACGGCGCCGCGGGTCAGCCAGGGGAAGGCGGCGGTCAGCAGACCGCAACCGGCGCCGTACCACACGAGGCCGCGTCGCCCGAGCACCTCGCCGCCGAGACCGACCAGGGCCGGCGGTACGAACAGCAGGACGAACAGCGCCTTGGCGAGACCGGCGACGAACAGCACCACCCCTTCCGGCGGGAGCCCGGCCGACAGGTCCGACAGGGCCATGTCGAGGCCGGCCAGCGCCCCGCCGGTCAGCCAGGCCTGCGCAGCCGGATCGACCAGCACCGCCAGGACCAGCACGGCGAAGCCCGCCGGGACGGCGAGCAGGAGGGCGAAGGCCCCGAGGATCAGGCGGCCGAGGAGGTGCATGCCGGACAGCCTCTACACCGGGTACACCCGCCCGTCGCGCGAAAGCCCGCCCGATCCGCGCAGTATCAGACGGGCTTTCCAGGAACGGCGCGGCGCGTCAGCCGTGGGCGGGTGCAGCGTCGCCGTGATCGCCGTGGCTGTGCTTCTTCCGGAACCGGCCGAGCCAGATCGAGAAGTGCCGGATGACCACGTAGAAGACCGGCGTCAGGAACAGGCCGAAGAAGGTCGCGCCGATCATCCCGAAGAACACCGCAGTGCCGAGCGCCTGGCGCATCTCGGCGCCGGGGCCCGTGGCGATGACCAGCGGCAGGGTGCCGAGGATGAACGCGAAGGCGGTCATCAGGATCGGGCGCAGGCGCAGGCGGCAGGCTTCGACCGCCGCCTCCACCGGGCCGCGGTGCTCTCGCTGCTCGATGTCGTGTGCGAACTCGACGATCAGGATCGCGTTCTTGGCAGCCAAGCCGATGAGCACGATCAGGCCGATCTGCGTCAGGATGTTGTTGTCCTGGCCGCGGAACTGCACGCCCGCGAGCGCGGCGAGCACGCCGGTCGGCACCACGAGCAGGATCGCGAGCGGGAGCGCCCACGATTCGTACTGCGCGGCGAGCACGAGGAAGACGAGCAGAACGCCCAGTGCGAAGACGGCGCCAGCGGTGCCGCTCGCGGCCTTCTGCTGGTAGGCGATCTCGGTCCAGTCGTACGAGTAGCCGTCGGGCAGGGCCTTCTTGGCGATCTGCTCCATGGCGTCCAGTGCCTGACCGGTCGAGACGCCGGGCTTGGCCACGCCCTGCACCGGGACCGAGTAATACAGGTTGAAGCGCTGCACGATCTGCGGCCCGGTCACGTCCCGCACCGAGGCGAGCGTTCCCATCGGAACCAGCGCGCCGGTGGAGGAGCGCACCTTGATCTGCGAGATGTCCTGGATCGACGTCCGGAAGGCGGCGTCGCCCTGCAGGCGCACCTGGTAGATGCGGCCGAGCGTGTTGAAGTCGTTCACGTAGGTGCCGCCGAGATCCGCCTGGACCGACGAGAACACGTTGGCGAGCGGCACGTTCAGCATCCGCGCGATGGTGCGGTCGATGTCGAGGAACAGCTGCGGCGTCGAGTTGTCGAAGGTCGTGAAGACCCGCTGCACGTCCGCGCTCTGGTTGGCCTGAGCGATCACCTCGCCGGCCGCGGCCATGAGCGGGCCGATCTCCGACGATTGCCGGCTCTCGATCTGCATCTTGAAGCCGCCGCCGTTGCCGAGGCCGCGGACCGGCGGCGGCGGGATCACGATCACCCGGGCTTCCTGGATGTCCGAGGTGGCCTTCAGCACGTCGCCGGTGATCACGGCCGCGCTCCGACCCACTTCCGCCCGTTCCTTCGCCCCCTTGAGGGTCAGGAACATCACGCCGGCGTTGGTGGTGTTGGTGAAGGTCGCGCCGTCGAAGCCCGCGATGATTACCGCGTTGGCCACGCCGTCGACCGTCCGGGCCTGCTTGGCGGCGCGCAGGATCACGTCCGTCGTGCGGTCGAGGGATGCGCCCGAGGGCAGCTGGACCACGCCGATCAGGTAGCCCTGGTCCTGGTCCGGGATGAAGCCCGTGGGCGTCGTCTGCGCGAGGTGCAGCGTTCCGGCGATCACCCCGGCGTAGATCAGCAGCATCACGCCGAGGCCCACGATGCCGCCGGTCAGGACACGGATCGTCCGGCCGTAGGCGTTCGAGGTCGCGTCGAAGGCGCGGTTGAAGCCGTTCGCCAGCCAATTGATGAACCGCGTCAGGAAGAACTTCGGCTCCTTCCGGGCGTGGTGCGGCACCAGCAGCAGCTTACACAGCGCTGGCGACAGGGTCAGCGAGTTGAAGGCCGAGATCAGGGTCGAGGCCGCGATCGTCAGCGCGAACTGCTTGTAGAACTGGCCCGAGATGCCCGGGATGAACGCTGTCGGCACGAACACCGCGGCGAGCACCAGCGCGATCGCGATGACCGCACCGCCGACCTCGTCCATGGTCTTGTGCGCAGCGTCGCCCGGCGACAGGCCCTCGGCCATGTTGCGCTCGACGTTCTCCACCACCACGATGGCGTCGCCGACCACGATGCCGATGGCGAGCACGAGCCCGAACAGGGTCAGGTTGTTCAGCGAGAAGCCGAAAGCCGCCATCGCCGCGAAGGTGCCGATCAGAGAGACCGGGATCGCGATCACCGGGATCAGCGCGGTCCGCCAGCTCTGGAGGAAGACCAGCACCACGATGACGACGAGGCCGACCGCCTCGAACAGGGTCTTGTAGACCTCGTGGATCGATTCCTCGATGAACTCCGTCGGGTTGTAGGCGATGCGGTACTCGACGTCGGGTGGGAACCGCTTCTTGACCTCCTCCATCACCTTCTTGACCGACGCCGCCGCATCGAGGGCGTTGGTGCCGGGGCGCTGGAAGGCGCCGATGCCCACTGCCGGCGTGTCGTTGAGGTAGGAGTTGGTCGTGTAGTCCTTCTGGCCCATCTCGACGCGGGCGATGTCCTTGACCCGGACAAGGCGGCCGTCCTGGGCCTTGATGATCACCTCGGCGAACTGCTCGGGCGTCTTGAACCGCGCCTGCGATTGCACGACGAGCTGGAACGCCTCGCTCTTGGCCGCGGGCGGGCCGTTCAGCTGGCCGGCCGCCACCTGCACGTTCTGCTCCTGCAGCGCCGTAGTGACGTCGGTGACCGAGAGGCCGTAGGCGGCGAGCTTGTTGGGATCGACCCAGATCCGCTCGGCGTACTCGTTACCGCCGAAGATCGTGATGTCGCCGACGCCGTCGAGGCGCAGCAGCTCGTCGCGGATGTTCAGGTAGATGTAGTTGGCGAGGTAGTTCTGGTCGTAGGTCTTGTTCGGCGACAGCAGGTGCACGACCAGCATCAGGTCGGGCGAGGCCTTGCGCACGGTGACGCCGAGGTTGCGCACGTCCGGCGGCAAGCGCGGCTGGGCCACCGACAGCCGATTCTGCACCAGCACGTTGGCGATATCGAGGTTGGTGCCGACCTTGAAGGTGACGGTCAGCAGCATGTTGCCGTCGTTGGTCGACAACGACGTCATGTACAGCATGTTGTCGACGCCGTTGACCTCCTGCTCGATCGGGGTCGCGATCGTGGCGGCGACGGTCTCGGCGTTGGCGCCCGGATAGGAGGCGCGCACGGTCACGGTCGGCGGCACGATCTCGGGATACTGCGAGACCGGCAGGCTCTCGTAGGCCACGAAGCCGAGAATCAGGAACACGATCGACGTGACGGACGCGAAGATCGGCCTGTCGACGAAGAAATGGGCGAAACGCATCGGTCAAACCTCTGAGGCCCGCCGGTCTCCCGGCCGGGGCCCTGCGTCGTCGGTGCGGGGCGCGCCGTGCGGCGCGCTCGAAGGCAGTCGTCGCGAGCCGTTCAGGCTCACGTCTTGCTCGGGGGCAGCTCGATGGTGTCGGGCGCCACCTTCGCGCCCGCGCGGACCCGCGAAAGGCCGTTGACCACCACGGTCTCGTCGCCCTTCAGCCCGGACTGGATCACCCGGTAGCCATCGACCTTCGGTCCCAGCACCACGTCCTTCTGCTGGATCACGTTGTCGGGCCCGACGATGTAGACGATCCGCTTATCCTGGTTCGCCGCCACCGCTTCGTCGGGAAGCATAATCCCCTGGAACGGCTTGGTGGCCGGCATCGAGACGATGCCGAACAGGCCCGGCTTGATGAATAGGTCGGCGTTCGGGACGGTCGCGCGCAGCAGGATCGTGCCGGTGGCGTTGTCGACGCGGTTGTCGGCGAAGTCGAGGGTGCCCTTGCGGGTCGGCTTCGCCTCTCCGGAGAGCGCGATCAGGATCGGCACGCCCTTGCCCTGCTGGGTCTGGCCCATGCCGATGCCGAGGCTGTTCTGGTATTTGAGGAACGATTTCTCGTCGACGGTGAAGCTGAAATAGATCGGATCGAGCGACACGATCGTGGTCAGCATCGTCTGATCGGCACTGACGATGTTGCCCTCGGTGACGAGACGGCGGCTGATCCGGCCGTTGATCGGCGCCTTCACCTCGCTGAAATCGTAGTTCAGCTGCGCGTTGTTGAGGGCGGCCTGCGCGCTGTCGACATCGGCCTGGGCGGTCTGCGAGGCCTGCCGGCGCTGGTCGGTGACCTGCTCGGAGATGTTGCCGCTGCGCGACAGGGTCTGCGCGCGCTCCAGGTCGGTCTGCGAGAAGGATTGCCGGGCCTTCGCGGAGGCCAGCGCCGCCTGCGCCTGCTCCAGCGCCGCCTTGTAGGGGCGCCGGTCGATGACGAACAGCAGGTCACCCTTCTTCACGGTCTGACCATCCGTGAAGTTGATCTTCTCCAAGTACCCGGTGACGCGGGCGCGAACCTCGACGTAGTCGATCGGGTCGAACCGGCCGGTATACTGATCCTGCTCGACGATCTGGCGCACGACCGGCTTCGCCACGGTCACCTTGGGCGGCGGACCGCCCGGGGCCTGTGCGTGCGCAGGCGTCGCGAGGGGACCCACCGCCAAGCCGGCGGCCAGTCCTGACAATACGGTGAGAAGGCTGGGAAGCCGGCTGCGCATCGGGTCCTGCTGTCGGTTGGCCGACCTATCGGTCGCGCCGAGCGTGACGATTGTTCCGCCGCTGGGGCGCCCTAACCCGTACGAAACGCTGTTGCTTGTGCGCGAGCGCACATCACGGGGCCGTGAGCCGGATTGTTCCAGCGATCTATTCGATCGTTTCGCCGGCGCTGTACCAATCCTTGAAGCCGCCCTTGTAGTGTTCGGTGATGGCGACGCCGGCATTCTGGGCCGCCATGAGCGCGTGAATCGAACGTACCCCGGACGCGCAGGAGAAGACGGGCCGCCGCCCATCATCGGCGATCAGTGCGGCCACGGCCTGCGGATCGAAGCTGGACAGCGGATGCGAGACGGCGCCCGGGATATGTCCGACCTCGTATTCGTGCGGCTCCCGCACGTCGATCACCAGCATCGAGCCATCGCTCAACCCACGCTTGATCGTTTCACGATCGAGGTCGACCACCTGCATCGGCAGGATCTCCGTTCCGCCCGGTCTCCGCGTGATCTGCGGACTGACGCTTTTCCTTATTCGTCAGGGTAGGATGGTGCAACTCGGAGGTCTGTCGCGGCGAGGCGGCGGTCACAGCGCGTCGACGGTCGGTCCAACGGCGTCGAAATGGGCGGCCCAATCCGGCGGCACGTAGCCCTCGAGACGTCCGGTCAGCTCCGTCCGCAGCTCCGAGCCCGGGCGCGCCAGAGCCTCGATGGCCGCCAGCCAGCCGGGACCGTCCAGCGGGTCGCGAAACAGCGCGAAGCCGTCAGCGATCTCGCGATGAACTCGGATGTCGGACGCGATGACCGGCAGGCCGGAGGCTGCGGCCTCGACCACCGGGATACCGTAGCCCTCGGTGAACGAGGGCATCAGCAGCGCGGTGCAGCTGCGCATCAGCGCGGCGAGGCCGTGCGTCGAGAGCCCCGTGACCTCGATCGTGTGCGCCTGCACGCCGGGGCACCGCTCCAGCATGTCGATGGCGCTCTCGGCCTCCCAGCCGCGTCGCCCGACCACGACGAGGCGGGGCGTGGCGGCGCCGAGGCGTTCGGCCAGCTGCCGCCAGATCTGGAACAGGAGCAGGTGGTTCTTGCGCGATTCGATCGTGCCGCAGACCACGAAGGTGGGGCGATCGGTCCGAAATCGCGGACCGGTCCGACCGAAGGCGGCCTCGACCCCGAGATGGCCGACCGCCAGGGGCGGGCGCCCGAACCCCTCGGCCGCAAGGAAATCGAGGGTGCGTTCGCCGGTATCCACCGAGTTCACCAGGATCGCGGCGGCGTGGCGGCCGATGGTGCGCATCCGCGCCCGGTGGCGGTCGGCCTCGCCGGCCCGACCGTATTCCGGGTGGGTGATCGGGATCAGGTCGTGGACGAAGAATGCCGCCCGGATATCCGGGCGCATATAGAGCCAGTCGAACCGGCGCGGGTTGTCGAGGCGCAGGTGGGAGGTGTGCAGATAGAGCGTGTCGCGCGGCAGGGCCGCGATCGGGCGGCTGCGCAACGCGATGTCGGCGGTCGTCCGCGCCTGGATGCGGCGCCGGTCGGAGGCGCCGATCCGCGTGCCGGGCACCCGCGCAGACGCTCCGGAGGCCGCGTCCGGATCGCCGCATCGCGCGGCCAGCCGCCGATAGACCGGGTCCGAGGCCGCGTCCCGGTCCTCGACCCAGCCGGCGGCCACGGTCTCGACGATGGCGCGCGCCTGGTCACGGTCGACGACGCGCGGTCCCAGTCCCGTCGAAACGACGCCGAAACCGGGGGCCGACCGATCGAGAAAGGCGCGTGCGTAGGCGAGGTCGACGCGATCAATCCCGGAGGGACTCGCATGACGCAGGCGCGTGACGAGGCGCGTGAGATCGAAGGCGATCGGTCGGTCCGTCATGATCCTCGAGCAGAAAGGGGGAATGGCGAACCCCTACCGGCCCGGGACGGCGAGGGCCAGAGCTTCCGGCACGCGGGACATCCGAGAAGGGGTTGCACCGCGCGAGTGTGAAGGCTAAGAGCGCCGGGCCTTCGCGGCGTCGGAGTGTAGCGCAGCCCGGTTAGCGCACTAGTCTGGGGGACTAGGGGTCGTGGGTTCGAATCCCGCCACTCCGACCATTATACCGCAGCGGCAATGAGCTAGACAGGGCAGCCCTCGGGCTGCCTTTCTCATGTCTGGCGGCGAGGTTTCGGCCGTGGCGCAAATTACTCGGATGCCGATCCCGCGTGGGGCACTCGGACGGCCGCCCGAACTCTTGCATCGGAGCGCTGCCGTCCCCGGCCTCACGACGCGGCAACCAGCCATCGCAGAGCGGATCTGATCGCTCCATCGTCTGACGAATCCCGCTTGGCCTCTGGAAGCGGCGGTGTGACCCCGACTGACACGTGATGATCTGTCAGGATGAGGTTCAGGACAGCGGGAGACTCAATCAGGTCCTTGCTGATGGCCAAGACGACGGACGGCGCCACCTGTTCACAGGGAACTTCGCGTTCGCCGGAACGTGGAATGCCTCCTTGGCATTCGGCCTCCGATCACGGAGGCGACAATGACTGAGAAGAAGGGTCACGGCAGCGCGACGGCCAAGAAGGCGAACGCGAAGGCCAAAAAGGAAGGCAAGTCCAACCCGCGGACATCCTCATCGGCGCAGGCCGAGCTCGGGAAGAAGGGCGGCAAGAGCAAGTGAATACGGCCGGGCGGGGCCAGCTGATCGCACGATTCCGCCGCTGCAAACCCTTGGGCGGAGTCCGACCGTACGTCGCCTGAGGCTCACCGGACGATCAGATCGCCCGCTTGGCAGGCTGGACACGTCTTGATGGTCCGGAGCGGAACGCGCGTCGCCAGCCGCATGCTCACTCGCGTCGGATGCGCCAGACTTTCAGTGCCGACCCGCTCGGCATATTGTTGATTGGCTCAAGCCAGTCCGGGGTCGCCCGGCTGCCGCGGGCGAGGCCCGTTGCGAAAGGTTGAGGCTTATCCGGCCCTCTCGTCTCAAGCGCGAGCGTGCACAGCACGAGGTAGTCGGCGCCACGGTCGCGGGCGACCGTCCTCAAGACCGCCTCCGAGCCCTCGGACGCCTCGATCGCGGCGCGCAGCCCGACGAGGTTGCGATGGTAGGGCGCGGCGACGATCGAATGCCCAGTCCTGAGGAGGATGGCCGGCCCCAGGTCGATCTGGCTCAGCACCAGCCCCGCCGGCAGCCGGCCGAGGGCGGCAAGCGCCGTCGGATCGGTGCAGGTCGTCCAACTTCCCGTGATCGCCGGTTGAGCGCCAGGCGCCGCTGCCGGCGCATCGGCAATTCGGCACCGATCGCCCAGACCTTGCCCATCATCGTCAAGGGAAGCGCCAGGACCATCAGCCGCCGCAGAACTGTCGCGGGCTCCCGGACGATGCGCATGGCGCGGTCGAGCGCGAGCGCGGCCATCAGCGGCACGAAGGCACCCGCGACATACATGCCCCGCACCTGGACCAGCGCGACCAGCGTGCCCGGCCACATCACCGTCGCGACCGCGAGGAAGAACCGGCGCCGTTCCGGCTCCTGCACGCGGATAGCCATGACGGTTGCGTAGAGCGCGGCCACGATCAGCGGCACGATGTTGGCCAGCGCCACGTCCGGCTCGCCGCGCAGGACCTGCAGGAACGAACGCATCTCGTCGACTTGCTGCAGCCAGGATGTGCGCACGACCGCGTCCATGCCGGCAAACGGCCCGGCGAGGCAGTCCGGCGCGACCAGAACGAAACCGGCCGCCACGGCGGCCCCCATGACAGCCGCGACGAACAGACGCCCGTTCCGGTTCAGGCCGAGCCTTTCCGCCACGAGAGCGGCGACGCCGGTGAAGGCGCCTCCGGCCGCCAGCAGGAGCCAGGGTGGCGAGAGCGCATCGCAGGCCGGGACGGTCCACAATGCCGGCGCCGTCTGCACGCCGAACATCAGGACGCTCGCCGCGAGGAGACCGGTCCCGAAGCCCGCAAGCCTGCCGGACGCAGCGGCGCCGTGGAGCACCCAATCGGCGACGACGAACAGCCCTGCAGCCGCGATGACCGGCAGGGTCTCAAGCCCGATCGCGAGCGACAGGCCGGCCACGAGACCGGCGGCGAGGCCGCGCCTGACGGGCCGGTCCGAACGCGCCAGGGCGAGGGCGACAGCCAGCACGGCGCAGAGCTGCGCGTTGTGGTGATCGATCCGCCCGAAGCGGAAAGTGTTCAGGAACACGCCGGTCTGCGGGGCGATGAAGAGGGTCAGCAGGGCCGGGCGCCACCCGAACAGCCGGCGCATGCCGAAATAAGCCAGCGCGCCGTAGAGCGCGAAGAGCATGAGCGGCCAGAGTGCGGCGACGGCCGGCTCGGCGAGTTCGCGCCCGAGAACGGGCGTGAGCGCCAGGATGAGCGCGGCGAGCGGCAGATCGATCAGGCGGGACCAGTGCGAGGCGATGCCGGCCGGCGGGAGCATGCGGTGCTGCACGGGATCGAACCAGCCCTGGCCGGCCAGAAGGTCGCGCACGCCGACGAGGCGCATCATGTCGTCGGTATCGGGCAGGCGCAGCCCGTCGAAGACGGGAATAAGATTGCGCGGATCGTACAGGCCGAAGAGCGCGACGAGGACGAGCATCCCGATCAGCAGCCGGCTCTCGAACGGCGAGCGCCCCGCCTCCGCGCGGCGGACCGAGAGAGTTTCGACGAGGCTGGTCATGCGAGGATCCTGGACGCCCCGGCAAAGTGGCAGGATGCGCTTACCGTCGCGTGAAGCGGCCGCTTGGATCGACCGACGCTCCTAATGCCCGGCCCGCGCGGCATCGGCGAAGCGGCAGATATCCTTCGCGACCGAGGCATGCAGGCTGAACGGGACGCTGAGGGCCTCGACCATGTCGCCGTGACCGAGGCCCGGGTAGATGCGCACCTGCTGAGTCCCAGCGGATCGCTGGAGCTTCTCCGCGAGCGCGACCGTTCCGGAGGGCTTCACGTCGCGATCGGCGGCTCCCGTGAGCAGCAACATGGCCGGGTGCGGACCGGCGGCGTGTTTGATCGGCTGCAAGGCCTGATCGCTGCCCGCGAAGACCTGCCTGTCCTGCGGGTCGGTCAGCGCAGCCACCGCGTAGGGTCCGGACAGCCCGACGATGCCCGCGAGGGCCTCCGGGCTGGTGCCGGCCCGCTCCAGCCACGCCGCATCCAATCCCAGCATCGCGGCGGCCCAGGCGCCGGAGGAATGACCGACGATGACGACACGGTGGGGATCACCTGCGAACTCGGCTGCGTGCGCGAGCGTCCAGGCGACGGCGGCGGCGTTGTCGTTCAGGATATCCGGCAGGCTCGCCGCCGGGACATGCCGGTATTCCGGAATGACCGTGACGAAACCGCGTCGCGCGAAGGCGGCGCCCACATAGGCGACATCCTCCTTGGACCCGCTCCGCCAGCCGCCTCCGTAGAGGAACACCACGACCGGGTGCGGGCCGGGCCCACTCGGCCGGTAGATGTCGGCCTGATGGGACTCTCCCGCCGCGTAAGCGCGCCCCTTGTCCACCTGCACCTCGAGGGGCGCGAGCAGGTTCAGGATCAGCAACGTCAGGCTGACGGCCGTCTCCGACACGAGACTCAACATCGGCCGCTCATCCGCTGCTGCCCGTCAAGCGGCAAAGCCAGGCTCCCTGCGTCCGATCGGGCGGGGGATCATGTCCGAGCCACCGCGTCGAGGCGGATCTCAGGGACGGCGGAGGCAGACCGTACCGCCGGGACGCGCCGCACGGCCCGCAGCAGCTCGCGCAGCTGCGCCGCCAGCAGGGCCTGCGCCTCGGGCGCGCCGAGATTGTGGTCCGCGCCCGCCAGGACCGTCACCGGCGCGCCGAGACGCCGGTCGGCCCGGCCGGGAAAGCGTCCGAGGTGGCGGCGCGCGGCGATCAGGCCGGGATCGCCTGCGCTGTAGAGCAGGCGGATCTCGGCGCCCCGCCGCCGGATCGCGGCGACGCGCCGGGCGACGGAGCCGCCCGGGTTGATCGGGCGCCAGGCGCGGCGAACCCGACGGAGCGCCGCGTCGAACCCGCGCCGCGCCAGGGCCTCGGCGATCGGCCGGACATGGATCTCGACCCGGAGCAGGCGCCGCCAGGTCGAGCCCTGGGTCAGAAGCCCCGCATAGGTGGAGGCGCTCCCGAACGTCTGGCGGATCACGCGGTCGAGATCCTGCTCCGGGTCCCAGTCGAAGCAGTAGAGGTTGATCAGGAGGGCGCCGGCGATCCGCGGATCCCTGCAGAGGGCCTGGAACGCCGCGTAGGCGCCGCTGCACCCGCCCATGAGCACGATGGGGGCGCCGGTATCGGCGATCTGGTCGACGGCCGCGGCGATGTCGGCGAACCCGTCCGGGGCGAAAAGCGGATTGCGTCCATCCGGACGATCCGCGCTGTCGCCGATCCCACTCAGATCGAAGCGGACCGAGGCGACGCCCTCGGCGGCCAGGCTCCGGGCCAGCGTCGTGGTCTGGCGCCCCCAACCGGAATGGACGCTCATGCCGGTCGAGACGAACAGGACCGCCGGCGCACCCGTCTCGCGCACGCGCGGCCTGCACCGGATGCCGAACAGGCCCGGTCCGAACCGGATCGGCTCCTCGTCCCAGGCGGAGCCCGCGAAGCGCGCGGGGGGAGGGGGTGGCGCGGCGCCTGCCGCCATGGCCATCCCGTCGGTCGCGAAGCCCGTGACGCGCGCGAAGTCGGCAGCCGGGACGGCGGCGAAAATCGGATCGCCGACCAAGTGGGCCAGCCCCGGAAACGGACCCGTCACGACGTCGCAACCGAGGGCGCCGAGGCGGGTCGCAAGCGCCTTCGTCTCGGAAGCGAGCAGGAGCACGCGCGGCGCCGGCGGATGGTCGATCCGGGCGAGATTCAGGTCGGCGAGGTCGGCCAGGAACGCGGCCTCCATGCGGAAGCCGCCGATCGTCAGCGTGTCGGCTTCCAGGGGCGGGTTCGATCCGTCCGGCAGGCGGCCGATCGTCTGGGCGCGCAGACGCATCTCCCGCAGGTAAGAGCGCCCGGTCGTCACGGGCGCCAGCAGAACGAGCCGCTCCACCGATTCCGTTTCCGCCGCCAGTGCCGCAAGGGTCGCGCCGAAGCGAAGGCCGACCAGCGCGACCTCCGTGACCCCGGTCGTACGGCGCAGAAAGCGGATGGCCTGGCGGATCGCCGCGACGCAGGAGGCGACACGCGCCTCGTCTTGATCGGCCGAGTTGCCCTCGCCGGGGTAGTCGAACCGCAACGTCGGGCAGCCCGCGCTCGCGAGCGAGTCGGCAAGCACCCGCCAGGGCCGGTGTGCGGCCATCTGCTCGAACCCGTAGGCGCCGCAGAGCACGACACCGCGCCGACCCGCCGCCGGATGAAGCCAGCCGAAGAGGCCGTCGAACGTCACCGGCTGCGGCGCGCGCGGGCCGGATGGCGCGGTCGCGTCTCGAAACTCAGGCGCCGTGATCTCAGGCGTCATGGCCGAATTCCACGATCTCGTTGCTGTTGAGCGCCCGGACGCTGCCGGGCGGCAGCCGGTCGGCGCCGGGAAACGCGATGGTCCGCGTCGTGCCCGGCGCGAGGTGAAAGCCGTTGTCGGCGGCGCGCGCGCCGGGTGCGCGGATCTGCACCGCGAAGGCCAGACGCGCCGTCGCGATGCGCAGCGCCGGACCGTCCGCTGTGATCGCGGGCTCGGCCGTGAGACCGATATCCTCGCGGGTACTCGGGCGCGGGACGAGGAAGTGGAAGCCTTCCGCCACGATTGTCCCGTCAGGCTCGCTGAGCCGTGCGTGGGCCAGGTCGTGGATCCGCGGTCCAAATCGATAACTGTCCGTCGCATCGAAGAAGCGGCCGAGCACGTCCGCGGACGACAGCGTCAGCGCCGCATGGCCGTCCAGCGCAAGGTCGCGCTCGGCCCGGGCCGCGACGCGGCCGCCGACGTCGCAGAAGGTCAGCGCCAGGGTCAGCGCACGCGCCGTGGGCGTCTCGTTGACGACGTGGAGGTGGAGGCCGTCCAGCCCCTCGTCGGTGAGGGAGACCTGCACGGGCCGGAAGGCGCGCTTCAGGGCATACCACGCCGATTTCGGGCGCCGCGCCCAGTCGATGACGCCCCAGCCCGCGCCCGGTCCGAGATCGCTCAAGGAGAGGACGAGGCCGCCCGCCGTCGGCGCGCGTGGCCGGCGCCACTCCGCGAAGGTGGCCTCCATCACCTCGGAGACGGCCGCCTGGCCGAGCTCGAGGTAGCGGTCCGGATCGCCCGTGCGCAGCCCGCCCGGATCGACGCCGAAGAGGCGGTCGACGTAGTGGTCGCGCACGGTCTCGAAGTCCCAGTCGGCGCCGCGGTCGCGGGGGATGCCGGCCGCCCATCGCGGATCGGCCGGCCCGACCGGACCCGGGGTCCCGGGATCGGAGGGATTCGAGAAGGCCAAGCACTCGCTGGCGAAGCCCACCTCCGCGCGACGGGCATCCTCCAGGGGCCGGCGATAGGCGCCGACGCCGAAATAGTGGGTGCAGCCCGCGCGCGGCAGGAATGGCAACGCACCGCCGGACGGCGAATTGGGCACGATCACGAGGTCTGGCCGTGACGCCGCCGCGAGCGCCGGCAGGGTTGTCTCGCAGAACGCGTCGGCCCAGACGGCGCGCGGCGCGCCGAGCATCGCGGCCTGCTGCCAGACCTCGCTGCCGCCGCAGAGCACGCAGAGCGACGGCGCGGTCTGGGTCCGGTCCAGGAAGCCCGTCACCTCCCGGGTCAGACGGGCGGCGAAGTCCGGATCATCGTGCGGATAGTCGAAATTGGCCAGCATCAGATCCTGCCAGACCAGGATGCCGGCCTCGTCGCAGAGATCGTAGAAGTCGGTTGACGGATAGAGCGTCGTGCCGGGGACACGCAGCATGTTCATGCCGGCCTCGCGGGCCAGCCCGAGCAGCGTCCGGGTTGCGTCCGTGCCGAGGCCGACGAGGTCCGGCGGCGTCCAGGTGGCGCCGCGGCAGAACACCGGCACGCCGTTCACCGCGAGCGACAGGCCCTGCTCGAACGGCCGGGTCAGCGACAGCGATCGGAACCCGACCCGGCCGAGATCGAACAGCGCGTCGTCGACGCGCGCCGCGACCGGATGAAGATGCGGCGTGCCATGCGTGTGCGGCCACCACGGCGCGATGCCGGGCAGCTCCAGCACGCCGGTGAACAAGCCCGGCTCGGTCTCGGCGAGCGCCGCTTCGCGGCCGTCGCACAGGAGGCTTGCGGAGGCGGCGCCGCCGTCGATCCGCAGGCGCGCGACCAGGCGGCCGATCCCGTCTTGGAGTTCGGCACGGAGATCAGCCTCCGCGAGACCGGGACGGACCGGGTCCAGAGTGATCGGCCGATAGGGTCCGACGAGGTCGATCTCCGGGCACCAGCCCGGCATGAACCCGAGCGCGCTGGTGCGCACGTGGCGGAGCGATCCGGGCGTGATCATCCGCGGTCGCCAGCGTCCGCGCTTGGCCGGGCGGTCGAGCTCCGCGCGGAGCGACCGGAAGCAAATCGCGAGCTCGGCCGCGCCGCTGAGGTCGATCGCGACGGAATGCGCCTCGAACATCGAGCGGCTGCACAGGATCGGCACGCCGTCGAGCCAGATCTCGGCCAGCGTCGCCAGCCCCTCGAAGGCGAGGCGGAACCGGCCGAAAACCTGAAGGCGGGTCCGGTACCAGACGTCACGATCGTGGATCGGCTCCGGCGCCGTCTCGGTCCAGCGCCCGGCCGCGCGCAGAGCCGATGCCGCGGTGCCGGGGACGTTGGCCGCGATCCAATCGGTGACAGCGCCGAGGTCGCGGGTGTCCCTGCAGTCGCCGGCCGGCGTCACGGCGAGTTGCCAGGGCCCGTTCGGAGCCTGGGGCACGCGGCCGTCGACACTGCGGATGCGGGCCATCGGCGTCCCTAGCGGCCGAGTGCCCGGTCGAGCAGCGCGAACACGCGGGCGTAGGTCTCGGCGGGGCGATCGAGGCGCGGCGCCAGCCCTGCGGCGCTGCGGCGGTGGAAGGCCCGCGCGAGCTGGAACTGGAACGCCTTGGCCTCGCGGCTCAGGTCGGCGGCGGCCTCGGCGGCGGGTGCGAAATCGCCGGCGCCGCTTTCCCCGAGCCACGCGAGGTGGCTTGCGAGCATCTCGAAATTCGCACCGAGCTGGCGGGTCGTGTTGAACGCGTAGGCGTGGAACACGCTGAGCGGCCGGCAGACTAGCCCCTCGGCCGTGGCGGCGAGGGCGTCGCGGAAGGCCAGGACCGGGTTCTGCCGGGGTGCGCGGGCGCGGTGCCGGACGAGAAGGTCGAGGGCCGCGGCCGGCAGGTCGACGGCCGCGAGGGGTTCGGCGACCGCCTTCACGAACTCGGCGTAGGGCGGCAGCGTGGCGGGGCCGAAGATCCCGGCGTAATCCGCGCCCGAGAGCCGGAAACGGCCGGCATTGTGGAGGTAATCCAGCTCTCCGGCGGCCGGATCGAGCGCCAGGATGCCGATCGTCGTCTTGCCGTGGTCCCGACCGTAGGTCGTCCCGTGCGTGTCGGGCAGGTGGATCGCGTCGACCTCGACCAGGACCGGCCGGCCCGCGCCGACCTGCATCAGGGCGTGGGCCTCGAGGTCCCGGTAGACCGCGAGTTCCAGGACCTCGAGCCCGTACAGGCGCTCGATGTCTCCGGGCGGCGGCTTGAAGAAGGTGAACTGGTCGCCCTCGAAATCCTGCCGCAGGGTGAAGCCCAGCATCGCCTCCGGCGCGAGTCCGCGGCCGTGCAGCAGCTCGATCCAGAGGTCGACGTAGCAGTTCGTCTCGGGCCAGTCCCGGCCGGGATCGTGCAGCGGGTGCGGCACGTAGGGCGCCGCCGGCGCGAGCCCCGACGGCAGGCGAAGGGCGGCGGTCACGCCGTCAGCCCCACAGCGCGGTGCGCACCGCCTCGGGCCAGGCGGCGAGGTCGAGGCCGTGATGCCGCAGCAGCGCCAGGGTGATCCGCTCCAGGCCGAAGCCGACGCAGGCCGTGTGGGCGACGCCGCCATCGGCCTGACGCAGCTCCCAGGTGCTGCCGAAATGGTCCTGGTGGTAGTTGAAGCTGAGGCAGGCGGTCGGCTTCTCGACGCTGTTGACCGGGACGTTCAGCTCGAACTTCAGACCCTGCGCCCGCTGGTTGTTTGCGAGCATCCGGCCGGCCCGGCCGAAGAACGGGTCGTTGGCGGCGTCGATGGCCAGCGGCAGGCCGAGGTCGCGCATCATCGCGGTGCCGCGCTCCAGCCAGGATTCCCGGAAGGCCAGAACCTGCTCGGGACTGCCCATGCGCACGTATTCGCGCATCCGGAACAGCTGCATCCGGGTCGGCTCCAGCGATGGCTCGCGCCGGAAGCAGTAGGATTGCAGGTCGAACAGGCGCCCCTCGGCCGGGAGCGGTCCCCGGGCGGCCGCGACGGGATACAGGGGGTAGCAGGCGGCCGGCGTCAGCACGACGTCGGTGGCCTCCTGCTGGCCCGTCCAGTCCTGCCCGGCCTCGACGCAGGCGAGGATCTCGGCATGGCCCGCGGAATCGCCGCAGAAGCTGTGGACGGTGCCCGCGAGGTTCGGGAAACCCTTGAGATAGCCGCTCCGCTCGAAGGCCGGCCGGCTCATGCCCGGCGGAAAGCGCATCACCTCGGCGCCGTCCGCAGCGCCGATCCGGGTGATCAGCCGGTCGAGGGCGTCGGCGACGCTCTCGAAGGCGCCGCTGCGGCCGTAGAGCCCGTCGACCCCGGTGCGGATCAGAAGGCCGTGATCGAACAGGCGGTCGAGGAAGGTCGGACCGCCGGCCGGCGCGTCCTCGAGCAGGACATCGCTGTGGGGAGAGGAAAACGATTCCATCACGCGCTCATGAGCTGGCCGCTGCCCTTCTGCACGAGCAGAAGCTTGGCGGTGTTGGCGAGGATGCGGTCGTTGCCGATCATCAGCGGAGCGGACAGGACGTCCCGCAGCGGGCGGCCGAGACTGTAGGGCGTGTCGTTCCGGTACCCGGCGAGCCCGACGATCGCGAGCGCGCAGCGCACGATGTCGACGGCCATGTCGGAGACGGTGACCTTCAGGTTGTTGAGCATGACGCAGAAGCCGAGGGAGCCGATCGTGTCGGCATCCCCGTGCGCGTCCTCGAACCGGCGCAGGGCCGAGACGATGGTGCCGCGCATCGCCTGATGGGCGTTGGACACTTCCGCGAGGCGCAGGGCCGTCGGCGGGACCTGCCGGGCCGGCGCCGCGCCTCGGCCTGCACGGACGCGCGAGCCCGGTCGAGGGCGTAGGTCGCGATCCCGTACCAGACGCTGCTCCAGAGCAGGTGCGACGAGGCCAGCATCGATTGGGCGGCAATCTCCGCGAACGGCTTCGGCAGGATCTGCTCGACGGGAATGTCCCGGGCTTCCAGGCGGAAGCCCTCGCTGCAGGTCCCGCGCATGCCGAGCGTGTCCCACGCCCCGGTGCGCGTCAGCGCGATCTGGTCGGCGAAAAGCGCCACGAGCACCTGATCCGACGTCGCCGCCTCCGGGTTGCGCCGGGCCGTGGCGAGGATCAGGTCGGCCTGGGCCCCGTAGGAGATGACCGAGGCATCCTTGCCGAGCGCGAACACCTCGCCGGTCGTCTCGACCGCACAGAGGCTGTTGCGCAGGTCACCGCCGATGCCGGCCTCGGTGGTCGAGGAGGCGACGAGCAGCTGCTCGCGCGCGATCCGCTCCATCAGGCGGCAGTGCCACGCGCTGTCGAGCCCGTGGGTGACGAGGCTCGACACCTTGATGTGGTGCATGGCGAAGACCATCGCGGCCGCGCTGCAGGCTTGGCCGAGCATGCTGCAGAGCTCGGCGATCTGCGTGAGCCCTGCGCCTTCACCACCGAACTGTCCCGGAATCTGAAGACCCAGAAGGCGCTCGGCCTTCAGGGCAGCGACCGCCTCCGCGGGGAAGCGGCCTTCGCGATCGACAGCGTCGGCGTGGCGTGCTGCCACCGCCGCCGCCCGCTCGGCACGCGCGGCCAGGGTGCTCATGCGGCTTCCCGATTGATCAGGGTGGCAACGGCGTCGCGGATCGACCGGATCGCCGAGAACGACTTGCGGTTCAGGAGCGCATCGGGGAACTCGACCTCGAACCGCTCCTCGAGGGCCAGCATCAGCTGCACCGAGCCGAACGAGTCGAGCCCCATATCGAACAGGCTGTCGTCCTCGGAGAGCTGATCGGCCCGTCCGGCGAAAGCTTCGGTGGACCCGAGAATCTCGCGAATGTCTTGGGTGATGTTCAAGGCGGATCTCCGTGCTTCGATTTAGGACACACTATTGATTAGAATCTATCGACGTCAAATAAGCCGTTTGTTAATAGTAAATATGAACCCCCTCACCGGAGCAGGAAATCGTGTCGGAGGCTGCAGGCCGGGGCAATGTCGCGCGAACCATGTTCAGCGCCGACACCTTTCCAATGACTTTCGATGACGCGGTTTTGATTGTCTCTGCACAGAAATAGACGCGCTTGCGCCCTGCGATGAATTGTATGCACTAATTTTACCAACACAGGGTGGGGCCTGTTCAGCACGTTTCCTGAGAATCCGTGACTTGTCGGGCCCCGGTCAGGCATGGTGCTGCGATCTCGCCCGGGCCGGGTGGGTCGAGCCCCGCGGGTGGCCGCTGCGCATGATCTACAGTCTGCAAGTCCTGCGCGCCCTCGCGGCCTACCTCGTATTCCTGCTGCATTTCAGCCTCTACGCGGGCCCGGTCCTGCCGCAGCCGGATCTCCTCGCCTTCTGCGCGGCCGGCGTGGACATCTTCTTCGTCCTGTCCGGTTTCATCATGTTCGTCAGCACGCACGGACGTGCCGAGCGACCCGGCGCGTTCCTGGTGCGGCGGGTGGCGCGCGTCGTCCCGGTCTACTGGCTGGTGACCGTCGGTCTCGCGCTCATGACACTGGTGGGCCTGAAGCCCGTCGGGATCGTGGAATTCCGGCCGGAATACCTGCTGCAGTCGCTGGCATTCCTGCCCTTCTCACGGGGCGGCTACATCGAACCGCTGAACTCGGTCGGATGGACGCTCAACTACGAGATGTTCTTCTACGCAGTCTTCGCGGGGCTGCTGCTCATCCGGACGTCCACCCACCGGGTCCTGGCGGCGGCCGGCCTCTTCCTCGGGCTGATCCTGCTCGGGCTCGTCCCGGTGCCGGGGATCTACTGGGCGTTCTACACGAAGCCGATCGTGATCGAATTCGCGTTCGGCATCGGGCTCGGCTACGCGTACGAGCGCCTCCGCTCCGTGCCCCCCGGGTTTCCGGTCAGGCGCGTCGCCAGCCTGGCCGTCCTCGCAGCCGCGCTTCTGCTTCTCGGCGGGCAGGGCGGCGCCTACGCCCTGGGTGTCAGCCCCGAGCTTCAGGGCTTCTACAGGCCCCTGGTCTGGGGATCCGCAGCGGTCCTGATCGTGGGCGCGATGCTCCTGCTGGAGCGCGCCGGAATCGTGTTGCGTGCGCGCTGGTTGTTCTCGCAGGGTAACGCCAGCTACGCGTTCTATCTGATCCACAACGTGCTGCTGCATACCGCCGCCAAGATCGTTCTGGCTTTGGTCACGCCGGGCATCCTCAGCGCCGCCCTGATCTTCGTCATCGCGTTCGCGGCAGCGGCATTCCTCGGGGATCTGGTGTTCCGGTTCGTCGAGGCACCCGGGAGCGCGGCCCTCCGACGGCGGTACGAGCGCTGGCACGAGTGGCGCATCGGTTCGGCATCCCTGCCCGGCACGATCACCACCTGACCCGACGCCGGCGTCACGGGCGCCGCGCATTCACTTATGTCCTGCAGACATGCGCCGCGATAGGCCGGCCCCCGCGGTCGAGAAGGGCCGGATCGCGCGACCAAGACAGGTCTACGACCGAAATTTAACCTTAATCCAACGCTTAAATTAACACTACCATCGCGCTTTCTGACCCGATTGACATGGATCTGCAGAATTCAAGCCGCCGTTGACTTCTTTTTTAGCGCCTCCATCCCTAGTCTCTGTATGCAGACCGGCCAGAGACATCGACCGGTCTTGGACTCCGGGACGGAACCGCTTCTTCCAGCGTCCGGCATATCCACGAGGAAGCTGCGATGCGTGTCGCGATTGTTCACGACTGGCTCTATGTCGTCGGAGGCGCAGAGCGCGTCCTCGAGCAACTGCTGAAAATCTACCCCGGTGCGGACGTCTACGCGCTGTTCGATTTCCTGCCGGAGGAGGATCGGGCACGGCTCGGCTACGAGCAGGCGCGGACCAGCTTCATCCAGCGCATGCCCTTCGCGCGGACCCGGCATCGCAACTACCTGCCGCTGATGCCGCTCGCCATCGAGCAGTTCGATCTGGCCGGCTACGACCTCGTGATCTCGAGCAGCTACGCGGTGGCGAAAGGCGTCCTGACCGGGCCGGATCAGCTTCACATCTCCTATGTCCACTCGCCGATGCGCTATGCCTGGGACCTGCAGCACACCTATCTGCGGGAAAGCGGCTGCGATGCCGGCATCAAGAGCGTGATCGCCCGCCTGATCCTGCACCAGATGCGCGTGTGGGACGTCCGCACGGCGGCCGGCCCGAACGCCATCGTGGCGAATTCAGCCTTCGTGGCGCGGCGCATCCAGAAGGTTTATGGCCGCTCGGCCGAGGTGATCCACCCGCCCATCACCCTGTCGCGCCAGCGCTTCGAGGGGCCGCGCGGAAACCACTTCCTCGTCGCGAGCCGCCTCGTCCCCTACAAGAACGTCGAGGCGGTGGTCCGCGCCTTCGCGATGCTGCCCGACCTCGAGCTGGTCGTCGCCGGCACCGGTCCGGATGCCGCGCATCTGCGGGAGATCGCCGGTCCCAACGTCTCCTTCTCGGGCTTCGTCGCCGACGACGAGCTGCGCCATCTGATGGCCACGGCCCGCGCCTTCATCTTTGCGGCGGAGGAGGATTTCGGGATCATCGTGCTCGAAGCCTCCGCCGAGGGCACGCCGGTCCTCGCGCTCGGCCGGGGCGGTGCCCGAGAGACGGTGCAGGTGCGCGGCCCCCATCGCACCGGGATGTTCTTCGAGACGCCCGAACCGCAAGCCATCGCGGACTGCGTGCGCGGCTTTCTCCAGCAGGAGAGCCACTTCAGCCGCGAGGCATGCCGCGCTCAGGCCGAACTCTTCTCGGCCGATCTGTTCCGGATGCGGTTCTCGACCTTCGTCGACGAGCAGATGGCGCTCCACCGGGCCTCCTGCGAAACGCGTCCGCGCGTTCTGCCGCGCCTCGAAGCCGTGGGCTGAGGGCAGCGCCGATGTCGTTCCTGACTGTCGATCTGGCGGATCGGGTTCCGGCCCGCACCTCCGCCCCCGCCCTCGGGCCGGAGCGCCGCGGTCCGCTCGCCGCCCCCCTGACGCGAATCTGGCGTCGCCGCACCCTATTCGCGACGGTGTTCACCCTCGTCGTCGCCCTGGCGGCGACCGCCCTGATGATCATCCAGCCGCAATACGTCGCCACCGGCTCGGTGATCGTGGCGGAAGCCGAGCCCGGCGCCCACAACGCCTCGATGGCCTGGATCCAGAAGCTCGGCGATCCGGCCGACATCGAGAGCCAGATCCAGGTGATCCGCTCGCCGCGGCTGCTGAGGCTCGCGATCGACAGCGGCCTGGCCGCATCGGTGATGGCCGAGTGCCGCTTCGCCGCCACGCGCGGTCAGCCGGAGGAGATCTCGGAGACGAAGCAGGCCGCGTGCACGAAGCTGACGAGCAATCACGACGCCCTCGCCGAGTACCTGCTCAAGCGCTTCACGGTCGCAAGCTCCGGCCGCTCGCGCATCATCACCATCGCGTACCGGTCGCCCCTGCCCGAAGTGGCGCAGACGATGGCCAACGCGCTCATCAACGCGTTCCTCGAGGATCAGCGCGAGGCGCAGGCCTCGAGCCGCAAGGCCGCTTCGGACTGGCTGCACACCGAGATCACGCAGCTCGACGAATCGATCCGCGCCGACGAGACGCGGATCCAGACCTATCGGCGTCGCAAGGGGCTGCTGAAGGGGTCGAGTGCCCCGATCAGCGCCGAGCGGCTCACCAGCATCAGCCAGCAGCTCAACGCCGCCGAAGCCGCCAAGGCCGACGCGGCCGCGCGTCTCGGCGAGATCGAGAGCCGCGGGGGACGCGGCGCCGAGAGCGCCCCAGCGGTCCTGGCCAGCCAGACCGTGATTGCTCTGAAGCAGCAACTCAGCACCGTCAGCGCGCAGCTGTCCAATCAGAGCACGCTCCTCGGCGCGAGCCATCCGGCGATCCGGGCGCTCGTGACCGAGCAGTCGAGCCTGCGCGAGCGCATCGAGCAGGAGATCGCCAACGTCGCGCGGGGCCTGCGCAAGTCCTACGAAGCGTCGAACGCCCTCGCCAAGTCGCTGCGCGCCCAGCTGGAGACCGCCAAGACCGAGGCCGCGGCCGCCATGGACGACGAGGCCTCGATCGAGGGCATGGTGCGCAATGCGGAGATCAAGCGCACCCGCTACGCCGATCTGGTGAAGCGGGCGGGCGAGTTGGAGACCGAGCGGCGCATCCTCACGGGAAGCACGCGGCTGGTCAGCCTCGCCGAACTGCCTCAGGAGCCGTCCTCGCCCAAGACCGTGCCGTTCGTGGCGGGCGGCATCGTGCTCGCAGGCGTCCTGGCGGCCGCCGCGGCGCTGCTGCGCGACTCGACCGACCAGCGGGTCCGCACCCCGTCCCAGCTCCTGGCCGGCACCGGCGCTCCGGTCTTCGCCCAGCTGCCGTACCTGGAAGCCCCGGGCCTCGTCGGCCGATTCTCCGACCGGCACCGGGAACTCCAGCTCGCCGAGGCCCTGGACCGGGCGCGCGTCGACCCGGTGATGCAGAACGTCCTGCGCAACCTGCACGCGCACCTGATGCTGGCCGGCGGCGGCCAATCCCGGGTCGTCCTCGTGACCTCGCCGAAGCCGCGCGAGGGCAAGTCGTTCACGGCGTTCGCCCTGGCGGGCATCGGCTCGACCAGCGGGCGCCGGGTGCTGGTGGTCGAGTGCGACCTGCGCCGGCCGAACTTCGAGGCGTCGCTCGGGCTCGGACGCGGGCCGGGCCTGGGCGGGATCCTGCGCGGTGAGATCGGCCCGGCCGAGGCCGTCGTCTCGGCGGGTGCCTTCGACGTCATCCCGGCCGGCACGCCCACCCCGGATTCGACCGAGCTGCTGATGAGCGCCCGGATGACCGACTTCCTGCGCTGGAGCCGTCGCTACGACCTCGTCCTCCTCGACACGCCGCCGACCAGCCTGCTGATGGACGCCGCGATGCTGGCCCGTCACGTGGACGGCGTGCTCTGCTGCACCCGCTACGGCCATTCGCAGCTGTCCGACACCGTCGAGACCGTGGCGAACCTGCGCCAGGCCGGCGGGCACGTGCTCGGCATCGCCATGACGATGGTCAATTCCGGCCGGCAGATGACCTACGACGCGATGCCGCTTCCGCAATCCCGCCACGCTGGGGCCGCCCGATGACCGGCGCCTGTCCCGCGGACGGGCTCTCGGAGCACGGCATCGCGCCCGGCGCGCGATTGGCCGAGCCCGGACGCAGCGCCCGCCCGCGGGTCCTGTTCGTGAGCCACACCGGCACGATGTCGGGGGCGGAACTCGTGCTGCGCGACGCCGTGCGCCCCTGGACGGACGCCAGGGCGTTCCTGTTCGAGGACGGCGCGCTGGGTGAGGCCCTGCGCGGGCTGGGTCTCGAGACGCGGGTCGCGCGTCGCGGGGCCGGGCTCTCGGGACTTCGGCGCGACGCGTCTCCGATGCGGGCGCTGCCCGTGCTGAAGCGGCTGGCGGCCATCGCGGTCGAGATCTTCGGCGCGGCCCGCGACTGCGACGTGGTCTACGCCAACTCGCAGAAGGCCTTCCTGCTCTCGGCGCTGCCCGCGCGCTTGGCCGGGCGACCGCTGATCTGGCACCTGCACGACATCCTCGACGGCGCCCATTTCGGCCGGGTCCAGCGGGCCGTGCAGGTGCGCCTCGCCAATGCCTGCGCGGCCCGGGTCGTTGTCCCGTCCCGCGCCGCGGCGGACGCCTTCGTCCGCGCCGGCGGGCGACCGTCCCGGATCACGGTCGTGCCGAACGGCCTCGATCTCGACCTGGACCCGCGGCCGCAGACCGCGCTGCGCGCGGAACTCGGCCTGCCCGCGGGACCGCTCGTCGGCGTGTTCAGCCGTCTCGCGCCCTGGAAGGGGCAGGATGTCGTCATCGACGCCCTGGCGGCGCTCCCGGATGTCCGCTGCATCGTCGTGGGCGCCGCTCTGTTCGGCGAGGACGCCTACGCGGCGGATCTGCGCGCCCGCGTCGCGGCGCGGGGCCTCGCGCACCGCGTGCTGTTCCTCGGCCAGCGGGCCGACGTGCCCCGCCTGATGCAGGCGGTCGACGCGGTCGTGCACCCGTCGGTGGATCCCGAGCCGTTCGGCCGGACCCTCGTCGAGGCGATGCTCGCCGGCGTCCCGGTGATCGCCACCGATGCGGGCGCCTCTGCGGAGATCCTGGACGACGGCGCGGCCGGCATCCTCGTCCCGCCCCGGCGGCCCGATCGCCTCGCCGCGGCCCTCGCCGACCTGTTCGCCGATCCGGATGCCGTCGTCGCGCGCACCCGCCTGGCCCGCGCGCGGGCGCTGTCTCACTACGGGGCCGCCGCCATGCAGCGCGATCTCGCGACGCTGATTCTTCAGGTTTCTGGCCGACCCTGACGGGCGGGCCATCCTCCTCTCACGATCGAGCCGCCAGAGCCGCCATGCCGCGCGTCCTCGTGAACATGCCCAGCCAATTCGCCGGCCGGCCGTCGGGCGTCGCCCTCGTCGCCTTCCGGGTCATTGCCGGGCTCATCGCGCGCGGCAGCTTCGATATCGTGCTTCGTTCGCCCTGGAGCCGCGACCAGCTACCCCCGGCGATCCGGGATCGGATCGCAATCGTCACGGTGCCGCGCCCGCGGATCATGCTGCTCGAAGTCCTGCGGCAGGCCGTCACGGTTCCGGCGCTCTGCCGCGCCCACGGCATCGACGTGGTGCTCAACGCCGATCCCTACGGGGCCGCGTTCGGCGCGCGGGCGCGGGTCAGCGTCGTCCACGATCTCTACTTCCGCACGATGCCCGAACGGATCGGCTCGCGCGAGGCGCTCACGACCGATCCGATCTTCCGCCTCGTCCTCGGCAACAGCGCCCGGGTGATCGCCGTCTCGGAGACGACCCGGCGCGACCTCGGGCGCTGCTACCCGTCGCTCGCCGGTCGGACCGACACCGTGCCCTCCGCGCCGATGCTCGACCCGGCGAACGTGGATGCGGCCACCGGGATCCCCGCGGGACCGTATGTGCTGGCGGTCGGGAACGCGCTCTACAACAAGAACTTCGCGACCCTGGCCCGGGCCGTGGCGGCGCTCGGGCGCTCGGACATCCGCATCGTCCATGTCGGAGAGGACCCGGACGAGACGATCGCCGCCGCGCTGGCGGGCGCCCCGGTGCCGCTGACGCGCCTGTCCCGGATCGGCGAGGGCCGGCTGGCCGCCCTTTACCGGGACGCCCTCTGCCTGTGCGTGCCGTCCTTCGCGGAGGGCTTCTGCCTGCCGGTCCTGGAGGCGCAAGCGCTCGGCTGCCCGGTGATCTGCTCCGACCGGTCGGCGACCCCGGAGATCGCGGGCGCGGGTGCGCTGACCTTCGACCCGGCCGATCCGGCGGCGCTCACCCGATGCCTGCGCCGCCTGCTCGACGAGCCCGGCCTGCGCGACGCGCTGATCGCGCGCGGGCACGACAATGTCCGGCTCTACAGCTGGGCCGAGACCGCCCGGCGCTACGAGGCCGTGCTCCTCGACGCCCTGGCGGAGGCCGGCCGCGCGACGCCCGCCCGGGAGGTGCCGCATGCGCATCCTGCACCTTAGCTCGCTCTACCCGCCCGAGCAGGTCGGCGGCGCCGAGCTGATGGTCGAGACGCTCGCCCGCACGCAGGCCGGTCTCGGCCACGCCGTGGCGGTCGCCTGCGCATCGCGGCAGGTCGAGGCGCCGGTCCATCAGGACGGCGTCGCGGTCTACCGAATGGGATACGGGACGCCGTTCCACATCCTCGACTGGCCGCAGCGCGGGCGCCTCGACCGGATCCGCTACAAGCTCGCCGCGCAGTGGAACCGGCACAGCCTCGTCCAGCTCAGCCGAACCGTGCGGGATTTCGAGCCCGATCTGGTGAACACCCACTCGCTCTCGGAACTGCCCCCGGCGGTCTGGCCGCTGCTCCGACGGCTCGGCGTGCCGGTGGTGCACACGCTGCACGACTTCACCAGCCTCTGCACCAACGGCGCGATGACGCGCCACGGCCAGGCCTGCGCGGGCCAGCACCTCAAGTGCCGGCTCTACGCGGAGCCGCACCGCCGGTGCCAGCGCGCGGTCTCGGCTATCGCGGCCGTCGGCGCGGATCTGCTGGCCCGCCATCGCGCCGCCGGCTTCTTCGACGCGGTCCCGGCGGATCTCCAGCGGGTGATCTGGAACCCGATCGAGCCGGGCGCACGCGCGAACCGGCGACCCCGGACGCCCGGTGCGCCGGTCACCTTCGGCTTCCTGGGGCGCATCGAGGCCAGCAAGGGCGCCGACATTCTCTTCGAGGCCTGCCGGCTGCTGCCGGCACAGGGCTGGCGCCTCACCATTGCCGGTCGCGCCGTGGACGGGCTCGACCGCTACCGTGCCCTGACGGAAGGCCTGCCGGTCTCCTTCCTGGGTCACG
This sequence comes from Methylobacterium tardum, assembly GCF_023546765.1. Classification (NCBI taxonomy): domain Bacteria; kingdom Pseudomonadati; phylum Pseudomonadota; class Alphaproteobacteria; order Hyphomicrobiales; family Methylobacteriaceae; genus Methylobacterium; species Methylobacterium tardum. Next base: position 368,383 of record NZ_CP097484.1, read on the forward strand.
CGGAGCGCGACGCCTTCCTCGACGGGGTGGATTGCCTCGTGGTCCCCCCGATCTGGCCCGAGCCCTTCGGCCGCACCGTGGCGGAGGCCTATGGGCGCGGCGTCCCGGTGATCGGGTCGGCCATCGGCGGCATCGGCGAGCAGATCGGACCGGGCCCCTGGCTCGTCCCGCCCGGCGATGCTTCCGCGCTTGCGGCCGCGATGGCTCGGATCATCGCGGAGCCGGAGCGTCTCTCCGACGGTCTGGCGCGCGCGCCGATCATCCGCGCCGGCACCGACCCGGCCGAAGTGGCGGCCGCCTACCTCGACCTCTACGCCGCCGCCCGCGCCGCCACCCAATCCGCCACGGTCCCGGCTCCTCTCGGCCGCCCGCAACTCAGCGAGTCCCGCCTATGACGGCCTCTACCCTGGCCCCGGCCTACACGCGTGACCTGCTCGACAGCGGCCGCATCTCGGTCGACAGCGCGCCGCGCGATGGCATCGCGCATCGCGCCGTCACCGGGCCGCTCCGGATCCTGCATCTGAGCGCCCTCTACCCGCCGTACATCGTCGGCGGGGCCGAGCGCTCGGTGGAGCACCTCGCCGAGGAGCTGGCGGCAGCCGGCCACATCGTGGCGGCAGCCTGCATCGCCCGGGAGCCGGAGCCCAAGAGCGTGCGGGGCGGCGTCACGGTCTACCGGATGGCGCACCACAACGACTTCTGGCTGGAGGACTGGCCGAAGGCGACGCGGTTCGGCCGTGCCTGGGCGAAGCTCAAGCAGCAGTGGAATTTCGCCATCGCGGCCGAGTTCGGCCGGGTCCTCGACGACTTCAGGCCCGACATCGTCAACACGCACTCGCTGCTCGACGTCTCGACCCTGGTCTGGCGCGAGGCCGCCAAGCGCGGAATCCCGATCGTCCACACGGTCTGCGAGTACGACCTGATCTGCGGCAACGCCGCGATGTTCAAGAACGGCAAGCCCTGCGAGCGCTGGCACCTCGGCTGCAAGGTGGTCAATGCCGGCAAGCAGATCACCAACCGTTCGGTCGATGCGGTCGTCAGCGTCGGGACCGAGATCCTGAAGACGCACGTCAATCACGGCCTGTTCACGCATCTCGCCCCGGAGCGCCGCCGGGTGATCTTCTATTCCTGCACGGTCCCGGACGGCGATGCCGAGGCCCGGCGCCGCATCGACCGGTCGGCGCAGCCGATGACCTTCGGCTATCTCGGCCGGATCAACGTCGAGAAGGGGGTCGGCACGCTGATCGACGCCTTCCGCCGGATCGGGCCCGGCAATTGGCGCTGCCTCGTGGCCGGCCACGCGATGGACGACTCGATCGCGCGCTTCAAGGCGCAGGCCGAGGGCCTGCCGATCGAGTTCGTCGGCTGGGCCAAGCCCGCCGAGTTCCTGAGCGCGATCGACGTGCTGGCCGTGCCGTCGTTCTGGGCCGAGCCGTCCCCGCGGACGATCTACGAGGCCTACACGATGGGTGTCCCGGTCATCGGTGCCGCCTCGGGCGGGATCCCCGAGCTGATCGGCGAGGACAACACCGATTGGCTGTTCGCGCCGGGCGACGATGCCGAACTCGCCGCGCGCTTGGAGGCGGTGATCGCACGGGGCCGCGGCGACCTTCCGGACGAGCGCGCGTTCCAGCACGTCATCCGCGAATCGACCTCCGAGCGCGTCGCCGAGAAGTACCTCGACCTCTACGCCGAACTCGTCGCCGAGCGCCGGGCAGCCCACCCGTGAGCGCCGGCGCGCCGGTCCTTACCGAGGCCGCGGCGGCCGCCGACGCCTCCGAGATCGTCCCGGGGCTCGGCGCCGGCGCGGACGTGACCGGCCGCTCCTTCGACGCCGCCCGCTGGGTGGCGCTCGCCTCCGTGGGCAATGTCGTCCTGAGCTTCGGGGTGTTCCTCGTGCTCGCGCGTCTCATCGGGCCGGCGGAATTCGGCATGGTGGCGATCGCCGCCGTGTTCATCGACATCCTGCAGATTGTCGCCCGGTGCGGGCTGCCGGACGCGGTGGTGCAGCGGGCCGATTGCGACGAGGATTTCGCCGCCACCGCCTTCTGGGTCATGCTCGCGGCGGGCAGCCTGTGCGCGGCGGCGCTGATCGCCCTGTCGGGGCCGATCGCCTGGATCTTCGACCTGCCGGAGCTGCGCCCGGTCCTGTGCGCGCTCTCGGCCTGCTTCGTGATCACCGCCGCGGGCGCTATCCACGAGGCGCGCCTGCAGCGCAGCTTCGGCTTCCGCAAGCTCGCCCTGCGGGCGCTCGGCTCCAACCTGCTCGGGGGGGCGGTCGCCCTGGCGCTGGCCTTCGCCGGCTACGGCGTCTGGAGCCTCGTGGTCCAGCGCCTCGTGGCCGCCACGGCGACGACGCTCCTGACCTGGGCGGCGTCCCGCTGGATTCCGGCGCGCCGGGTGAATCTCGCGGCCGCGCGCGCCCAGATCGCCTTCGGCTCGCGGGTGTTCTGCACCTACCTCCTGCTGGTGGTCTCGATCCGCAGCCAGGAGGTGATCGCCGCGTATTTCCTCTCGGCGACCGATGTCGGGTATCTGCGCCTCGCCTGGCGCTGCATCGATCTCGTCAGCCAGGTTGCGGTCATCCCCCTGACCACGGTGGGCCTGACCACCTATGCCCGGCTCCAAGACCGGCCGGCGGAACTCGCGACGGCCTTCTACGGCTTCACCGCGGCCTCGGCCTTCGTGGCGGTGCCGGCCCTGTTCGGCATGGCAGCCGTCGCCCCGACGCTGATCCCGTTCCTGTTCGGCGATCAGTGGCACCAGGCCGCCCCGGTGCTGCGGATGCTGGCGCTGCTCGCGCCCGAATTCGTCGCGACCTCGATGCTCTGGATGATCTTCACGGCGCTCGGGCGCAACGGCACGGCGCTGCGGCTCGCCGGGGCCCAGTTCGGCCTCGGCGCGCTCGCCTCCGTCGCGACAGCCCCCTTCGGCCTCGCGGCGCTGGCGATCGGTCATGTGGCGCGGGCCTACCTGTTCTCGCCCGCCATCGTGGTCGGCGCCGGGCGCTTCGTGCCGGTGAGCAACCGGCATCTCGCCCGGGTGCTCCTGCCGGTCACGGCCTGCGCGGCGGCGATGGCCGGCTTCGTCCTGCTGGTCCAGGCCCCGATCCACGCCGCCCTCGGCGACCGGCTCGGCCTGTTCGCGGCCGTCGGAATCGGCGTCCTCGCCTACGCGGCGCTGGCCCAGACCTTCATGCGGGACACGGTTCACAGCGCCCTCGGGTTCCTCATGCGCCGCAGGGCCTGATCTGCACGGTCCGCCAACCTTTATGGGCGAGACTGCGCGTGCAGGGCCGCGTCCGGCCGGACCGGGATCGTCGGGTCGGGGGGCGGAGACGCCTGCCTTGCCCGGCGCCGGCCTTCGGCGGCGCGCGTTCGGACGGTTCGGAACGATGATGGGACGGACGTTGCCGATCCGGGACGAGGCGCCGGCCCTGTCCGCCGCTGCCGACCGCGCGGCCGTCTTCCTGCTCGGCGTTGCCCTCCAATTCAACGTGCTGACCTCGAGCTTCGGGCTGCCATTCCAGCGCCTGTCCGACCTCCTGCCGTTCCTTCTCATCCCCTGGCTGGGACTGCGCCGCGCGGTGATCGCGGAAGCCTTGCGGAACATCGCGCCGATCGGCGCCATCGTCGTGCTCCTCGGCGCCTCCATCGTGCTGAAGGCCCACCAGCAGGGCGGCGACGTCTACCTAACCCTCGTGCTGCTGCTCTACGTCGTTCAGGCGTTCATCCTGCTGGTGCTGTTCCGCGACCGCCGGATTGAGAACGCGTTCTGCATCGGCCTCCTCGCGGGCATGCTGGCGTCCCTGGCGGTGCTGTTCCTCGCCTCGACGGGCGCGTCGCTGGATCGCTTTGGCCTCGCGGTTCCGCTGGACGGCGTCGACGAGGAGTTGAAGCTCTTCTTCCAGGACAAGCTGGGCGGGCTCTGGATCTCCGGCAACGAGACGGGCCACGTCTTCGCGCTCGGCGGCGCCGCCGCTCTGCTTCTGAGCCTGCGCTACCGCCTGCGGGTGATCTACCTCGTGTACTTCGCCGCGCTGCTGGCGAGCTTCCCGCTGACCAACAATCGCGCCGGCCTGTTCATGCCAGGCTTCATCCTGATCGTGCTGATGCGGCGCAATCTTCGGCCCTCGATGGTCCTGGCCGCCCTCGGCGTGCTGGGCGTCCTGCTCCTCGCCTGGTCGCTGACCGGCGAGCTCCCGCTGCCCGGCACCCTGGCTCAGGCGGTCGAGCGGCGCTTCACCGAAGACCACAACGTCGCCGGCAATTTCGACGAGCGGTTCCTGTCGGGCGTCACGGCACTCCAGCTCGTGGTCGAATACCCGTTTGGGGTCGGCGAGATCGCCCGGCGGGACGAGCTGCGCGCGCTCACCGGTCTCATGACGCCGCACAACGCCTTCGTCTCGCTCGCGCTGCAATCCGGCCTCGCCGTGGCGCTGCTCCTCATCGCCGGGCTGGTGCGCATCCTTCTGGCGCCGGCCGTCTCGGGTCCGTTCCTGACCTACAGCGCCCTGTTCCTGATCCCGTCGATGATGTTCGAGGAATTGTCGGTCAATCAGTACTTCCTGTTCTTCATGGCGTTCGTGCTCGCATCCTGGGCGATCTCGAGCGATCCGGACCCGGAGCGCCCACGCGCGGGCTGACGCCTCGGGCGATAGGGCCTCGGCGTCCGGATCCTGTCCGGGGGAGGGCGGGTTCCCCTCCGGTGACGCGGCCGGGGGCCCCGTCCCGGAGGTCGTCCCGTTGTCCGCTCATCCTCAGCCGCTGCACCGCCTGTCCGCCTTCACAGGCGACGCGCTCAACATCGTTGTCGAGACCCCGAAAGGCAGCCGCAACAAGTACAGCTTCGAACCCGAACTCGGCGCGCTCCTGCTGAAGAAGGTCCTGCCGGAGGGGCTGTCGTTTCCCTACGATTTCGGGATGATCCCCTCGACGAAGGGCGAGGACGGCGATCCGCTGGACGTCCTGCTGCTCCTCGACGCGCCGGCCGTCGCCGGCTGCGTCGTCGCGGGCCGCCTCGTCGGCGTGATCGAGGCCGAGCAGCGCGAGCGGGACGGGACCTGGGAGCGCAATGACCGGTTGATCGCCGTGGCGGAGCACGCTCCGACCCATGCGCATGTTCACGCCCTGAGCGACCTCCGTCCGGGCATGCTGGAGGAGGTCGAGGCGTTCTTCGCGCAGTACAACGCGCTGTCCGGCCGGGAATTCCGGCCGCTCCGCCGCGGCGACGCCGAGGCGGCCCGGGCGCTGGTGCGGAACGGAATGGCAGCCTGCGCGGCGTGAGTGCGCGCCCGGCCCGGGCTTTCCGCCGCGGGCTGGAAAAACGGCTCACGCCGTCGTCGTGTCCGCCAGGTCGCGCAGGAGGAGCGGCACCTCGCCGGCGATCTCCCGCGCGAGGAAGCCGACGGGCCCGAACCGGCCGGCGAGCTTCCGGCCGGCCTCGCCATGCAGGAACACGCCCCAGAGCGCGGCCGTCAGGCTGTCCACGCCACGGGCCAGGAGCCCCGCCAGGATGCCCGCGAGGGCATCGCCGGAGCCGGAGGTTGCAAGGCCGACGCCACCGCCGGAATAGAGCCACGTGTCACCGGCCGGGCTCACCACCCAGGTTTCGGCGCCCTTCATGATCACCGTGCAGGCGAGCCGGTCTGCCGCCCGGTGCGCCGCCGCCCGCGGATTGGCCTCAACGGTCTCGCGGTCCGTTTCGAGCAGGCGCGCCATCTCGCCGGCGTGCGGGGTGATGATCGCCCGTCCGCCGCAGGACCGGACCGCCTCCGCGTGGGCGCCGAGTCCGCAGACAGCACCGGCATCGAGAACGAAGCCTGTCGGCGCGTCGCCGGGCAGAAGCGCCAGGACCAGCCGCTCCGTGGCCGCGCCGGCGCTGAGGCCCGGGCCGACCAAGATCGCGTCGCAGCGCCGTGTCAGGCCGGGAAGCCGCTCGGCGAGCGCCGCCGGATCGATCTCGCCCGCCTCGGTGGCACCGAGCGCCATAACGCGCGCCTCGGGGATCGCGACGCCGATGGCGGTCGCCACATCCGCAACCGTGGCGATGCGGAGCCGGCCGGCCCCCGCACGCAGGGCCGCGACTCCGGCGAGCAGGGCGGCCCCCGGCAGCTCCGCCGAGCCGCCCAGAACCAGAACGGTGCCGCGGGCCTCCTTGCTGCCCGCCTCGGGCATCGGCAGGGGACAGGTGCGGAGGCTCTCCGCGTTCAGGGCAGTGTCACGCATCGGAACGCATTGGATCGGCTCGGTCGGATGATCCGCCGTCGGAGCGGCGCAGCCCGCTTTGGCGCGGGCCGCGACGGCAGAATGGGGAACCCAGGGCCGCCCGAACGGGTCCTTCGGTGAGATGCGTCATAACGTTCGGGTGGGCCATGCCGCTGGACCGGCTCTCGGTGGGCCAATTGCTCGACTGCCTCATCGTCGGCGGCGGGCCGGCCGGCCTGACCGCGGCGCTCTACCTCGCCCGTTTCGGCCGCAGCTGCCTCGTGGTCGATGTGGGCCGGTCCCGGACCGGGTGGATCCCGGTCAGCCATAACATCCCGGTTTTCGCCGACGGGATCTCGGGCACCGAGATCCTCGAGCGGCAGCGCGCGCACCTCGCCCGCTATGGCGGGACGATCCTGCCGGGGCTGGTCACGGATCTCGCGCGGCGGCCGGGCGGGTTGCGCGCCACCGTCAGGGCGGAGGAGGAACCCGGCATCCGCACGATCGAGGCCCGGCGGGTTCTCCTCGCCACCGGCGCCGAGGATGTCGAGCCGGACCTCCCCGACCTGCCGGACGCGATCCGGCGCGGGCTGGTGCGCTACTGCCCGATCTGCGACGGCTACGAGGCGCGGGGCAAGCGCATCGCCGTCATCGGCCACGGCGACCGGGGCCTCGGCGAGGCGGTGTTCGTGGCACGCACCTACGCCCAGGACGTGACGCTGCTGACCCTGGGTCAGGATCTGCACCTCGACGAAGCGGCGCGCGAGCGGGCGCGCGACCACGGGATCGCGGTCGTCCACGCGCCGGTCATCGGCCTCGATATCGAGCACAGCCGGATTACCCTGCTGCGCACCGCCGACGGCGCGGAACACCGGTTCGAGGTGCTGTACTCGGCTCTCGGACTGAAGCTCCGCTCCGACCTCGCGCGCGCCCTCGGCGCGGAGCACGATGGCACGGGGGCCCTCACGGTCGACGAGCACAACCGCACGAGCGTGCCGGGCCTGTACGCCGCCGGCGGCGTGGTCCGCGGGCTCGATCAGGTGGTGGTGGCGATGGCGCACGGCGCCGTGGCCGCCACCGACATCCACAATCGCTGCGAGCTGCCCACCGAGGAGGAGCCGGACGGCCCGCTCCAGCGGCGCTGAGGCGGCGCGGCTACCGGGCCGCCGGGGTCAGCGTCAGGGTTCCCCGGAACGGCTTGGACTTGTCGTTCACGCTGGTGCAGCCGAACGGGTACTGGCCCGCACCGATCGTTCGCACGCGGATCTCGCCCTTGCCGTTCTGCTTGACGGTGTAGCCCTCGTTGCTCGCCACGTGCACGACGTCGCCATCGTGATGGAGGACGTTCTTGTTCTCGAAGATCTGCGGCGCCGTGAGGACGAACTGGCTCGTGGAGCGGTTCTGCACCTTGATGCTGACATCCGTGTCAGCCGGCAGGCGCAGCTCGGCCGGGGCGCAGGTCGGCACCCCGTTCTCGACCGTCATGGTCAGGTCGACGGTCGGCATCGTCTCGGCGGCCCGGGCGGCCCCGGTCAGGAGGAGGGCCGCGGTGAGGATCGCGCCAAGACGCGAGATGGGAGATCCGATGACGGGGCGGCAACCTGATCCAGAATTCATGCAGGGCTCTCGCTATCCAGTTGAGAATGTCAGCACTCGCTCAACTGCACCGGAGAAGCTGCGGTTCAAATCGGCGGCTCGTGCGGTGTTCGGCGGCAGCCGCGCGCGCTCGTATGTGGCACGTAGGGGCCCGAATTGATCAATGGATCAGCGTTTTCATGCCGGTCGATCAGGCCAGAAATCGACATAGACTAAGATTTATGGCGGCTCGTCACCTTCAATAAACGTCCGTGCGTGTGGATTTATACAGAAACCGGATCCGTTTCAGCTGGTTGACCAACCATACCCTGCTGCTTGTCCCTCGGTTCACGGGCCGTCACGGTAGCCGCAGTCGCGTATTGCCCAACCAGAGACATCAAATGCGCTTCTCAGCCGCGGCGTTGGCCGTGCTCCTCCCCATGACGCTGCCCATGACGCTGCCAGCCAGCGCTCTTGCCCAGACGGGAGTGCCGGCCGGGCCGGGCCTCGTCGGCCCGCGTACCACCGGCGCCATCACCGAGATCCAGCCGAACACGACCGGGAGCGATGCCGACATCGTCATCGCCCCCGGCGCCACCGGCGCCGAGACGATCACCACGAACTCGGCCGCGGGCGGAAACGCCAACCTTCCGGAGCGGTCCGTGCCGAACGGCAGCGCCGGCGGCGGCACCTCCGGCCAGGGCGGCGGCTAGTCCGACGTGTCGGCCGAGCCCTGTGCCTTCGCAAAGCCGGGGCTCGGCAGACGTGGAGTATTGCCTTAATCCCGTATCAACCAAAATAACGAAGCCATCAGTCGAAGCAGAGACTTTGGTGATCCTGGAGTTCACAGCCTCTTAGCATTTGGCATGCTTTGTCCGCGTCCTGGAATCCGGACACAAAGCATGCCGAACGAGTCGCCGACCACATGGGGCCGCGGCGAGCTATACGAGACCTTGTGCCTGCTCGTCATCGGCGCGGGGATCTGGTTCGTCGGCGTCACGCTTGGAACGTTCGACTCCCTGAACGCCGCGATGTCCGCCTACGGTCTCAACGACCTGCTGATGCTCGCCGCCTGCATGGGCGTGGCCCTGTTTGGCGCCAGCGTCCGCAAATCCATCCTCCTCCGCCGGCTGATGCTGCAGCGCGACGCGGCGGCCGCGCAGGCGGAGGCCATCGCCCGGCATGACGGCCTGACCGGGCTGGCCAACCGGCGCCGCTTCATCGATGCGGTCGCGCGAGCCCAGGCGACGTTGGGTGCGGAGCCGTCCTCTGCGGTCCTGCTGATCGATCTCGACCGGTTCAAGCCGGTCAACGACCTCTACGGTCACGCGGCCGGCAATGCGGTTCTCTGCGCCGTGGCCGAACGCCTGCAGCAGCAGCTGCCCGCGGGCGGCGTCGCGGCCCGGCTCGGCGGCGACGAGTTCGCCATGCTGGTGCCAGTAGAGCAGGGCAGCGAGGGGCTGACGCGCCTCGCGCAGGCCGTCATCGCCAGCATTTCCGAGCCGGTCTCCTGGAACCAGAACGACCTCAAGGTCGGCGCCACCGTCGGCGTCGCGGTCGTGGCCGCCAACCACGCCGATCCCGACGCCGTGCTTCACGCGGCCGATCTCGCCATGTACCAGGGCAAGAAGGACGGCCGCGGCAATTACCGCTTCTTCCGGAGCACCATGGACGAGGAGCTGCGCGCCCGGGCCCGCATCGAGACGGAGCTGCGCACCGCCATCGAGACCGGGGCGATCGAGCCCTACTACCAGCCGGTGGTCTCCCTGCCCGAGAAGACGATCGTGGGCGTTGAGGTGCTGGCGCGCTGGCGCCATCCGACCCGGGCCTCGTCGGCCCGACCGAATTCATTCCGGTGGCCGAGGAGACCGGGATGATCGCCGACCTCAGCTACAGCCTGATCCGGCGCGCCTGCCTCGATGCCCGCGCGTGGCCGTCCTACCTGATTCTCGCGGTGAACATCGCGCCGCACCAGTTCCAGGACGCGTGGCTGGCCCAGCGCATCCTGGCGATCCTCACCGAGACCGGATTCCCGCCCCAGCGTCTCGAAGTGGAGATCACCGAGAGCGCCCTGATCCAGGATCTGGAGGCGACGCGCGCCACCCTCCTGTCGCTGCGACAGCTCGGCGTGCGCATCGCGCTCGACGATTTCGGCACCGGCTATTCCAGCCTCTATCACCTGCGCGAGCTGAAGTTCGACAAGCTGAAGATCGACCGGAGCTACGTCGACGCGATCACGATGAGCGACGAGCGCGCCAAGCTGGTCGACGCCATCATCAAGCTCGGAACGAGCCTGGGCCTCTCCACCACGGCGGAAGGCATCGAGACGGATGCGAGCCTGGACTGGCTGTCCGATCAAGGCTGCCATTTCGGGCAGGGCTACCTCTTCGGCCACGCCATGCCCAAGGCCGAGATGGACGTCGTGCTGAGCGCGGGGGGCGACGCGGTCGGTCCGACAGACGGCCTCGCCCTGGCCTCATAGGCGGCCAGCTGCCGATCACGCCGTCATCCGGGGCCGCGGAGCGGAGCCCGGGATCCAGACCCGCCGACGCGGTTAGGCTGGCGACCGCGCGCGGGTCTGAACACGCCTACGGCGCCCCGGACGGGCGTGACGGGGAAAGACACCCCGCCATCACCGCGGCGGCTTGTAGGCCGAGCCGTCCTCGGCGCGGAGCGGTTCCTCCACGAAGCGCCCGTGCTTCGGGACCGCGACCCGGTCGAAATCGTCTGCCAGCGCCTTGAGGGCGCGGCGCATCTCCGGTCCCTGGAGCGGCCGCCCGTGGCCGGTGATGACCCGCTCCGGATCGAGCGCCGCCAGCGTCCGTACGGAGGTGCGCGCCGCGTCCCAGTCGATCGTCAGGTACATCGGCGGTCCGTGCAGCTCGGGCTCCTGGACCGCCACCGCGTAGACCGATTCCTGCGCGGTCGTGACGAAGGCATCGCCGACGATCAGCGTCCGGTCGGCCTCGCGCCAGAGAGAGATGTGACCCGGCGCATGGCCCGGCGTGTGGATCCAGCGCCAGCCGGGCAGGGGCGGCACCGTCCCGTCCTCCGGAAGGTCCTTCAGGTTTTTCGACACATCCACCGGCTGCGTCGGGAAGAGCGGCGAAAGCCGGCCGAGCAGGCCGCCGCCGACGCTGGGATCGGGCGTCGGATAGGCGGCGCTGCCGTCGAGATAGGGCCGCTCCAGCGCGTGCGCGTAGACCGGGACCTCCCACTGCGCGGCCAGATCCTCCAGCACGCCGACATGGTCGAAATGGCCGTGCGTCTGCACGATCGCGGATGGCCGCGCGCCCTCGCCGAAGCGCGCCCGCGCGGCCGCCTCGATCGCCCGTTTCGAGCCCATTACACCGGCATCGACCAGCACCCAGCCACGGTCGCCCGCGCCGGGCTCGCCGACGAAGACCACGTTGACGAGGACATGACGCTGATACGCGACGTCGTCGGTGATGGCGTGGGTGGCGTCGTCTCGCTCGGCGTCGCGGTGCGGATCATCGGCCCGGGCCTGCGGGTCGACAGGGATCTGCTGGGCCATCTGAACCGGGCTCCTATAGCTGTTCGTGGTGCGGCCGGGCCGGGCCGAGCCCCACCGGGATCCGTGCGGGCACAGACCTGTCCCGTCAGGGCGCCGCAGCGTACGACGCGGGATGCCCGTCACCGCCGGTATCCTGCCAACCGGGCTTGCCAGGGCGTGTTCCCCGGGCCGCGGCCGAGCGGCCGGGACGCCGCAGGAACATCGCGGGGATCGACACGCACCCCATATTGCGGGCAACGATGCGCCCTCGCAGGTCACAGCATGGCACCGAGCCCGATCGCCCTCATCGCCTCCGCCGGTCTCGTCGCGATGGTCGCCGCCGGCACGGGGGCGATCGTCCTGCAGCAGGGCTCGCGCTTCAGCCATCCGCGCAAGACCGGGGGCGCCTTCACCATGGCGGATCTCGACGGCCGGCCGGTGAGCGAGGCCGATCTCCTGGGCAAGCCGACCGCCCTGTTCTTCGGCTTCACCCACTGCCCGGAGGTCTGCCCGACGACGCTCGCCACGCTGGCCGGCGCCCTCGGCCGGATGGGCCGCGACGCGGACCGTCTCAACGTGGTCTTCGTCACGCTCGACCCGGAGCGCGACACGCCCGACTCCCTGCGCGAGTACCTGGCCTCGTTCGATCCACGAATCCGCGGCTTCGTCGGCACGAAGGATCAGGTCGCCCGCATGGCCGATGCCTACCATGTCGCCTACAAGCGCGTGCCGACCCAGGACGGCGACTACACGATGGAGCATTCGGCCACCGTCGCGCTGTTCGACAAGACCGGCCGCATGGTCGGGGAGATCGGCTACCAGGAGGACGAGGCGCGCGTGCTGTCCAAGCTGATCACGCTGGCGCTGCCCGGACAGTGCGCCCCGGGGGGCGGGGCGGAACTCTGGTCGGCGACCGGTGCCACGGGCACGTGCGGGCCGCGGAGCTGAGCGGCGCCTGAGGAAATTGCACCGTCGCCCCGGCATGGCTAGAGCGCGACGCGGGCCGCGAGGCCCAGGTCGAATCGCCGAGGCATCCGCTTGATCACGCGCCGCGTCCTGACCGCCCTCGGGCTCCTGGCCCTCGCGCCGTTCCCCGGCACTGCCCGGGCCGCTGCCGGGGGGCCGCGTCTCGCGTCGCCCGAGCCCATGGATCTCGACCGGCTGAACGACCTCGCCCGGAGCCTGCGCGACCGGCCCTACGCGCCGCCGCCCGAGGCGCCCGCCGCGAAGGCCCTCGACGCCCTGACCTACGGGCCGCTGCAGGAGATCCGCTACCCGCCCGGCCGGGCGTTGTTCTCCGACAGCCCCTATCCGGTGACCTTCTTCCATCTCGGCAACTTCTTCCGGCACCCCGTGAAGGTCTTCGCCCTGGAGGGCGGACAGGCCCGCGAAGTGCTCTACAGCCACGACCTGTTCACCTACCCGGCCGGCAATCCGGCCAAGGACGTCCCGGACGGGGCGGGCTTCGCCGGGTTCCGGTTCCAGAAGGCCCCGGCCGGCCAGCCCGGCGATGACGCCGACTGGCTCGCCTTCCTCGGCGCATCCTATTTCCGCGCCGCCGGCGACGGGCAGCAATACGGCGCCTCCGCCCGCGGCATCGCCATCGACACCGCGCCCGGACCGGGCAAGACGGAGGAATTCCCGGTCTTCACCCGCTTCTACGTCAGCCCGGCCGCGGAGGGCGCCGTCACCGTGCTGGCCCTGCTCGAAGGTCCGAGCCTGACCGGCGCCTACCGGTTCGTCGCCCGCAAGGAGCCGCACGTCGTCATCGACGTCGCCTGCACGCTCTACATGCGCCGCTCCGTCGAGCGGTTCGGCATGGCGCCGCTGACCTCGATGCTCTGGTACTCGGAGGGGATGAGCCGGTTCCTCGCCAGCGACTGGCGGCCGGAGGTGCACGATTCCGACGGCCTGCTGATGCAGACCGGCGGCGGCGAGATCATCTGGCGGCCGCTCAACAACCCGCCGCGGCTCAGCGTCAGCGCCTTCGCGGACCGGTCGCCCCGGGGCTTCGGCCTGCTCCAGCGGGACCGGTCCTTCGACCACTACATCGGCGACGGCTTCGAGGAGAACCGGCCGGACCTCTGGGTGGAGCCGCAGGGGGATTGGGGCGCGGGCAGCGTGCAGCTGGTGGAAATCCCCACCCATCAGGAGACCGATGACAACATCGTCGCCCTGTGGGTCCCGGACGACCCGCCGAAGGCCGGGAGCGCGCGCAGCTTCGCCTACCGCCTGCGCTGGCCGGTGCAGGAGCCGGTCGCGACCGATCTCGCCCGCTGCGTGGCGACGCGGGCGACCAAGGGATCCTGGCTCGCCGAGGTCGACCGGCGCCCCGGCCGCGCCAATCTCGTGCGGCAATTCGTGCTCGAATTCGAGGGCGCGGCCCTGGCGGGCCTCGATCCCGAGAAGGCCGAGGTGGTCCTCACGCTCACGCGCGGTCAGGCCGAGGAGGTCGGCGCCACCTGGGCGCCCTACGGCAAGCCCAGTCCCTGGCGGGTGTTCCTCAAGGTCTACGCCGAGGGTCCGGACCCGGTCGAGATGCGGCTGCAGCTGAAGGCCGGCGGGCGGCTGCTCTCCGAGACCTGGGCCTACCAGTACTATCCGGAAGCCCCCGGAACGGTCCTCTGACCGGCGGGTTCAGGGCTGTGTGCGACTGGGCCGCCCGGCGCGTGAAAGCCCCGATCGCCCCACGGCCGGTCGGTCCGGCGACGCATGCGAGCCCGTCATGAACGGCGAACGACCGCCCGACCCGCACTCGCCCGACCCGCACTTGCCCGAGACGCTCACGCGCCTGCTCCGGGCGCCCAAGAGCGCCATTTGGCCGACGCCGGAGGATCGAAACCGGCTGCGCCTCGGCCGTCAAAAGCCGCGCCAGCCGAGCCACGCGATCCTGGGTGTCTGGCTCTGGGCGATCCTCTACAACCTCATCGGCTTCGCGATTCTCGCGGCGCTGTGGTGGACGATGCGCTGATCCGATGATCCGATACGGCTTCACCCCGGCAAGAATGCCGGTCCGCGCCCTCGCGGTGCTGCTGGCGCTGGCGACGGCCTCCGCCTGGGCTGTCGAGCCCCGTCCCGGCGACGCGCTCGATGCGGATGACGGGACCGGAGCCGTGAAGGTCTGCTCGCCGGTGGCGATGCCGCGCTGGCGGTCGATGACGCCGGTGCCCAAGACCTGGACGTTCCTCGACTGCATGGGCTTCTCGGGCGAGATGGGCGCGACCGATTTCCAGCTCGGCTGCCTGTTCGCCAACGTGACGCCCTACGCGCAGAAATACGCCTGGGGGCCGCTGGTGAAGATCGAGAAGGCGGCCCTGGCGAAACCGCAGCCGCCGGTGCCGAATTGCGGCTGGTAGCCTGCCGGATCAGTCGATTGCGGGCTGCCACTCCAGATCGAGGGCGAGGCGGGCACGGAAGACGACGGTGCCGGCCTCGTCCCGAACCTGGGCCTCCAGCTGCAGACCGGCGGCGCCGCCGGGCGGCGGAAGCTTCGGCTTGCCGCGGAGCAGGTCGTGCGCGGCCTCGACCAGAGCTTCCGCCGCCGAGCGGCAGGCTTCCTGCCGCTCGGCGAAATCCAGCCCCTCCTCGTCGCGGGACACGTCCTGGCCTTCGATGAAGTCGGTGAAGTAGCGCACGGCGCGGAGCCTCACGGGCAAACACGGAGCGTGATCCGCCCCCCATCCCCTGTCGCTAACCTGTGTGTGGGTCGAACCACACCGGCCCCGAGCCGCAGGACCGGCTGTTCACCCAGGCACGGGTGCCTCTCCAGCGGACACAAGGTGACGGGAATCCTCCGGCAGCCGCTCGCGACTGTCGGAAAGTACACACTCCCTAGGAGAAAGCTGGCCCTGCATCAAGGCGGCCGCGCCGCCATTCCGAGCGCGGGCGCGGCGCAGCCCTGCTTCCAGGCTTGCACGAAGGTCCAATGGAAGGGGCCGCCGCGGGGAACTAGGCCTGCGGCATTTCGCGGCGAGCGCCGCCTTCGGTCGCTGGCGGCACGATCGCTCAGCAGGAAGGTCCTGAAAGTCAGGATGCCGGGACGGCGCGGCGGCCGATCCCGAATGAGGATCATGGAGGGAAGACCTGCCCCGCTTCTACCTGAACGTTCGTCGGCACGGCACGCTGATCCAAGACGAGGAAGGCGACGAGTTGCCCGACGGGGCCGCCGCCCAGGCGCTCGCCCGCGAGATCGTCGGCGAAATGCGGCGCCTGCCTCACATCTACGGCGCGCCGCGCCGTTGGCGGGCCGACACGTTCGTGATCACCGACGAGGGCGGTGCTGTCGTGGCGGAGGTGCCCTACGCCAGCGTTCCGTGAGGCGCCCTGAGCGGCCCGATCAGGCGCTCGTACTCGGCCTCCGCGGGACCGTACGTGTTGCCGGCCGCCTGCTCCAGCCGCGCGCGGCTCAGCACACGGATGCGCCCGCGCCGGGCCCGGATCAGCCCGGCCCCTTCCAGCGTGTGGATCGCCACCGTGACAGTGGGGCGGCGGACACCGAGCATGATCGATAGAAACTCGTGCGTGACCGACAGATCGTCCCCGTCCTGGCGATCGTGGTACATCAGCAACCAGCGCGCGAGCCGCTCCTCAGCCGGCGTGCCGGCATTGGCGATGGCGGTCTGGGCGACCTGCACCAGGAAGGTCTGCACGTAGCGCAGCAGCAGATCGCGCAGTGACCGGCTGGCCTCGGCGGCCGCGCGCAGGGCCGCGACGGGAATACGTTGCCCGCGGCCCGCGACCTGCATGAAGATCTGGTGGGGAATCGTATCGACACCCAGGATCAGCGTCGGCACCGCCATGCCGTCACGGCCGAACAATCCGACCTCGACGCGTCCGCCCTCCGCCAGGCCCGAAACCACCGAGCACAGGCCGGTCTCGATGAAGATGGCATGCGCAATGACTTTGGCCGGTTCCACCAGAACCATCCCGAGGGGCAGTTCGATAGGTTCGAGATGCGGCGCGAGCAGCGCGTTGTCCGCCTCGGAGAGGGACGCCAGCAAGCTGTTCTGATGAGCCATCGCCGTGAGGTGCGCAGAAGCAGCCGAAAACGCGCCGACACAGTTTGGTGAGACGAAGCGTCACGGCGAGACTGCTCGGATCACCGCACGAACGCGAGCGGATATTGCACGTTATGCAGGGAGCGTCCGCTATCAGACAAACCAGAGATCTCGGAAGAACGGGCAACACACGAGAATCGGCCCCGATGCGGAATGCAAAGCTTCCTTAAAGACCGATCCTCAGATTGGCCCAGGCAGCCGTGCCGATGTGGCTGCTTTGCTACGTGCGCCGCGCGGCCTGCACTTGCCAACACCCGAGTACGTCGCCGCGCTTTGACGTGCGCTCTCCATCGGTCTACACACGGCGCAGCAAGACAAGCAAGAACCATGCCGTGAGCACCGCCGCTCGGGCTGGTGAACCGCGCTGGAAGGGCATCGGGGCCTCGCATGAGTTTGGTGCAACGGCTGGAAGTGCGTCAGGGCCAGGCCCTGGTGATGACGCCGCAGCTCCTGCAAGCGATCAAGCTCCTGCAACTGTCGCAGCTCGATCTTGCCTCGTATGTCGAGGCCGAGCTGGAGCGGAACCCGCTCCTCGAGCGTGCCGAGCCCGAGCTGTCGGGCGCAGGCGACGCCTCGGAATCCGGCTCTCACCAAGACGAGTCGCATGCCGACGGCTTCGAGGCGCCGGAGCCCGATTCCTGGCTCTCCACTGAGCTGAATGCGAGCCGCGGCGAGATCGAGGGCGACTTCGACACGCGGCTCGACAACGTCTTTCCCGACGAGGCGCCGGTCCAGGCGCGCGAGGCGGGCGGCGGCGACATGCTCTCGCTGACACCGCCGCCCTACGGCAGCGCCGGCGGCAGCTTCGACGCCGAAGCGCCGGATTTCGAGGCCAGTCTCACGGCCGAGACGTCGCTGCGCGACCACCTCGCGAGCCAGCTCGAGCTGGCGACACGCGATCCCGCCGAGCGCCTGATCGGCGGCTTCCTGATCGACGCCGTCGATGAGGCCGGCTACCTGCGCGAGGGCATCGACGGCGTGGCCGAGCGTCTCGGGGCCGACCCGGCTCTGGTGACGCGCGTGCTGTCCCTCGTGCAGACCTTCGACCCGCCCGGAATCGCGGCTCGGGATCTCGCGGAATGCCTCGCGATCCAGCTGCGCGAGCGCGACCGGTTCGATCCGGCCATGCAGGCCCTGGTCTCCCGTCTCGATCTCGTGGCCAAGCGCGATTTCGCGGCCCTGCGCCGTCTGTGCGGCGTCGGCGACGAGGATCTCGCCGACATGCTGGGCGAGATCCGCCGCCTCGACCCCAAGCCGGGACGGGCCTTCGGGTCGAGCGCGGTCGAGGTGCTGGTGCCCGACGTGTTCGTGCGCGCCGCCCCCGACGGGTCCTGGCTGGTCGAGCTCAACGGCGAGGCCCTGCCGCGGGTGCTGGTGAACCAGAGCTACTATGCCCGGGTCGTGCGCGGCGCCTCGGCGGAGGGCGACAAGGCCTTCCTGTCGGAGGCCCTGCAGAACGCCAACTGGCTGACCCGCTCCCTGGAGCAGCGCGCCCGCACCATCCTCAAGGTCGCCACCGAGATCGTGCGCCAGCAGGACGGATTCTTCGTCCACGGCGTCACGCATCTGCGCCCGCTCAACCTGAAGACGGTGGCGGAAGCGATCGGCATGCACGAATCGACGGTGTCGCGCGTCACCTCCAACAAGGCGATCGGCACGAGCCGCGGCACCCTGGAGATGAAATACTTCTTCACCGCGGCGATCCCCGGTGCGGCCGGCATGGCGGCGCATTCCTCGGAGGCCGTGCGCCACCGCATCAAGCAGCTCGTCGACGGCGAGACGCCGGCCGACGTGCTCTCCGACGATGCGCTGGTGCAGAAGTTGCGCAGCGAGGGCGTCGACATCGCCCGGCGCACCGTGGCGAAGTACCGGGAATCGCTGCGGATCCCGAGCTCGATCGAGCGCCGCCGCGAGCATTTCGCCCACGGATCCGCCCACCACGCCGCCCTGGCCCTGCGCTGAGCGAAAGCTTGGCGCCGCGCTGAGCCAACGGCCGGGCTTGCGCGAAACCGCCGTCCGGCCCATCCGTGGCGCCGAATGACGACGCCTGGACCTGCCATGACCGCGACCGGAACACCGTCCCGCAGCCTCACCGCCATCGTGCTGGCGGCCGGGAAGGGCACGCGCATGCGCTCGGACCTGCCGAAGGTGCTGCATCGGATCGCGGGCCGCAGCATGCTCGGCCACGTGCTGGCCGCCGTGCAGGCGGCGGGCGCCGGCCGGATCGCCGTGGTGGCCGAGCCCGGCCGCGACGACGTCGCCGCCGAGATCGCCCGGCAGGCTCCCGGCGCGCAGGTCTTTCCGCAGGCCGAGCGGCTGGGCACTGCCCACGCGGTGCTGGCGGCGCGGGACGTGCTCGCCGATCCGGACGACGACGTGGTCATCGCCTTCGGCGACACGCCTTTGATCACCGCCGAGACGTTCCTGAGGCTGCGGGCACCGCTGGCCGATGGCGCGGCGGTCGCGGTGCTGGCCTTCGAGACCGCGACTCCCACCGGTTACGGGCGGGTGCTGACCGAAGGCAGCCGAGTCCTGGCGATCCGCGAGGAGAAGGATGCCAGCGCGGCCGAGCGGGCCGTGACGCTCTGCAATGCCGGGTTGATGGCACTGTCGGGCCCCCACGCCCTGGCGCTGCTCACCCGCATCGGCAACGACAACGCCGCCGGCGAGTACTACCTACCCGACGCCGTGGCGCTCGCGGTCGCCGACGGGCTCGCGGTCACCGTCGTGCCGGTGGACGAGGCGGAGGCGCAAGGCGTCAATGACCGGGCGCAGCTCAGCGTCGCGGAGGCCGCGATCCAGGACCGGCTGCGCCGCAGCGCCATGCTCGGCGGCGCCACCCTGATCGCACCCGAGACGGTCTTCCTCAGCCACGACACCGTGCTCGGACGCGACGTCATCGTGGAGCCGAACGTGGTCTTCGGGCCGGGGGTGCGCGTCGGGGACGGCTGCACCGTGCGGGCCTTCGCGCATCTGACAGATACGCGACTCGAGGCGGACGTCGGGATCGGACCGTTCGTGCGGCTGCGCGGCCACGCCGTGCTGGAGACCGGCGCCGAGCTCGGCAATTTCGTCGAGCTGAAGAACGCCCATATGGGCGCAGGCGCCAAGGCCGCGCACCTCACCTATCTCGGCGACGCCGAGATCGGCGCGAAGGCCAATGTCGGGGCCGGCACGATCACCTGCAATTACGACGGCGTGCTCAAGCACCGGACCACCATCGGCGCGAACGCCTTCATCGGCTCGAACTCGGCCCTCGTGGCGCCGGTCACGGTGGGGGAGGGGGCCTATATCGGCTCGGGTTCGGTGATCACCGACGACGTTCCGGCGGACGCCATGGCGGTCGCGCGCGGCCGGCAGGCGACGAAGCCCGGCTGGGCCAGGGAGAAGCGCGCCGCCCTGCAGGCCGAGAAGGCACGGCGCGGCAAAAGCTCCTGATTCGGGGCCGCGGAAGTCCCGAGCGGGGCCGGGACTCGCTCTGCGCCGCCCCCATCCGGTACAACTCACGCTTGGCGCCGCGCTGAGCGGGGCAGCCCGAGCGCCGCGCGGCACGATTGCGCGGCGCTCCGGGCGCGAGAGCGAGAGACACAACCATGTGCGGCATCGTCGGCATCGTCGGGCGCGACGCGGTGGCGGGGCAGGTGATCGAGGCCCTGCGCCGGCTCGAATACCGCGGCTACGACTCCGCCGGGCTGGCCACCCTCGAGCACGGCCGGCTGGCACGCCGCCGCGCCGCCGGCAAGCTCGCCAACCTCGAGGCCAAGCTCGCGCAGGAGCCGCTCACCGGCACGATCGGCATCGGCCACACCCGCTGGGCCACTCACGGCCGGCCCAACGAGACCAACGCCCACCCCCACGCCACACGGCACCTCGCGGTCGTGCACAACGGCATCATCGAGAACTTCCGCGCGCTGAAGCAGGAGCTCGAGGCCGACGGCGTCGTGTTCGAGACCGAGACCGACACCGAGGTCGTCGCCCAGCTCGTCAGCCGCGCCATCGACCAGGGCCTCGGGCCGGTGGCGGCGGTCGAAGCCGCCCTGCCGCGGCTGCGCGGCGCCTTCGCGCTCGCCTTCCTGTTCGCCGGTGAGGACAACCTGCTGATCGGCGCCCGCCACGGCGCGCCGCTGGCGATCGGCTTCGGCGCGGGCGCGATGTATCTCGGCTCCGACGCCCTGGCGCTGGCCCCCTTCACCGACGCGATCACCTATCTCGACGAGGGCGACTGGGCGATCCTCGCCCGCGACGGCGCCGAGATCCGCGACGCGTCCGGGGCGGTCGTTCAGCGCCCGCGCCAGACGATCGCCACCCAGGCCTACCGGATCGACAAGGGCGCGTATCGCCACTTCATGGCCAAGGAGATCCACGAGCAGCCCGAGGTGGTCGGCCGGACGCTGGCCCACTACGTCGACCTGGCCAACAGCCGGGTGGTGCTGCCCGAAGCGCTGCCGTTCGACTTCGCGAAGCTCAGCCGGGTGTACATCACCGCCTGCGGCACGGCGTACTATGCCGGTCTGGTGGCGCGCTACTGGTTCGAGCAGCTGGCGCGGCTGCCGGTGGAGATCGACGTGGCCTCCGAGGCGCGCTACCGCGAGGCGCCGCTAGCGGGACGGGCTGACGCTGGTGATCTCGCAATCGGGCGAGACCGCCGACACGCTGGCCTCGCTGCGCTACGCCAGGAGCCAGGGCCAGCACACGCTGAGCGTGGTCAACGTGCCGAGCTCGACGATCGCGCGGGAATCGTCGGTGGTGATGCCGACGCTGGCGGGTCCGGAGATCGGGGTGGCCTCGGCGAAGGCGTTCTCGTGCCAGCTCACCGTTCTGTTGTGCCTGGCGATCGCGGCGGGGCGGGCGCGGGGCACGCTGGACGCGTCGGGCGAGGCGCGGCTGGTTGAGGCGCTGATCCGGGTGCCGGGTCTGATGGCGGAGGCGCTGGCCCACGAGGGCGCGATCGCCGGTCTGGCGCGCGAGGTCGCGCAGGCGCGGGACGTTCTGTATCTGGGCCGGGGCACGAGCTACCCGATGGCGCTGGAGGGTGCGCTGAAGCTGAAGGAGATCAGCTACATCCACGCGGAGGGCTACGCGGCGGGCGAGCTGAAGCACGGTCCGATCGCGCTGATCGACGCGAGCGTGCCGGTGATCGTGATCGCGCCGCACGACGGGGTGTTCGAGAAGACGGTGTCGAACATGCAGGAGGTGGCCGCGCGCGGCGGGCGGATCGTGCTGATCGGGGACGCGCAGGGCGCGGCGGCGCACGGTCTGGAGACGCTGGCGACGGTGACGATGCCGGCGCTGGAGCCGAGCGTGGCGCCGATCGTGTACGCGGTGCCGATCCAGCTGCTGGCCTACCACACCGCCGTGATCATGGGCAAAGACGTCGACCAGCCCAGAAACCTCGCCAAATCCGTCACCGTGGAATAGGCGCGCCTTTTTTCATGCGGGGTCACGGCGCAACGGCGCCGTCCTTGCGAGCGGAGCGAAGCCATCCAGGGCAGCGCGACCTCCGCAAGCGGAGCGCCTCTGGGTTGCTTCGCTCCGCGCGCAAAGACCTTCGAGCCCGTTATCCGACGCGCTCCATTCGAGGATCCCCATGACCGCACCTGACGCCGACGCCCTCGGCTGGCTGGACACGCAGGAGGACGCCATGCTGGCCCTCCTCGAGAGGCTGGTGAACATCGATTCCGGCTCCTACGACAAGCCGGGCGTCGACGCGGTCGGCGCCCGCATCGCTGAGTTCCTGGCCGGTCACGGCATCCCGGTCACGACGGTCCCGGTGGAGGGCTACGGCGACGCGCTGAAGGCCCATGTCGCCGGGTCCGGCGGCGGCAACCGACCGGTCGTGCTGATGGGCCATCGCGACACGGTCTTCCCGAAGGGCGAGGTGGCCCATCGGCCGTTCCGGATCGCGGACGGCCGCGCCTACGGGCCGGGCGTCGCCGACATGAAGGCGGGCCTCGTGATGAACGCCTTCGTGCTCGCGGCCTTCCACCGGGCCGGCGCGCCGGTGCCGCTCGTCGGCCTGTTCACCAGCGACGAGGAGATCGGCTCGCCGGCCTGCCGGCCGATCATCGAGGAGACCGCGCGCGGCGCCCGGGCGGTGCTGAATTCCGAGCCCGGCCGCCCCACCGGGAACGTCGTCACGGGCCGCAAGGGCGGCGTGTTCATGGTCCTCGAGGTTCGCGGCAAGGCTGCCCATTCCGGCGGCAACTATGCCGACGGGCGCAGCGCCATCCTGGAACTCGCGCACAAGACCGTTGCCTTCCACGCGATCACCGATCTGGAGCGCGGTACGACGGTGAATGTCGGGCTGATCGCGGGCGGGCAGTCGGTGAACACCGTGGCCCCGCGGGCGACCTGCGAGATCGACCTGCGCTACGTGACCCCGCCGGATCGGGCGGCGGCCATGGACCGGATCGCCGCGATCGTGGCGGAATCAACCGTGCCCGACACCACCGCGCACCTGACCATCAAGGGCGAGTTCCTGCCGCTGGTGCAGGACGAGGCCTCGCGCGCGCTGTTCGAGACCTACGCGCGGGTCAGTGCCCGGCAGGGCACGCCGGTCGCGGGCGAGTTCGCCGGCGGCTGCGCCGATTCCGGCTTCACCGCCAGCGTCGGCTGTCCGACGCTCTGCGCCGTGGGACCGGTCGGCGGGAAAGCGCACTCGCCGGAGGAGTATCTGGAGGTCGCGACGCTCGTGCCCCGGGCGCGCGCGATGGCCGAGACCATCGCGGCACTGGCGCAGGCCTAATCCCGCAGCGCCGCCACGAGGCGGAGCAGGAAGCCGTCGAGAGCGGCCTTGTCGATCCAGCGCAGGACCGCGACGAGGTCGCGGTCCGGATCGCACCAGATGACGTTGTTGCCGGCCCCGAGGGCACTGAAGGCCGAGGCGGGCAGGTGCGGCTTCGCCGCCGCGCCGCGGTTCAGCCACCAGAGATAGCCGTAGCTGTCGAGGGTCGGCGAGGGGGTCAGCATGGCGCGGATCCAGCCCTCCGACAGGATCCGGCGCCCGTTCCAGTCGCCGCCGCGGGCGATGAGAAGCCCGAACCGGGCATGGTCGTCGGCGCCGATGAACAGGCCGCCGCCCCAGTGGCCGCCGCCTGGCACGGACTGAACCCGGGCGCCGTCGATCTCGACCCAGGCATTGTCGTAGCCATGCCACGCCCAGTCCTGCGAGGCGCCGATCGGGTCCATGATCCGCGTGCGCAGCACCTCCGGCAGGGCGCGGCCGAAGCGGCGCATCAGGCAGTAGGACAGCAGGTTCACCCGCACGTCGTTGTACTCGTAATGCGTGCCCGGCGGGCGCAAGGGCCGCTTCTCGCCCTTGCGGCTGTTGTCGGCCCCCGGGCCGATCTGGCGATGATGGTCCACCTGGTCGGACTTGCCGAACAGGGTGCCTTCCCACTCGCTCGATTGCTGCAGCAGGTGGCGCCACGTGATCGCGCCGTTCTGCGGTCCGTCGAGCAGCGGATCCGGCACGCTGTCGCGGACGGGCGCGTCCACGTCGGGGATCAGCCCGTCATCGTGGGCGAGACCGGCCAGGACGGCCAGATAGCTCTTGGCGATCGAGAAGGTCATGTCCGGCCGGCGCGTGTCGCCCCAGGCGGCGACGCGCCGGCCGCCCTTGAGGATCACGCCGGCGGGCCCGCCGCGCGGGCTTACCGGACCGGCGATGTCGCTCCACGGCCCGCGCTCGTTCCACTCCACGATCCCGACATAGCGACCGTCGGGATAGTACAGGCTGCGCGGCCAAGCGCTCTCGTTGGCCTCGGCGTAAACGACCACCTCCGCGAGACGCCCGGCGTCGAATCCGGCCGCGCCGGGATCCGCGTCCTCCCAGGATCCCGTCGGCCAATACGGCTGCATCGCCTCGGTCACACGCGCTCTCCTCTCGATCTCGGGGGTTAATCCCGCAGTATTCTGAATGCAGGGTCTGCGCCGCGGGCATGGGGAGGGGCGTGTCTCTTGCAGCCTGGCAGCATCACCACGTCCGCACCTTGTCCGGAATGCCGCGACCGCTCCGGCCCGGACATTCCTGCGGCGCGGGCCCGCGTCCGGAGTTCGAGACCATGCTGCGACGTTCCTTTCTCCGCGGTGCCGCCGCGGCCGGAACCCTGCCGTTCCTGCCGGCGCGCCCGGCGCTCGCCCAGAATGCACGGGCCAGCGTCCTGCGCTACGTGCCGCAATCCGATCTCACGATCGCCGATCCGGTCACGACCACCGCCTACATCACCCGCCACCACGCGCTGATGGTGTTCGACCAACTCTACGGCCTCGACGCGCAGCTGAAGCCGCAACCGCAGATGGTCGAGGGGCACAATGTCGAGGCGGACGGCACGCTCTGGACCTTCCGTCTTCGCGACGGTCTGACATTCCACGACGGCGAGCCGGTCCGGGGCCGCGACTGCATCGCGTCGATCCGGCGCTGGGCGCAGCGCGACAGCCTCGGCCAGGCGCTGATGGCCCGCACCGACGCCATGAGCGCGCCGGACGACCGCAGCTTCGTCATCCGCCTGAACCGGCCCTACGGGCTGATGCTGGAGACGCTGGCCAAGCTCGGGCCACCCGTTCTGGTGATCATGCCCGAGCGCCGGCCGCCACGGACCCGGCGCAGCAGATCCCCGAGGTGATCGGATCCGGCCCGTTCCGGTTCAACACCAAGGAGCGGCTGGTCGGCGCCCGGGTCGTCTACGATCGCAATCCGGATTACCGGCCGCGCGAGAGCGGCACGGTCTCCTGGGCCGCCGGGCCGAAGCGGGTGCATTTCGAGCGGGTCGAGTGGCAGGTCATGCCCGATCCCGGCACCGCCGCGGCCGCGCTGCAGAACGGCGAGGTCGATTGGTGGGAGAACCCGATCAACGATCTGCTGCCGTCCCTGCAGGGCAACCCGCAGATCGTGACGCAGCTCGCCGGGCGCCTCGGCAATCTCGGCACCGCCGTGATGAACCACCTCTATCCGCCCTTCGACAAGCCCGCGGTCCGCCGCGTGATCCTCGAAGCCCTGACGCAGGAGGATTTCATGGCCGCCGCGGCGGGCGACGACGAGAAGCTCCGGCGCACCGGCGTCGGGATCTTCACGCCCGGAACGTCAATGGCCAGCGATGCCGGCCTCGACATCCTGACGCGCAAGCGCGACCTCGCGCGCGCGAAGAAGGACCTGATCGCCGCCGGCTACAAGGGCGAGCGCGTCGTGCTGATGTCGGCCAGCGACAACCCCGTGCTCGGCGCCCTGGGCGAGGTGATGCACGACCTGCTCCAGCGCCTCGGGATGAACGTGCAGTACGTCGTCTCCGACTGGGGCACGCTGGTGACTCGCCGGGCCAGCAAGGCGCCGCCGGACCAGGGCGGGTGGAACATCTTCAGCACCACTTGGGTGGGCCTCGACATGACCAACCCGGTCGGCGAGCAGGTGCTGCGGTGCGGCGGCCAGAAGGGCTTCTTCGGCTGGCCGGATATCCCCGAGATCGAGACGCTGCGGGAAGCCTGGATCGAGGCGCCGGACGAGGCCGGGCGGCAGAGGATCGCCCGCGACCTGCAGGCCGCGGCTATGGTCCAGGTGCCGTACCTGCCGCTCGGCCAGTACTTCTACCGGACCGCGTACCGGCGCGAGATCCGCGACATCGTCCAGGACCAGTTCGTGTTCTGGAACGCGCGCCGCGAAGCTTGAGCCCGGCCCGGGCAGCCCGAGCCGGGATCGCGGCGATCAGGCCGCGTTGCGGTAGCGCTCCGCCGGACGGGTCTGGCCGAGATTCGGGATCATCGCGGCCCGCGCCGCGTCGAAGCTGCGCCACTGGCCGTCATCGGGCAGCGGCGGGATGGTCACGGTCTCGCGGCGGTCGAACCCGACCAGGGCGGCGTCGACCAGATCGCCCGTCTCCATAACGGCCGGAAGGGCGTTCACGTCGATGCCGCTGCGGCCCCAGATCTCGGTCCGCGTCGCGGCGGGCAGCACCGCCTGGACGTAGACGCCCTTCGACCCGACCTCGAGGTGGAGCGCCGGCTGAGGTACTGCACGTAGGCCTTGGTCGCGCCGTAGACCGCCATGCCGAATTCGGGGACGAAGCCGACCACCGAGCCGATGTTGATGATGGCGCCGGTCCCGGCGGCGACGAAGCGCGGCGCGACCGCGCCGGCGAGCCGGGTGAGGGCCGTGACGTTGAGCCCGATGAGGGCGGCGGTCTGATCCGGGCTCTGCTCGGCGAAGTGCCCGGAGAGCGCCGCGCCCGCATTGTTCACCAGCACGCCGATCCGGGCGTCCTCGCGCAGGCGCGCCTCGACGCGGACGAGATCCTCCGTCCGGGTCAGATCCGCCTGAACGACGTCGACGGTCACGCCGGCCTCGCGGCGCAGGCGCTCGGCGAGGCCGTTCAGCCGTTCGCCGTCGCGGGCGACGAGGACGAGGTCGTGGCCGCGATGGGCGAAGCGGTCGGCGTAGACGGCGCCGATCCCCGACGAGGCGCCCGTAACGAGAACGGCTGGCTTGCTGGACATGGTCGATCTCCGATCCTTGAACATGATGATCATCATGTATGAGAAACATGACGCCCATCATGATTGGAAGCAAGCGGGCTGGGGCTCTTACGGGTGAGGTTCCGCACATGGGGATCAGACGTCGGGCAGGATGCCGTCCGGATCCTGTTCTCGCCACGTCATTCCGGGGCCGCGTAGCGGAGCCCGGAATCCAGATCCGCTGACGCGCCAAGATCCTGCATGGACAGCGGCTCTGGATTCCGGGCTCGCCTGCGGCGCCCCGGAATGACGGTGCGGCTGCGATCCTCGACGTGTTCCCGACTGGAAACGACAGCCACGACGCGGCCCCGCCTCGGCCGGTGCGCGGCGGACGGCGCCTCGTGGGCCGTCAGGTCTTATCGGTGAATCGGACGGCGCAGCCCGCATGAGCGCCGACGAGCCGCATCCCGCCTTCGCGCCCGAGCACCATGCAGGCGGTCGACAGGCCGTCCGCCAGGAGCCCCGTCGGCGCCGTCACGGTGACGGACGAGAAGAAGCGCGGTGAGTGGCCGCTGGCCGGATCGAAGATGTGGTGGTCCGCCCGGTCGTCCGAGAAGCTCATGTTGTAGTCGCCGGAGGTCGCGGCGAAGCCCGTGAACGGCGCGATCACGGCAGCGAGTGCGGCGGGGTCGCGGGGATCGGCGAGGCCCAGGCGCCACGGTGTGCCGTCGGGATGCGCCCCCGCGGCGCCGAACTCGCCGGTATCCACGAACGCGTCGCCGATGCCGCGGGCCCGGAGCGCCGCCATCACCCGGTCGGCGGCGTAGCCCTGGATCAGGGCGTTCAGGGTCAGGGCCGTGCCCGGCTCCAGGGTGATCCGGTCCGGTTCGAGGCCGACGCGATGCCAGCCGACTTGGCGGAGGGCGGCCTCGACCGCCCGGTCGTCCGGTCGCGTGCCCCGGGCGGCCGCGCCGGCCCAGACCGGCCAGAGGGATTGCACCGTCGGGTCGAACGCGCCGCCGGTCTCGGCCGCGAGGGCGAGGGCGAAGCGCAGCAGCGCGACGAGGTGCGGATCGGGCGCCGTCAGGACGCCGTCGCGGTTGAGCCGCGCCAGGGCGCTGTCGGGACGGAACAGGCTGGCGGCTTGCTCAACGGCACGCAGGGCCGCGAAGCCATCGGTCAACGCGGCTTCGGCGACGGTCGCGTCCGGACCGGCCGCGGTGAGCGCCACGGTGGTGCCGAAGGCGAGGCCCGCGCGCGTCCGGAGCGCCAGTCCCCGGGCGGCCGCGGAGGCCCGGAAGGCCGCGAGCCCGGCGGCTCCGGCGAGGCCTGCGGCTCCGACAACAATGCGCCGGCGCGCCGGATCACGCGGCCAGTGCGGGCTCATGCGACCGGGACCGGCTGCGGGGCCGCCCGGCGCGTCCGCTTGCGTGCGATCACCTGCGGCACGCACTGCGCGGGATCCTGGATGATCGTGACGCAGTCCATGCACTGGAAGCACTCGGGATAATCGATGCGGCCGGAGGGCGCGATGGCGCCGTAGCGGCAACGGACCTTGCAGAGCTGGCAGGGCGATCCGCACTCGGCCCGGCGCGGGATCCAGTCGAGCACCCGCACGCGTCCGAGCACGGCGAGGGCGGCGCCGAGCGGGCACAGATAGCGGCAGAAGCCCTTGTAGACGAAGAGGTTGAGCACCAGCAGGCTGCCCGCGTAGGCGACGAAGGGCCAGGAGCGCACGAAGTACAGCGTGATGGCGGTCTTGAACGGCTCGATCTCCGAGACCGTATCGGCCAGCGGCGAACCGGCGGCGGCCGCAACGAGAATGCCGGCGAGCACCCCGTACTTCACCTGCCGTAGAACCCGGTCGAGGCCCGCCGGAACCGTGATCGGCTGGATGCGCAGCGGCCGCGCCAGAAGGGCGACGCATTCCTGCAGGGCGCCGAAGGGACACATCCAGCCGCAGAAGGTGCCGCGGCCCCAGACGACGAGCGCGGCGAGCGTGAACGCCCAGAGCAGCAGGGAGGGCGGATCGTAGAGCAGGAAGGCGAGGTCGTGGGTCGCCGTGGCGGCGCGCACGAGGCCGACGAGGGTCACGATCGACAGCTGGGCCTGGGCGTACCAGCCGACGAAGCCAAGCGTGAGGGCCAGGAAGACGAGCCGGAAGTCCGCGAAGCGGCGCCGGTTGGCCACCAGCCCGCGCTGGCGCGCCAGGACCGGCACCAGCACCGCCAGCATCAGCCCGACCAAACCGAGTTCGGGCGCGCGGGCTATCCAGGGATCGATCCAGCTCGGGCCATCCGCCGGCTTAATTCGGGTGAACAGGTCTGCGGGCAGCGTGGTCTCGACCGTGAAGGTCCGGGCGATCTTCTCCGACAGGATCTGCCCGCGCTCGCGCACGACCGTCTCGGTGAGCGTCCAGGGCGCGGACGGATCGAAGGCCGCCGCCTGATCGATCCGCAGGATGGTCCAATTGCCCGGCGGCAGACCCTCGGGCAGGCCGGCGTCGCGGCGCTCCACCGCCATGTCCCGGGCGTTCACGATGAGACCGCCTTGGCTCACCGCGAGCCGGTCCGGCACGGCCCCCAGGACGAAGCGCTCGCCGATCGGGTTCTCGGGGGCCTCCTCCGGTCCGGCGCTTACCACCATCACGGCGTGGTTGCCGGGCCCGAGTTCGCGCATGAGCGCGTCGAACCGGAGCTGGCCCAGCAGGTTGCGGCCGATTGCCGGCACGTTGAGATAGGCGACATACAGATCGGTCAGGACCGCATCGGGCGGGCCGTCGGCCCGATCCTCGACGCCGGTCCCCTTGAAGGCGGCGGCCGCATCGCCGTTCGTGACCGTGAGCCGCCTGACCCAGCCCCGGGCGAGGAGCTCCGGGAGACCGAGCGGCTGGTCGAGGTCGGTCCTGGCCTCGACCTTGAGGCCGACAGCGCCGGCCCCGAAGCCGAGCTTCTGGCGCGCCACCGCGAGGGCCGAGGCCAGGATCGACTGGTTGATCACCCGCGTCGAGGCCGTGGCCATGGAGATGCCGTCGACGGTTGTCTGCGGCGAGGCGCCGGCCGATCGGGCATTGGGCCGCCCGACCCGGATCGGCTGCCGGGCGGAGAGGCCGGCATATTGCTCGACGAAGGCGACGAGCGGCTCCGGGCCGAGCCCTTCCAGGAAGACCGGCTCGTGCTGACTGATCACCCTCACGTCCCGGAAGGTGCCGTCCGGGGCGAGTGCCACCAGCAGATCGGGCGGCGTCCCGCCGAAGCCGGGGATCGGCGCGAGATCGATCGATTCGAAGGCGTAGGCGAAGACCTCGTAGGACCCGGCCTGCTGCTTCAGGATCGGCCAGACCGGGACCGCGTCGTCCTTCTCGCCGACGACGAGCGGCGGCGGAAAATACGTCTCGAGGGCGGCGCGATCGAGCTGGCCGGCCTGGGCCGGGAGGATCAGCAGAAGGATAGTGATCAGGAGTGCGGCGCGCAGCCATCCTGCCCGGACGGGAAGACAGGCCGCAGCGTACGACCTGCAAGACCTCACGGCGCCGCCCCGGCGGCGCGTCCGTCCGGCGCCCTGGCATCCGCCGGCGGCCCGGCCGCCACGCCCCAGGGGAAGCGGCCGACCTTCACGGTGCGCAGCGGCCGGAACGTCTCGGTGTCGATCACCGTCACGTCCCCGGAGACGCCGTTAGTCGTGAACAGCCGCGTGCCGGCCGCGTTCAGGGCGAGCTGCCAGACCCGGCGCCCGACCAGGATGTAGCTCTCGACCTGGAAAGTCGCGGTGTTCACCACCGCGACCCGGTCGGACGGACCGAGCGCCACGAAGGCGTGGCGGCCATCCTTCGCGAGCTGAATCCCCACCGGCTGGATCCGGTCGGCCGCGATCCCCTTCACGGCGAAGGCGATCGTCTCGATCACCTTGCGGCTCGCGACGTCGATCACCGCGACCGAGCCGCCGATCTCCGACGACGCCCAGAGCCGCGTCCCGTCCGCCGAGAAGGCCGCGAACCGGGGCCGCTGGCCGACCGGCGTCGCTTCGACGGCCTGGAGCGTCCTGGTGTCGATCCAGTGGACCATATTGGTGGTCTCGGAGGTCGTGACGGCGGTGGCGCCGTCCGGGCTGACCGCCACGCCCTCCGGCTCGATGCCGACATCGATCTGCGCCAGGACCCTGCGGGTCTGCGCATCGACCACCGTCGTGGTGGCGTTCTCCTCGTTGGCGATGAACAGGGTGCGGCCGTCGGGGGCCAGGGCGAACTGCTCGGGATCCTCGCCGGAGGGCAGGTTGTGCCGGACCTGACCGGTATCCGGATCGATCACCTGCACGGCGTCGGAATCGCTGGCGCAGACATAGAGGGCGCGCCCGTCCTTCGAAAAGGTCACCCCGCGCGGGCGGCGCCCCACCGGGAAGGTGCGCAGCACCTCGAAGCTGCCGCCGTCGATCACCGAGACGGTGTTGTCACGCTCGTTCGAGATGAAGATCTCCTCGGCGCGCGCCGGCGTGGCGAGGCAGAGCAGGAGCGCGAGGGGCGCGAGGCGGCTCATCCTGACCGTCCGGAAAAGGCCCGGCAGGCACTCTCGGGCTCGTCCGAGGCCGAGCGTGTCCAGTTCCGTGCGATGGTGGAGGAAGCCCTCGATCGGCGCCGTGGCGGTGACGGCGCCCGGCCACAGCAGGAAGATCGGCTGGCGCAGCTGACCGTCCCAGGCCCGGAAGCTCAGAGGGCGGCCCTTGAAGCCGCCGACCTCGAAGGTCGGGGCCGTCAGAATGGTCCGGACGGTGTCGGGCACGGTGCTTCGCGCCTTGACCGCCGCCTCTCCGACGGCGTGGACGGCCATCCAGCCGGCCCAGTCGACGGGCCGCATCGTGCGCCCCGCGAGCTTGCGGAACCGCCCTTGGAGCTGAACCGCCGCCCAGGCCTCCACGGGCCGACCCCAGGCCGCGGCCGTCAGCCCCTGGGTGCCCACCAGAGGCCGCGGCGAGGCGGTGTTGTAGTTCAGGCTCGTCCCGAACTCGCCGGCCTCGTCGGCGACCGCGACCACGTCGTGCTCCGGCCCTCGGGTCGGCAGGGCGAATTCCCGGAGCGCGGTGTCGCGGACATCGCCGCCCTTCGGATCGTAGCGCGTTTCCGCGACGATGCGCGCGCCGAACTTCCGGGCGCTCCGCTTCAGAGCCTCGGCGTAGAGGGCATCGCCCGGCGCAGGTCCCACGACCAGCAGGATGCGCGACCAGCGCTTGAACGCCAGGAACTGGACGAGGGCGTCGGCGAGCATGGCCCGCGAGGGCAGGACGTGGAGCAGGTTCTTCCGGCACTCGGCGTCGCGCAGCCGCGTGTCCGGCGCCCCGATGTTCAGGAGCACGCTCTCTCGGGATTCCGGCAGGTCGGCCACCGCCAGCACGTCCGCGGCCGGGGCGTTGAGCACCACGAAGCGCCGATCCGGCATGTCACGGAAGGCCGCCCCGATGTCGTCGCCGGGTTCAACGACCTTCGTATCGAGGGTGAACGCCAGGCCGATGAAGCGGCCGGTGGCGTTGGAGTCCTTTAGGCCGAGCTCCGCGCCCCTGGCGCCCTCGTCGTCCGGGATCGGATCCTCATTGTTGAGCGGCACCGGCCGCTCGACCCGGCGCTCCAGGTAGTGGATGGTCAAAGGCGGCCCCGCTGCGGGTGAGGCCTGAGCGGACCGGCCTGCAAGACCTCCGAGCGGGGCGAGCGCGATCAGGCAGGCCGGCAGCAGCCGTCCCCAGGCCGTCTTCCGCCGCGCGCCGGAAGATTCCATCCCCGCCGGTCTCCTCCATCCCGCAAACACGTGTCGTTGCAGCGACTCTATGAGCGAAGAGGAATCCGCCGATATTGGACCAAGGTGCACACGCCAGTCTTATTGCAGTGCAACACAAGTCATTGGCTGGATGTTCGTACCAAAGCACAATGGGTTGAAGCACCGACACTTGATAACCGTCGCCCAACGACGAGGGAGGCGGCCAATGCGCACGATGAAGACGGCTCTGAGCGGCGTGCTCGTAGCGCTCGGGCTGGCCGTCGGGGCCGGCGGCGCCTTCGGGCACGGCGACGTCCAGCCGCAACCGGTCAACACCGACGGCCTGAAGCCGCTCGGCACCGAGTGGGTCGCCGAGAACCCCTACAAGGGCGACGCCCACGCGATCTCGATCGGCGCCTCCGGATTCAACCAGAACTGCGCCCGCTGTCACGGCCTGGAGATGATCTCGGGCGGCCTCGCGCCGGACCTGCGCTACCTGCCGCAGGGCAAGGAGGGTGACGAGTACTTCGTCGAGCGCATGAAGCACGGCGCCGTCATCAACGGCGTGACCAAGATGCCGGCCTTCGACGGCGTGATCTCCCAGGAAGGCCTGTGGGCGATCCGGAGCTACATCGAGTCGAAGCATGAGGAATAGGCAGCCCGCGATGCGCCGCCCGGTGCTGCTCGGACTCTGCGGCCTGCTCCTTGCGGCCGGGTTCGCGCCGGCGGCGGTGGCACGTCCCCTCGACCAAGTTACGGCCGACGGGACTCTGCGGGTCGCGGTCTACGGCGACAACGCGCCCTTCTCCGAGGAGGAGAAGGGCAAGCCCCGCGGCATCGACGTCGAACTCGCGCGCGCGCTCGCCGAGACGCTGAAGGTGAAGCTCGACCTGCGGGTCGCCGATGCCGGCGAGAACGTCGACGGCGACCTGCGCCTGAACCTGTGGCGCGGCGACCTCGCCGGCACGCCGCTCGCGGACCTGATGCTGCACGTGCCGACCGACCGGCAGCTCGCCCTGCGCAACGATCAGGTGTTCTTCACCGCACCGTATTTCGAGCAGGAGATCGCCTTCGCGTACCGGACGAACGCGCTGGAGGGCTTCGCCACGCTCGACGACATCGGTGACAAGCCCGTGGCCCTGGAGGGCACGAGCGCGGCCGACCTGATGCTGCTCACCGCGCAGGGCGGCCGCTTCCGGCCGAACCTGAAGCATTACAAGAGCTTCGAGGAGGCCGCGAAGGCCTACCTGGCCGGCGAGGCGCCGATCCTGGCCGGCACCCGCGCGGCGATCGAGGCGGCCCTGTCCGCCGCGAAGGCCCCGAAGGACGACAACCCGATCGCCACGGTCCCCTCGACCGGGCTGGTGAAGACCCGCTGGGAGATCGGCGGGGCGGTGAGGACCGATTCCCGCGACCTCGCCTATGCAATCGGGGACGCGATCACGGCACTGAACGCGGATGGCCGGCTCAAGGCGATCTGCGAGACCTACGGCGTCACCTACACGCCACCGAAAGGGTATTGATCGCATTTGGTCATCGGCGATTCCGACCTGTCGATAGCCTGATCTGCGCAATTACCTGTCTTTGCGAACGCAGCGAAGCAATCCAGATGGCGCCACGTCTTGCGATGCTGCGCCGCCCTGGGTCGCTTCGCTGCGCTCGCGATGACGGCAGCGGCGATCATCAAACCGGCTAAGCGCGCTTCTCCGCAGCGCCTTGTGGATTTCTGTCTTTGATCTGGCGAATACATGGCCTCCGGCAGCATGCCCCGCCGGCTCATTGGACCAATGGCCAATAAGACTTCTCTGAGAACATCGATAGCGTCGGTCTCCAAGGGGGCGTCCCGCGACTCGTGCGGTCCACGCCGAAACCCGAATGCTCCGGCCGCACGGACTGGAGCCGATCACGGAGGACACGTCATGAGAATGCGGACCCGGTTCCTCGCCGCGGTGGGCGTCGCCGCCCTCGTGGCGGGCGGCGCCCTGCCGGCCATGGCCGAAGGCGTCAGCGAGCAGGACATCATCAACGACGCCAAGACGCCGGGCGACGTCGTCACCTACGGCCTCGGCCCGCAGGCCCAGCGCTTCAGCCCGCTGAAGACCCTCAACCGCGACAACATCAAGGGCCTCGTCCCGGCGTGGTCGTTCTCGTTCGGCGGCGAGAAGCAGCGTGGCCAGGAGAGCCGGCGCTGGTCAAGGACGGGATCATCTACGTCACGGGCTCGTATTCGCGCATGTACGCGATCGATTCCCGCAGCGGCGAGAAGAAGTGGGAATACGACGCCCGCCTGCCGGAGGGCATCCTGCCCTGCTGCGACGTGGTGAACCGCGGCGCCGCCCTCTACAAGGACAACGTCTATTTCGGCACGCTCGACGCCAAGCTCGTCGCGCTGAACACCAAGACCGGCAAGGTGGTCTGGCGCAAGGACATCGACGACTTCAAGGCCGGCTACAGCTACACGGCCGCCCCGATCATCGTGAAGGGCAAGATCATCACCGGCGTGTCGGGCGGCGAGTTCGGCGTGATCGGGCGGATCGAGGCCCGCGACGCCGAGACCGGCGAGGTCGTGTGGAAGCGGCCCGTGATCGAGGGCCACATGGGCGAGCTCAACGGCAAGCCCTCGACCATGACGGGCAAGGTGAATGAAACCTGGCCCGGCGACATGTGGAAGTTCGGCGGCGGCGCCACGTGGCTCGGCGGAACCTACGATCCCGAGACCAACCTGATCTACTTCGGCACCGGCAATCCCGGCCCGTGGAACTCCTGGCTGCGGCCGGGCGACAACAAGTGGACCTCCTCGCGCCTCGCCCTTAACCCCGACAACGGCGAGATCGTCTGGGGTTTCCAGACCACCCCGCACGACGGCTGGGACTTCGACGGCGTCAACGAGTTCGTGCCGTTCGACCTGAACAAGGGCGGCAAGACCATCAAGGCCGGCGCCACCGCCGACCGCAACGGCTTCTTCTACGTGCTCGACCGGACCAACGGGAAGTTCATCTCGGCGACGCCGTTCGCCGAGAAGATCAACTGGGCCAAGGGCATCGATGAGAACGGCCGCCCGATCTACAACGAGGAGAACCGGCCCGGCGACCCGAGCAAGGCGACCGGCGACGACAAGAAGGGCAAGTCGGTCTTCGCGGTGCCGAGCTTCCTCGGCGGCAAGAACTGGATGCCGATCGGCTACAGCCCCGACACCAAGCTGTTCTACGTGCCCTCCAACGAGTGGGGCATGGATATCTGGAACGAGCCGGTGAACTACAAGAAGGGCGCCGCCTATCTCGGCGCCGGCTTCACCATCAAGCCGGTCTTCGGCGACCATATCGGCTCGCTCAAGGCGATCGACCCAGCCTCCGGCAAGGTCGTGTGGGAGTACAAGAACAAGGCGCCGCTCTGGGCCGGCGTGCTCACCACCGCGGGCAACCTCGTCTTCACCGGCACCCCGGAGGGCTTCCTGAAGGCCTTCGACGCCAAGACCGGCGAGGAGGTCTGGAAGTTCCAGGTCGGCACCGGCGTGGTCTCCTCGCCGATCACCTGGGAGCAGGACGGCGAGCAATGGGTCGGCGTCGCGGCCGGCTGGGGCGGCGCGGTGCCGCTCTGGGGCGGCGAGGTCGCCAAGTCCACCGCCGGCATCAACCAGGGCGGCAGCTTCTGGGCGTTCAAGCTGCCGAAGACGGTGGCGTCGCGCTGAAGGCGCTCAATCGGAAGCGTGCCGGCCTTCACGGGCTGGCACGCCCAGGCTCCGGGGCAGGGCGGTCGTCTCAACACCCGCTTGCGCCCTGGGGCCGCATCGATCACCTTCGGACCTCCCGCCCGCGTATTCGGCGGATCCTGTGAGGATCTCGAGCGAAGGACCGAGGTCTCCGTGCATCTCCTGATCGTCGACGACCACCCGCTGTTCCGCGACGCCCTGGCGGCCACGATCCGCCTCGCGCATCCGGACGCGGTGCTGCACGAGGCCGACGGGATCGAGGCGGCCTGCGCGGTGCTGGCGGCCAATCGCGGCATCGACCTGACGCTCCTCGACCTGTCGATGCGGGGCGTGACCGGCTTCGACGGGCTGATCACGATCCGGGCGAGTTTTCCGCGCATCCCGATCCTGATCGTCTCCGGCCACGAGGATCCGCGCATCGTCCGCGAGGCCCTGCAGCACGGCGCGGCCGGCTTCGTCCCGAAGGCCATGGACAAAGCGACGCTCACCCGGGCGATCACCGAGGTGATGAGCGGGGCCCTGTTCCTGCCGCCGGGGCTCGCCGAGGCGAGCGCGCCCGCGCCGCGGAGCAAGAAGGCGCCGCTGCCGGAGCGCCTCGCCCGGCTCACCCCGCAGCAGCTGCGGGTTCTGATGATGATCCGGCAGGGCAAGCTCAACAAGCAGATCGCCCACGAGCTCCAGGTCGGCGACTCGACCGTGAAGGCCCATGTCTCCGAGATCCTGCGCAAGCTCGAAGTGATCAGCCGGACGCAGATCGTGATCGATACGGCGTCCCTGGATTTCGACCAGATCCACAACACGCATCCGGCGTGACGCCGCGGCCGACGCGCGGTCCCGGTGCGGATAGGGCGTCTGCGGTGCCGGAGCGAGCCAAGGCACACGAGAGCGGATCGGCGGGGTCGGGACAAGCAATCATACCGTTCGCGGCTCCCGCCCCGTCATTCCGGGGCGCCGCAGGCGAGCCCGGAATCCAGAACCGCCGGTTCCGTCGAGGTAAGGCGCGTCGGCGGCTCTGGATTCCGGCTCCGCTGCGCGGACCCGGAATGACGGTGTGGGGTTGGATGCCTTGTGCATTCCGATGACGCTTGCAAAGCGTGCGAAAGGGGCGGACCCATTCGCCTCTCGCAACCCTGGCGCCACAAGTTAT
This sequence comes from Methylobacterium tardum, assembly GCF_023546765.1. Lineage (NCBI taxonomy): Bacteria > Pseudomonadati > Pseudomonadota > Alphaproteobacteria > Hyphomicrobiales > Methylobacteriaceae > Methylobacterium > Methylobacterium tardum. Next base: position 405,775 of record NZ_CP097484.1, read on the forward strand.
CTCGCTGTCCAAATTGATATGATGCTATCTATCAGCACGCGAGCCAATCGATCCCGCCTTTTGTCGGATCCTCGCGGCGATGGATTTGGCCAATGCCCGGCATCGACGATCCGAAGACGCGCGAACAGCTGCAGCAGGCCTGTACCCACGCCCTCCTGACGACCGGACGCCACTGGCGCCGCGCGGCCAACACCGTCGCGGAGGCGCACGGCCTGTCCGATGCGAGCGCGCACCCGCTGATCATCATCGGCCGGATGAACGAAGAGCCGCGCCAGAACGTCCTGGCGGAGGCCGTCGGCATCGAGGGCCCCTCCCTGGTCCGCCTCATCGACCAGCTCGCCGCCGCCGGGCTGGTGGTGCGTCGCGAGGACCCGTCGGACCGGCGCGCCAAGGTGCTGGGCCTCACGCCGCGCGGCCGGCAGGTCTTCGAGCGGATCGAGGCCGAACTCTCGACCCTGCGCGCGCGGGTCTTCGCTGAGGTCGATGGCGCCGATCTCGAAGCGAGCCTCCGGGTTTTCGCGGCGCTTCAGCGCTACGGCCGCGCGGCCGCCGAGCCCGAATGGGAGGCGGCCTCGTGACCCTCCCCGGATGGCGTGACTGGGCCTTCGCGCTGAAGACCTACGCGGCGGCGATGCTCGCCCTGTTCCTGGCGCTCTGGATCGACCTGCCGCGGCCGTACTGGGCGCTCGGCACCGTCTACATCACCAGTCAGGTCCTCTCCGGCGCAACCCGCTCGAAGGCCGTCTACCGCCTCTGCGGCACCGGGCTCGGCGCGGCGGTGAGCGTCGTGCTGGTGCCGAACCTCGTCAACGAGCCGATCCTGCTGAGCCTCGCGGTGGCGCTCTGGGTGGCCCTGTGCCTCTACGTCTCGCTCCTCGACCGCACGCCCGCGAGCTACCTGCCGATGCTCGCCGGCTACACGGCCGCGCTGATCGGCTTCCCGGCGGTGGATGATCCCGGCGCGATCTTCGACACCGCGGTGGCGCGCGCCGAGGAGATCTCGCTCGGGATCCTGTGCGCCAGCCTCGTCGCCACGCTGGTGCTGCCGCAATCGGCGGCCCCGGTGATCGTCGAGCGGCTGAACCTGTGGCTCGCCGAGGCCCGGACCTGGACGCTGGGCGCCCTCGCGGCGGCCCGGGCGCCGGATGCCGGCAGCACCGGCCAGAGCAAGGGTGTGCGCCTGCGGCTGGCCTCGGACGCGATCGGGCTCGACGCCCTCGGCCTCGCGCTCCGCAACGAAGCCACGGGTGCAGAGCGTGCCGCGGAGGCCTTCGCACCGCTCCGGCAGCACATGCTGATGGTCCTGCCGATCGTGGCCGCGGTCGCCGACCGGGTCGCGACGCTGGAGCGGGCCGGGGCGCTCCCGTCCCGGGTCCGCGCCTTCCTGTCGGACCTCGCCGTCTGGCTGGCCGGCGAGGACGACGATCCGGAGACGGCCGCGCGGCTGCGTCGCCGGGTCGATGAGTTCGAGCCCGCACTCGGGCAGAACCCGGATTGGGCCACGCTGCTGCTGGCGAGCCTCTCGGTGCGTCTGCGCGATGTCATCGACCTGCGCCAGGACCTGCGCGTGCTCCGCGGACATCTCGCCGCCGGCACGGCGCCGGCGGCGCCACTCGCCTTCGCCTACACGGCCCGCGTGCGCGGGATCCGCCATCGCGATCACGGATTGGCGGCGTTCTCGGCCTTCGGGGTGTTCGTCGGCCTGCTGGTCTGCTGCGCCATCTGGATCGCGACCGGCTGGCCCGACGGATCCGCGGCGCCGATGATGGGGGCCGTCGCCTGCTGCCTCTTCGCCGCCCAGGACGACCCCACCCCACAGATCCTCGGCTTCACCAACTCGGCACTCGTCGGCGCCCTGGCGGCGGGCTTCTACCTGTTCGCGGTCCTGCCGCTGGTGACCACGTTCGAGATGCTCGCGCTCGCGCTCGCGCCGGCGCTGATCCTGTGTGGGCTGGCGATGACGCAGCCCCGCTACACCCCGATGGGAATGGGCGCCGCCCTCAACGGCGCGACCATGCTGGCGCTGCAGAACGGCTACAGCGGCGAGTTCGCGCCCTTCGCCAATTCGGTGGTCGCTTCGGTGGTCGGCATGTGGGTGGGCGCCGTGGTGACCCGGCTGATCCGCTCGATCGGCGCCGGTCGGAGCGCCCGCCGGCTCGTGCGCATCAACCGGCGCAGCCTCGCCGCGGCGGCGGACGGGCGCGGCACCGGGCACGGGCTCGAACTCGCGGCCCTGATGCTCGACCGCATCGGCCTCATCGCCCCCCGCCTCGCGGTGCTGCCCGCCGAGACCGCGGCGGCGATGGGCGATCTCCTGGCCGACGTGCGGGTGGGCATCAACCTCGTGGAGGTCCGGCGGGTGCGCCGGCGGCTTGCGGGCGCCGCGCGCGTGTCGGTCGACCACGCTCTGGCCCTGGCGGCGCGCCAGCTGCGGAGGCAGGCCGGGGAGCCGGACATTGATCTCCTGGCCGCCCTGGACGACAGCCTCGATGCCGTCGCGGGCGCGGCTCCCTCGCCGGAGCGCCGGGCCGCCCTGATCGGCCTGACCGGCCTGCGCCGCGGGCTCTTCCCGGACGCGCCGGGCTATCGGGAGGCGGCGCCGCTGCCGAGCGATCGGGAGATGGCGGCATGATGGGCGAGATCGACCTCTACGGCGTGTTCGTGCCGGGCCTCGCCCTCTGGATGGCCCTGGCCTTCGCGCTCAGCCTGCCGCTGCGCCGCCTCCTCGCGGCGACCGGCTTCTACCGCCTCGTCTGGCACCGGCCGCTCTTCGACCTCGCCCTCTACGTCGTCCTTCTCGGCGGCGTCGTGACCCTCGCCCATCGGACCCTGCAATGACCGCCCTGTTCTCCGTCCTCGGCCGCCTCGTGGTCACCCTCGGCATGGTCGCCGCGGCGCTGATCGTCGGCCTCGGCCTGTGGGACTACTACATGGACGCCCCCTGGACCCGGGACGGGCGCGTGCGCGCCGACGTGGTGGCGGTCGCGCCCGACGTCTCCGGCCTCGTCACCGAGGTGCTGGTGGAGGACAACCAGGTCGTGCGAAAGGGCGACGTCCTGTTCCGGATCGATCCGGACCGGTTCCGCCTCGGGCTGCGGCAGGCTGAGGCGATGGTCCAGGGCCGGAAGGCCACCGCCGAGCAGAATGCGGCCGACTATGCCCGCTACAGCAAGCTCAGCGACGCGGCGGTGTCGCAGCAGAAGGTCGAGGCCGCCAAGGCGGCCGACCTGTCCGCCCAGGCCGCGTACGAGCAGGCCGTGGCGGATCGCGACCTCGCCAAGCTCAACCTGGAGCGCTCGGCGGTGCGGGCCTCGGTCAACGGCCGGATCACCAACATGGAGCTGCGGCCGGGCGCCTACGTCACCACCGGCCGCGGGGTCATGGCGCTGATCGACCGCGACACCGTCCGGATCGAGGGCTATTTCGAGGAGACCAAGCTGCCGCGCATCCGCGTCGGCGCGCCGGTCAGCGTCCAGTTGATGGGTGAGGACGGCGTGCTCATGGGCCGTGTGGCGAGCATCGCCGGCGGCATCGGCGAGACCGGCCGCAGCGACGCGACCAACCTTCTGGCCAACGTCAACCCGACCTTCTCGTGGGTGCGCCTCGCCCAGCGTATCCCGGTGCGGATCACCCTCGACGGCGGCACCGCGGATCCGCGGCTGGTGAGCGGTCGGACCGCGACGGTGTCGATTGCCCCGGCCGCGGGCGGGGAGCCCCTGCGCTGGCCCTGGACGGCGTGGCGCGAGGCGCTCGCCCGCTGAACCATGAACCATCCCCGGACCCCCGGGTTGGCCTGAAACGACGTCATTCCGACGGTTCAGGAGCCCTCATGTCGAAGACCATCCTCGCCCTCGCCACGTCCCTGGTGCTCGCCACGTCCGGCGCGGCGCTGGCCCAGGCACCGCAGACCGGCGGCTCTAACCAGGGCAACGTCAACAAGTCCGGCGCGGTGGGCGGGACCGGGACGATGGAGAGCACCGGCTCCACCGGCACAGGCATGGCGCCCGGCACCAGCGGCGGCCCGCGCGTCAGCACCCCCGGCGCGCCCGCCGGCAGCAGCTCGGGCAACGGGACCACGGGCAGCGGCGCGGCGCCGAGCGGGCGGTAGGCTGCAGGCACCGCACCCGCTCTCCTCCCCCTTGTGGGGAGGAGTTGGAGGCGGGGGTGGGGCAGGATTGAGCGGTGCGGTGCCGTCTGCACCACCCCCACCCCTGACCCCTCCCCACAAGGGGGAGGGAAAAGCGCCCTTCTTTCAAGGCATCAGTGCCAAGCCAAGGTGTGTGAACCCGGTTGCCCGCAGTGAGAGCACCCGTCAGGTCCCCTGCGGGTCATCGTGAACGCGGCCCCTACGCCCCCAGCCCGCCCACGCACAGGTACTTGGTGTTCAGGTAATCCTCGATGCCCTGATACGAGCCCTCGCGGCCGAGGCCGGATTCCTTCACGCCGCCGAAGGGCGCCACCTCGGTGGTGATGATCCCCTCGTTGATCCCGACCATGCCGTATTCCAGCGCCTCCGCGACCCGGAAGGTGCGGCCGAGGTCGCGGGTGTAGAAGTAGCAGGCCAAGCCGTACTCGGTGTCGTTGGCCATGCGGATCGCCTCCGCCTCGTCGCGGAAGCGGAACAGCGGCGCCAGCGGCCCGAAGGTCTCCTCCCGGGCCACCGCCATGGCGGGGGTCGCGCCGGTGATCACCGTCGGCTCGAAGAACTGGCCGCCCAGCGCGTGGCGGTGACCGCCCGCCACCACCCGGCCGCCCTTCTCGACGGCGTCGCGGATATGGGCCTCGGTCTTCTCCACGGCCGCCATGTCGATCAGCGGCCCCTGGGCGACGCCGTCCTCGACGCCGTTGCCGACCTTCAGGCGGTTGGCGGCTTCCGCCATCTTCTCCGCGAAGGCGTCGTAGATCCCGTCCTGCACCAGGAAGCGGTTGGTGCAGATGCAGGTCTGGCCGGAGTTGCGGTACTTGGCGAGCATCGCGCCGGCCACCGCCTTGTCGAGGTCGGCGTCGCCGAACACGATGAACGGCGCGTTGCCGCCGAGCTCCATCGAGACCTTCTTCACCGTGCCTGCTGCCTGCTCCAGCAGCACCTTGCCGACCTCGGTGGAGCCGGTGAACGTGATCTTCTTGACGAGCGGGTTACCGGTCATCTCGGCGCCGATGGCGCGGGCCGAGCCGGTGAGGATTGAGACCGTGCCGGCCGGGAAGCCGGCGCGCTCGCACAGCACGCCCCAGGCGAGGCCCGAGAGCGGCGTCTGCGAGGCGGGCTTGATCACGATCGGGCAGCCGGCGGCCAGAGCCGGAGCGATCTTGCGGGCGATCATCGAAGACGGGAAGTTCCATGGCGTGATCGCCGCCACCACGCCGACCGGCTCCTTGGTGACGAGGATCTTGCGGTCGCCCCAGGGGGAGGGGACCACGTCGCCGTAGACGCGGCGCGCTTCTTCCGCGAACCACAGCACGTAGGCGGCCGACATGGCGACCTCGCCGCGGGACTCGGTCAGCGACTTGCCCTGCTCGGCGGTGAGGATCTGCGCGAGATCCTCCTGATGCTCGGTCACGAGCGCCGCGAGCTTGCGCAGCAGCACGGCGCGCTCGTTGGCGGTCTTGGCGCGCCACGCCGGATAGGCCTCATGCGCCGCCTTGATCGCCTGGCGGGTCTCGTCGGCGCCGGCATTCGGCACCTTGGCGATCAGCGCGCCGGTCGCCGGGTTGGTGACGTCGATGCTGCCGGAACCGGCCTTCGACCATTCGCCGCCGATCAGGCAGGCATCGACCAGCAGGGCGCGGTCCTTCAGGGAGGGGGTCTCGAACTCAGGCATCCAACGGTTCCTTCGGCGGCCGCGGCATGTCGGGCTGGGACATGCCGGGCCGCGGCTTGAGAGGCACGCTCTGGGCCGTATTCCTCGCCTGCGCCTCGGCTTTTGTCTCGAACACATGGGGAGCCAGGTCGCGGCTCGCCAACGAGGCGCCGAGTTTCAATCGCAAGAACGCGCTCGTGGTATACCGGGACGCGGTCTCGTAATAGCGGTTTTCGAGATAGGCGATCGCCGAGAAGTAGGCGTCGCTCACCGTCGGGTCGATCTCGAACCCGTCGTAATTGGCGATCAGGTGGACCTTGCGGCCGATCTCCTGGCAGGCGCGCTCGTATTCGCGGCGCACCAGCTCGACGTCGCCGATGGTCCGGACCTGGAAACCTTCGAGGTTCGAGAACAGGATATTGCGCTCGGGGTCGTAGCTGATCCGTTCCGACAGCGAGAGGCCCAGCAGCCAGGGCTCCAGAGCCATCACGGACTCGCGGAACAGGCGCGGATCCATCGGCTGCGGATCCTGCACGATCGGGGTGAAGCCCATCTGCCCGAGGATGTCGCGCGCGATGTCGATGCCCGGCGCGACCTCGACCAGCTCCATGCCGGCCCGGGTCCGCCGGAACACGCAGCGCTCGGTCACGTAGAGCACCGGCTGACCGCGCTCGGCCGCGTAGGCCCCCGAGAAGGTCACCTGCTCCACCGCGGCGATGAATTTTCGCGAACGGCCCTCGCTGAGGATCCGGATGCCGCCGTCCTCCACCGCCACCTTGAGGCCGTCGGCCGTGAAGGTGCCGGCGAAGACGAGGCTCTTGGCGTTCTGCGAGATGTTGATGAACCCGCCCGCGCCCGCGAGCCGCGTGCCGAACCGGCTGACGTTGACGTTGCCCTCGGCGTCGCACTGGGCGAGCCCCAGGCAGGCGAGATCGAGGCCGCCGCCGTCGTAGAAGTCGAACTGCTGGTTCTGGTGCAGGACGGCGGCCGGGTTGAGGGCGGCGCCGAAATCCAGACCGCCCTGCGGCAGGCCACCGATCACGCCCGGCTCGGCGGTCAGCGTCAGGTATTTCAGCACCCGCTCCTCCGCGGCGACCGCCGCGACGCCCTCGGGCATGCCGATGCCGAGATTGACCACGCCGCCCGGCGGCAACTCGAAGGCGCAGCGCCGGGCGATGACCTTGCGGGTGTCGAGCGCCATCGGGGCGATCCGGTCGAGCGGCACGCGCTGGCGGCCCGTGAAGGCGTGGTTGTAGGGCGTGCCGTAGGTCTGGCGGTGGTTCTCGGGCTGGCTCAGAACCACGCAATCCACCAGCACGCCGGGCACCTGCACCTCGCGCGGGTTGAGGGAGCCGGCCTCGGCCAGCCGCTCCACCTGCGCGATGACGAAGCCGCCCGAGTTCTTCGCCGCCATCGCGGCGGCGAGGTTGTCCAGCGTCAGCGCCTCGCGCTCCATGGTGATGTTGCCGGCCGGGTCAGCCGTGGTGCCGCGGATCAGCGCAACGTTGACCGGGAAGGCCTTGTAGTGGAGCCAGGACTCGCCGCCGAGCTCGACCACGCTGACGAGGTCTTCCTTCGTGACGGCGTTGAGCTTGCCGCCCTCCAGCCGCGGGTCGGCGAAGGTGCGCAGGCCCACCTTGGTGATATGGCCGGGGGTGTGGGCGGCGATCTCCCGGTAGAGGTGCGAGACCACGCCGAGCGGCAGGTTGTAGGCCTCGATCGCGCCCGCCACCGCCATGGCCCCGAGCTTCGGCACGAGCGCCCAGTGACCGCCAACGACGCGACGGACGAGGCCCGGGATCGCCAGGCGGTTGAGGCCGCGCTCCTTGCCGTCACCGGGGGCGGCGGCGAACATCAGGCCGAGCCCGTGCGGGCCGGCGCCGGATTCGAAGCGGCGGGCGAGCGCCAGGATCAGCTCGTCGGGCGTGCCGATCCCGACGAACCCCGACACCGCGACCATGTCGCCGTCCTGCAGGATGGCGGCGGCCTCGTCGGCGCTGACGATCTTGTTCTTCAGGCTGCCCATCGGGTGGTCCTCGGCGCCCGGGACGGGGCTGAGCGCGTCTTCCTCCCCCTCTCTGGCCTACGATGTTCACATATCGATGGCTGCGGCGGTTTCTCCTCCCCCTTGTGGGGAGGAGTTGGAGGTGGGGGTGGTTCAGGATCAAGCGGCGCGGTCCCGTCTGCACCACCCCCACCCCTGGCCCCTCCCCACAAGGGGGAGGGGAAAGGCGCCCTGCTTTCAGAAGGTGAGAGGGCGTCGCGCTGATCAACAACCGTCGAGCCACCATCCTACCCCCGCTGGCCGAGCCAGTCGGCGATGCCGGAGCCCAGCAGCTTCTGTGCCTTGCCGCCGACGAACACGCCGACATGGCCGCCGGGCAGCCCCATCTCGGTGTAGTCGGTGGTGCCGATCTTATCCCTCAGCGCCTGTGAGGTGGCCGGCGGGATGATGTGGTCGTCCTGGGCGAACACGTTCAGCACCGGGCAGGTGATGGCCTTCAGATCCACTCTCCGACCGCCGAGCTCGAAGGCGCTCTGAACCAGCTTGTTGTCTTGGTAGAGGTCCTTCAGCCACTGCTTGGCCGCCTCGCCGGGATGGTCCGGCCGGTCGGCGATCCACTTCTCCATGCGGAGGAAGTTCAGGAACTTCTTCTTGTCGTCGAGGGCGTCGAGCAGGTCGAGGTTGTACTTCGTCATGGTCCGCATCGGCGTCATCATCGAGAACACCGAGCCCATGAAGGCGCCGGGCAGGGAGCCCTGCGCGTCGATCAGCCGGTCGACATCCTCGGGCGTGAGCGAGCGCGTCCAGACGTTGATGAAGCCGTGGCCGGCCCGGTTCTCCCGGGTGTCGGCGTGGAAGTCGATCGGCGTGATGGTCAGCACCATCGCGTTGACGGTCTCGGGGTAGAGCGCCGCGTAGCAGGTGGTGAAGACGCCGCCCTCGCAGATCCCGAGCAGGCTGATCGTCTCCCGCCCGGCCGCCTCCTGGATGAAGGCGACGCACTCGGCGAGGTAGCCGTCCACGTAATCGTCGATGGTGACGTAGCGGTCGGCCCGGCCCGGATTGCCCCAATCGACCACGTAGAGGTCGAGGCCGAGCTTCAGCAGGTTGCGGACGAGCGAGCGGTCCTCCTGCAGGTCGGCCATCGTGTAGCGGCCGATCAAGCCGTAGACGATCAGCACCGGCGGCAGGCCCTTGCTCTCGGCGAGCGGCCGGTAGCGATAGAGGCTGACCTTGTCCTGGCTCCAGACCAGATCCTTCGGCGTGGTGGCGATCTCGACATCCGCGTCGCTGACATCGGCGAACAGCTTGGCGCCCTCGCTGATCCGGCGGCCGAGGGTGCCGACCTCGGCCAGCAGCGCGGCGGGGGTGAGATTCAGCGGCGCGGCCGGCGCCTTCGGGCTTTCCTGATCAGCCATGGGCGTCCTCCCCGACCTGTGAACCACCCGCCTTCGCGACCTTGCCGGCCTGCCGGCGCTCGCGGCGCAGCGCCCGGACCTCCCGGCGCAGCTCGGTCAGGCTCTTGTGCACGTCGTCGAGCTCGGCCCGGGTCGGCTGGCCGTAGAACTCGGACAGGAAGGCCGCGACGTCCTGCTGGGCGAGGCGCAGATCGGTCGAGGCCCGGAGCACGGCCCGCTGGGAGGCCAGGAATTTGTCCGAGCGCTGGACCTCCAGCAGGACCGCGTTGGCGGTCTCGATCCACCGGCTCATCATCTCGCGGGCGGAAGCGAAGCTCTCGCCGTTTTCGGCGCGGGCATTGGCCTCCTGTGCGAAGGTCCCGGCGGCGCGGGTCCAGGCGTCGAGCATGACGGCCTGATGCTCGCTCTGCGCCCGCCGGAGCGTCGCCCAGGCGGTGAACAGGGCCGCGTAGCGCCGCTCAGTCTGCCACAGGTCGGCGAGCTGCGGGCCCTCGGCCATGCGGGTCAGCGCCGCGTCGAACTCGGCCGAGCCGCCGAGCCAGGCCTGCGGATCGAAGATTTTGGCGAGCACCGCCCCGGCGGTCGGGTCCGGCGCGCCGGGGCCGCCCTGGAGGGATTTCGCGAGGGTCTGCGAGAGGTCGGTGGCGGAAGTCCAGGCCTCGGTGAGCTTCGCGTGCGCGGTGGCGAGGCCGGCGACGTCAGGCGTCGGAAAGGTCGGCCAGCCGAAGCCGGGCGCGGTTTGCCCGGCGCCCTGGGTGAAGAAGCCCGTGCCGGCCCGGGTCCAGAACTCGCTCATCGCCCGGAACGCGTCGAACTGGTCCATGCTGGCGTTTCTCCTCACAGCCTCAGGGCTGAAGACTTCGAACCCGCCGTCTTTGCGAGCGGAGCGAAGCAATCCAGCAGCGCCATGTTCAACGACGGCGCGCCGCCCTCGGTCGCTTCGCTGCGCTCGCGATGACGGTGTGGGCTGGACTGATCGGGCGACAGCCCCAGCACCACCGCCGTCGTCATGCTCACGCCGCCGGGAGCGCCTCTCCCAGCGCCTCGGCGTAGATCTTGAAGGCGTCGTCGTAGGTGACCTCGCGCGGGTTGTTCACGAGGAGCCGCGTCTGCTTCATCGCGTCGGAGGCCATGCGCTCCAGGTCCTGCCGGGCGACGCCGACCTCGGCGAGCGAGGCCGGCACCTTGCAGTCGCGGCAGATCGCGTCGAGGCTCTCGGCGAAGCGCTTGGCGGCCTCGGGCTGCGGCAGATCCGCGGCCGCGGGATCGAGGATCGGCGCCAGCTCGGCGTAGAGCGCCTCCGCGTGCGAGAGGTTGAAGCGCATCACCCCCATCAGCACCAGCGCGTTCGAGAGCCCGTGCGGCACGTGGAAGATCGCGCCGACCGGGTAGGCGAGGGCGTGCACCGCCGCCACCGGCGCGTTGGCGAAGGCCATGCCGGCGAGCATCGAGCCGAGCAGCATGCCGGAGCGCGCCTCGAGGTTCTTGCCGTCCGTGCAGGCGGTGCGGATGTTGGCCGAGAGCAGCGCCAGCGCCTGCTTGGCGAGCTGGTCGGAGATCGGGTTCTTCTTATTCTTGCTGGTGAAGGCCTCGATGGCGTGCACCATGGCGTCGATGCCGGTCGCCGCCGTCACGTGGGACGGCAGTCCGAGCGTCAGCTCCGGGTCGAGCACCGCCCAGTCGGGCAAGAGCTTCGGCGCGACGACGCCCTTCTTCTCGGTGGTCGGCGTGGTGACGATCGAGATCGGCGTCACCTCCGAGCCGGTGCCGGCGGTGGTCGGCACGAGGATCAGCGGCAGGCGGTCGCCCTTGGCGAGGCCGACGCCGTAGATCGCGTCGAGCGGCTCGTCGGACTTCGCGAGATAGGCCACGAGCTTGGCGGTATCGAGCGCCGAGCCGCCGCCGATCGACAGGACGAGGTCGGTCCCGAGCTCGCGGGCGCGCTTGGCCGCCGCCTCGATCACCGTAGAGGGCGGGTCGGCGACCACGTCCTCGTAGACGTCGAGGGTGACGCCGGCTTCCGCCAAAGCCGCCTCGGCGGCCTTGGTGAGACCGGCGCTGCGCACGCCCTTGTCGGTGACCAGCAGGACGCGCTTGGCCCCGAAGCTGCCGACGATCTCGGGCAGCTTCCGGGAGGCGCCGGCCTCGAACAGCACGTTCGGCGTGGTCTGGAAGGTGAACGGGTTCATCGCACTGCCCTGTCTTGATCCTGACCCAAAGGCGACGCCGAACTCACTCGGCGGGCTCGAAATCCTTCACCTTGGCGCGCAGCTCGTCGACCAGCACGCGGGTGTTCTCGGAATAGTCGATCGGCACCGCCACGAGGTGGACGCCGCCCGCCGCGAAGGCCCGGTCCAGCGTCGGCACGAGGTCGTTGACCGACTCGACCCGGTGGCCGGTGGCGCCGTACGACTTGGCGTAGAGGACGAAGTCCGGGTTGTTGAAGGTCATGCCGTAATCGGCGAACTTGTCGACCGCCTGCTTCCAGCGGATCATCCCGTAAGCCGAGTCGTCCAGCACCAGCACCACGAGATTGAGCTTGAGCCGGACGGCGGTCTCCATCTCCTGGCTGTTCATCATGAAGCCGCCGTCGCCGCACACCGCCATAACGCGCCGCTTCGGGTAGAGCATCGCCGCCATCATGGCCGAGGGCAGGCCGGCGCCCATCGTGGCCAGCGCGTTGTCGAGGAGCAGCGTGTTGGCGACGTAGGTGCGGTAGTTCCGGGCGAACCAGATCTTGTACATCCCGTTGTCGAGGCAGACGATTCCGTCCTCGGGGATGACCCGGCGCACGTCGCGCACGAGGCGCTGCGGCGTCACCGGGAAGCGGTCCTCACCGGCCCGGTCGCCGATATGGCTGAGGATGTGCTCGCGCAGGTGCAGCAGCGCGCCCGCGTTGGGGAGCTTGCCGTCGAGCTTCTCGGCGAGCAGCTTCAGCGTCGGCCCGAGATCGCCGACCACCTCGGCGTCGGGGTAATAGACCTGCTCCACGTTGGCCGGCATGTAGCTGATGTGCAGGACCTTCTGGTCGGCCTGGCCCATGAAGAAGGGCGGCTTCTCGATCGTGTCGTGGCCGATGGCGATGATCAGGTCGGCCTTGTCGATCGCCTCGTGGACGTAGTCGCGCTCCGAGAGCGCCGCGGTGCCCATGTAGAGGTCGGTCCCGCCCGCGACGGTGCCCTTGCCCATCTGGGTGGTGAAGAACGGGATGCCGGTGCGCTGCACGAAGCCGCCGAGCTCGCCGGTGGCGCGGGGGCGGCTCGCGGCGGCGCCCAGCATGATCAGCGGGCGCTTGGCCTTCAGGATCATCTCCGCCGCGCGCGCGATCGCGGTCGGGTGGGCGACCGGAATGTCGATCGGGTGCGAGGGGACGAGATCCGCCTCGGCCTCTTCTGACGCGATGTCCTCGGGCAGCTCCAGCAGAACCGGGCCGGGCCGCTCCTCGGTGGCGACCCGGAAGGCGTCGCGCACGATGGTGGGGATCGGCGAGGCCGAGACGATCTGGCGGGCCATCTTGGTGATCGGTTTCATCGGCGAGATCACGTCGGCGATCTGGAACTTGGCCTGACGCGAGGACAGGATGCCCTTCTGGCCGGTGATGATGATCATCGGCATGGCGCCGAGATGCGCGTAGGCGGCGCCGGTGGAGAAGTTCAGGGCGCCTGGGCCCAGCGTCGAGAGGCAGACGCCGGGGCGGCCGGTGAGGCGGCCGTGGGTGGCCGCCATGAAGCTCGCCGCCTGCTCGTGGCGGGTCAGGACCAGCTCGATCTTGGAGTTCCGCAGGGATTCGGCGACGTCGAGATTCTCCTCGCCGGGGATGCCGAAGATGCGGTCGACGCCCTCGTTCTCGAGGGCGGCGACGAGGAGATCTGAACCCTTGGGCATGCGACGTCTCGCTGATGCAACGGCGGCCGATCGGGCGTCCGGTCCGGTTCCGGCCCGCTGGTCGCGAGACCGTGAACGGCGCGGGACGACAGACGCCCTCGAATAGTCGAACGGTTAGAGGGCTCACCCGGAGAGTGGTCAAGGCCCGGTCACGGCTGAACAGTCACAGAGCCGGGCAGATGCTATCTGTGCAAGACTGTCGGCATCTCGGAACGCCGCGGCACGGTCAAGGTTGTCCAGCCTGAAGCGGATCGGAAAGTCATGGATCGGGCGGCGAGCAACGGGACTGAACTGCCGCGCGGACAGGCCCAGTCCGCCAGCGGGGCCGATGATCCGGTGCTGGCACCGATTGCGGATTTCCCGCGCATCGACCTGCGGGTCGGCGTCGAGTCCTGGGACAAGCGCCGGCACGCCGGCAAGCAGCTGCGCGGCGAGATTCCCCACGCGGCCCAGGCCGCGCTCGCGTCCGATCCGGACCGTCCCGATCCGGTCGCGCTGATCGAGGCGGCGCACCGGGGACGGCAGCCGCACCTTATTCCGCTGCGCGTCGCCCGGATGGCGACGTCGCCGTTCGCATTCCTGCGCGGGGCCGCCCACGTGATGGCCTGGGACCTTTCGCGCGGGCCGCGCAGCGGCATCGACGTGGTGATGAACGGCGATGCGCACCCCGACAATTTCGGCCTGTTCGGCACGCCGCAGCGCGACATCGTCCTCGACCTCAACGATTTCGGCGAGGTCACGATCGGCCCGTGGGAATGGGACCTGAAGCGTCTCGCCGCCGGCATCGCGGTCGCCACCGCCGATGCCGGCATCCCGGGCAGCGAGCGCCGCGCCGCCGTGAAGGAGGTGGTCGCCGGCTATCAGCACACGATGCGGCGCCTCGCGCCCCAGGGCTCCCTCGACGTTTGGTACCAGACTACGCGGGCCGACACCCCGCATCTCACCGGGATCCGGATGGATGCCGAGGCCCGGGGGGTGGTCCGGCGGGCGGTGGACAAGGCGCGGCGGCGCAACAACCGCAGCCTGCTCGGCCAGCTGGCCGAGCGGCGCACCGACGGCAGCTGGCGCCTGCAGGTGGACCCGCCGATCCTGACGGCCGTGGACGATGCGACGCGGGACGGGATCGTGACGGGGCTGGAGCGCTATGCCGAGACCCTGCCGCGCGAGCGGCGCTTCATGCTCGACCGCTATCACGTCGTCGACGTCGCCCACCGCGTCGTCGGTGTCGGCAGCGTCGGCACCCGGGCCTACGTCGCGCTCCTGTTCGGAAATTCCGACGCGGACGCGCTCTTCCTCCAGGTCAAGGAAGCGGTCCGCCCGGCCCATGCCCCCTACCTGCCGGGCATGCCGGCGCCCTATGCCGGTCACGAGGGCGAGCGCGTGATCTACGGACAGCGCCTGCTCCAGGCCTTGGGCGACCCGCTGCTCGGCTGGACCAGCATCGCGGGCCGGCCCTACTACGTGCGCCAGATGAAGAACCTGAAAGGGGCGATCCCGCTGGCCCGCATGTCCGGCGTCTCGCTCCTGACCTTCGCGTACGCCTACGGGGTGCTCCTCGCCCGGGCCCATGCCCGGACCGGCGACGCGGCGGCGATCACCGGCTATTGCGGCAGCGGCAAGCACCACGACCTCGGCGGCGCGATCGCCGACTGGGCGGCCGCCTACACGGAGCGGAACGCGGCGGATTACGCGCTGTTTCGCGACGCCATCGCGAGCGGGCGCCTGGAGGCGGCCGAGGATCCCTGCCTGTGAGGCGCGCGGTCAAAGCCTGAGGGCCGATAACCGCGGCCCGATCGTCTTTGCGCGCGGAACGAAGCAATCCAGACAGCGCGACGCCGCTCTGCCGGGCGCGGCCCCGCATGACTTCGCTGCGCGCGTGACCACGCTGAGGGCTGCGCTCACCGACGCGTTCGAACGGACATCGTCTCAGAGGACGCCGAAATCTGGCGGCTCGTGAGCCAGCCGGACCAGCAGGTCGCGCAGCCAGCGGTGGGCCGGATCGCGATCGTAGGACGCGTGCCAGAGCATCGAGACCGCCACGTCGTCGAGCTGCACGGGAACCGGGCTGACGCTGAGCGCCAGGGCGCTGGCGAAGGATGTGGCGAGCCGGGCATGCATTGTGGCGATCACCGGCGCGGCGCGGACCAGGAACGGCACGACGAGGAAGCGCGGCGTCGTCACGGCGAGGGTCCGTGACCGGTCGATCAGGGCGAGGGCGTCGTCCACCACCCCGTGCGCAGTCTCGCGCAGGGAGGTCAGGACGTGGGGGAAGCGGAGGTAATCGTCGAGGCCGATCGGCGGCTGGAGCCCGATCAGCGCGGCGTTGAACAGGACCACGTAGCTGTCCCGGTAGAGGAGCCGCTGCTTGTGGTGGATCTGCCCTTCCGAGAACAATCCGATGGCGAGATCGACCCGGTCTGCGTCGAGCTCGTCGAGGATCCGCGCCCGGTCGACGGAGCGGAGCAGCAGCCGGATGCCGGGCGCCTCCCGGCGGAGTTCCGCGATCAGCCGCGGCCCGAGCAGCACCTCGACGCTGTCGGGCAGGCTGACCGTGAAGCTGCGCTCGACGGTCTTCGGATCGAACCGCTCCTCCCGGTGCACCAGCGCCTGGACCTGCCGGAGCGTGGCGCGCAGGGGCTCGGCGATCTTGAGCGCGCGTGGCGTCGGACGCATCCCGTCGGGCGCCCGGGTCAGGAGTTCGTCGTCGAACAGGCGACGGAGGCGAGCGAGGCTCGAGCTCATCGCCGACTGGCCGATGCCGACCCGGGCGGCCGCCCGCGTCACGCTGCGCTCGTCGAGCAGCGCGTCGAGGGCGACGAGCAGGTTCAGGTCGATCCGGGTGAGGTCAATATGGTCGATGGCCACGCGCGTCGCGATCGATGAGGGCTCGGATGCCCGGCATAGCAGACGCACCGGTGCCGCCCCACCTCGTCATCCCGGGGCCGCGCAGCGGAGCCCGGGATCCAGACACGCCGACGCGCCAGGACTTGGCACCACCGGTGTCTCTGGGTTCCGGGCTCGCCTCCGGCGCCCCGGAACGACGGCATGAGGCGCAGGACCGAGTGGGAAGCGTCGCATCACCGCAAGCCGCCCCGTCATCCCGGGGCCGCGCAGCGGAGCCCGGGATCCAGACGCGCCGACGCGCCAGGACTTGGCATCCTCGGCGGCTCTGGGTTCCGGGCTCGCCTGCGGCGCCCCGGAACGACGGTGGGGGAGCGTTACGCACACAGCTACGCCGCGAAGCGCACGCTCCGCCCTTGACAATGTTCCTATTTTGTGCTCATTAGCCGCCACCTGCCCACGGCGGCCCGGGCGCGATCCCGGAGCGTCCTTCGGGGGCCCGCCCGGTGGCTGACCGGGCGGGTTCGTGGCGCGGGGCGGTGCCCGCGTCGGTGGCTCTCAGCCGCCATCGCCCCGGGCGGCGTGCCGGTACGGGGCGTGTCTCGGTGGCGGGCGTGAGACCGGGCGGCAGTCTGCCCGGCGGGGGCCGAAACGCCCTCGCGCCGACCCGCCACTGGGCCGACCCTACGCACCCTGCGGATCCGCCCACTACGAGGCGGGCACACGGCTGGAAGGCCCGTGCACTGATAGCGGGTTCCGGAGGTTCGCCTCGCCTGAGACCGCTTGGCAGGCACCGCGCAGGACCGGGGCGCCGCAAGACACCGCGACGAGAAAGACGGCACCGGCCGGGGACCATGCCCGGTCGATGCCGCGGGCGCCGCGGGGATCGGATCCCGCGCGTTGACTGGCCGACACCTGGGTTCCCGCGGCGTCCCGCGTCCCGCGTGTTCGTCTCTTGGGCCATGCCCCCGGCGCCAACCGCGCGCGGGGATGATCGCGCATGGCGGGAGCGGCACCTCGCTGCCGGTTCCATCCCGCGCCGTCATTCCGGGGCGCCGCAGGCGAGCCCGGACCCAAAGGGGCACGCCGCAGGCGGGCAACCCAGAGCCGCCGGTGGTACCTGGTCCTGGGGCCTCGGCGTGTCTGGATCCCGGGCTCCGTTGCGCGGCCCCGGGATGACGGAGGAAATTCATACGGCGCCTCCCTGCCGGTCACGCCCCCGCGCCGTCATTCCGGGGCGCCGGAGGCGAGCCCGGACCCAAAGGGGCACGCCGCAGACGGGCAACCCAGAGCCGCTGTTGGTGCCATGTCTTGGCGCCTCGGCGTGTCTGGATCCCGGGCTCCGCCGCGCGGCCCCGGGATGACGGAGCGGAGGGCGCGCGGTGACGATGAGGCGTGCCGGCGGGCGGCTCGGGCCCTCCGACGGACGGGTCTTGCCGGCCCACTCACAAGGGCATCACGCCGGAACCGGCTCGCGCGGCTCGGTGTGGTCGAACAGCCGGGGCGGCGCGATCTCGTCCCGGGCGCCCATCCGCTGGACGAGGTGGTCGGCCACCCGCAGGGCGTTGGCAATGATCGTCAGGGTCGGGTTCACGGCGCCGATCGACGGGAAGAAGCTCGCGTCGGTCACGTAGAGATTGTCGAGTTCGTGCGCCTTGCAGTTGCGGTCGAGCACGGAGTTCGCGGGATCGTCGCCGAATCTGAGCGTTCCGGCTTGGTGCGCGGTGCCGCCGATCGGGACGTTCTTGCCGAGATAGAGCGAGCGGTCGAACAGGTGCGGATGGATGTCGGTGAAGGCGCAGATCTCCTGCAGCTTGTGCCGCAGCCGCTTGTGCGCCTCGACGTTCGTCTCGGTGAGATCGAGATGGACCTTGCCGTCCCGGTAGTAGATCCGGTTCTGAGCCAGAGGAATGTCTTCCGAGGTCAGCCAGAAATCCACCGAATGCTTGGCGATCCAGTCGAAGGGCTTGTTGGGAAACCATTGCAGGAAGCCCGGCAGGCCCTCGCCATGGATCTGAGCCCCGTCGGACTTGCCGACCATCTGGATGTGCCCGAGCGGGAAATCCCACCCATCCTTCGGATCCGGGTCGCCGAAATAGAAGTCGTTGAGCCCGAGGGTCTTCTGGAACCGGGTCGGGTTCGGCGTCTTCGAGATCGCCAGCACCGTCGAATTGTTGTGGCGCATGTAGTTGCGGCCGACTTGGTCCGAGCCATTGGCCAGGCCGTTCGGGTGCCGGTCGCTCGCCGAGCGCAGCAGCAGCAGGGCCGAGGAGAGCGCGCCGCAGGCCACCACGACGATGTCGGCGGAGGCCTCGAAGGGATCGCCGTCACGGGTGCCGACGACACCGGTCACCGTGCGGCCCGCGGCGTCCGTGACGAGACGCTCGATATAGGTGCGGGTGAGGAGCGTGAGGTTCGGGCAGTCCCGCAGGGCGGGGTCGACCACCATGGTCTGCGCATCCGACTTGCCGTTGGTCGGGCAGGGGAAGCCGTCGAAGGATTCGCACTTGATGCAGGGCGAGGTCGAGACCGCCCGCCCGTCCTTCTCGGCGAGCCGCACGCCCACCGGCAGGTGGAACGGGTGATGGCCGGCCTGCTTGAGATTGTCGAACAGCTCTTGGATCCGCGGCTCGTGCGAGACCGGCGGATGGGCGTAGGGCTTGTTCGACCACGGCTCGGTGGGATCCTCACCGCGCAGGCCGTGGACGTGGAACAGTTCCTCCGCGGCCTGATAATACGGCTCGAATTCGTCGTAGCCCACCGGCCAGGCCGGCGCGATGCCGTCCTGATGGCGGATCTCGGCGAAGTCCTTCTCGCGCAGCCGGAACAGGACCGAGCCGTAGAACTTCGAGTTCCCGCCGACGTAGTAGTGCAGCCCCGGATGGAAGCTGCTGCCGTCCGAGGAGTACCACGTCTCCTTGGCCTGGTAGTAACCGTCGGCGATCACGGCCTGGCTGTCCCAGTTCCGCGGCTCGCGCAGGAGATAGTCGCCGCGCTCGATCAGCAGGATGCGCTTGCCGGTCTGGGCCAGGCGCCACGCCATCGTCCCGCCGCCCGGGCCGGACCCGACGATGATGACGTCATAATGCTCGCCGGGCATGTGCGGTCTCCGTCCGGGCCTTTGTCTTGGCCTTTGTCCTGGCCTTGGTCTTGGCAGGCAACTCGCGAGCCGCTGTTCGGATCGCGCCGTGGCGACGTTTCCGGCAGATACGCCCGAGCCGCGGCCGGTCGAGGGCGGCCGTGCCGCTCCAGGCGCGCACCGCCCCGCATTCGGCGAATGCCGCAACAGCCGGTTAAGCGCCTTTCCCAACTCCGCCTTCAGCTTCGCCTGCGATCCTGCACCGAACCGGCCTGCCGCCGGGGAGGCACGGATGATCAAGGATATCGCGCTGGTCCTGGCACTCCTGATCGCCGCGATCCTGGCCCTGGGACGCTGGCGGGGGCGCGGTGTGCCCGCCGACGAGAACGAGGCCGAGCGGATGCACGACCGCCTCTGGCGGATCAGCGAGAGCGAGGACCGCTATCGTGCCCTGGTCGCGGCGACCACGGAGGTCATCGTCCAGCGGGATGCGAGCGGCCGGATCACCTACGCCAACGAGGATTTCGCCCGGCTTCTCGGCCGCGAGCCGATCACGCTGCTCGGCTCGCAGATCGACTTGGAGATCCTGGAGCGCGGCGCGGTCGAGATCGGGGAGGACGGCGTGCGCCGCATGGAGGCGCAGGTCCGCTCGGTCGACGGACGGGTCCGCTGGTTCGCCTTCGTGGAGATGCCGGTGGCGCACGGCGACGCGATGCACTGGCTGCGCGCCGGCCGGGACGTGACGGCACGCGTCGAGGCGATCCGCAGCCGCGATGCCGCCCTGGAGAAGGCCGAGGCGGCGAGCGTCGCGAAATCGCGCTTCCTGGCCACCATCAGCCACGAGATGCGCACGCCGCTCAACGGCATCCTGGGAATGGCCGATCTCGTCCTCGGGACCGATCTCAATCCGGAACAGCGCACCTATGTCGAGGCCGTGCGGACCAGCGGACAGGCGCTGCTCGGCCTGATCGACGGCGTGCTCGACTTCTCCCGCATCGAGGCCGGCCGTCTCGATCTCGCGGCCGAGCCCTTCGACCTGCCGGCGCTCGCCGAGGGCGTGGTCGAGCTGCTGGCGCCCCGCGCCCAGGACAAGGGTATCGAGATCGCCCTCGACGTCGCCGAGGACGTGCCCCTGAGCCTGCTGGGCGACGCCGACCGGGTGCGGCAGATCCTGATCAACCTCGCCGGCAACGCCATCAAATTCACGGAACGCGGCGGCGTCGGCGTGAGCCTGACCTTCACGCGCTCCGAGGCGGGTGACGGGGAAGTGGTGATCGCGGTCTCGGATACCGGTCCGGGCATTCCGGAAGATCGGCTGCCGATCCTGTTCGAGGAGTTCGAGCAGGGTGATGGCAGCGCCAGCCGCAGCCACGAGGGGACCGGGCTGGGTCTCGCCATCACCCGGCGTCTTGTGACCCGGATGTGCGGACGCGTCGAGGCGGAATCGCGGGTGGGACGCGGCTCGATCTTCCGGGTGGCGCTGCCGCTGCCGGACGCCCGCGGCGGCCAGCGGCGGAGGCGTGGTCCCGCAGTGCGCCTGAACGCCCAGCGCTGCCTGATCGTCGCCGATTCACCCTACCAGGCTCCCTATCTCGCGCGCAGCCTGTCCCGGGCCGGGGCCGCGGCCGTCATCGTGGACAGCCTGGAATCCGGCCTCGACGCCCTGTCCGGGGCGGCCTTCGACGTCGTGCTGGCGGACCGGGCGCTCGGGGACGCGGCGGTGCGGCAGATCGCCGACGCCGCGCGCGCCTGCGGCGTGCGCTGCAGCCTCGTGCTGCTGTCGCCCTTCGACCGGCGCGGCTTCGGTGCGCCGGGCGCCTCGGGCTTCGACGGCTACCTGATCAAGCCTGTCCGGGCGCGGTCCCTGTTCGAGCGCCTGCTCGCGCTTCCCGCCTCGTCGGAGACCGCCACGGCGCCCGCCGCGCCGGCCCTGCGGTCCGGTGCCGGCCTGCGAGTCCTGCTGGCCGAAGACAACCCGATCAACGCGCTCCTGGCGACCCGTGCGCTCGAGCGGCTCGGAGCCGAGGTCGTTCACGCGGTGGACGGCGTGCAGGCGCTGGAAAGGCTGACCGCCGACGGGCCGTTCGATCTCGCGCTGATCGATGTGCGGATGCCGCGCCTCGACGGCCACGAAACCGCCCGCCGGATCCGTGCCGCCGAATGCGAATCGCCCGACACCCATCGGCTCCATCTCGTCGCGCTCACGGCGAATGCCGACCCGGAGGACGAGCGCGCCGCCCGAGAAGCGGGCTTCGACGGCTTCCTGGCCAAGCCGCTCAACGTGAAACTGCTTCCGGCTCTCCTGGAACGCCGGACGGCGCGCGCGGCCTGACGGGTGCCGCGTTGACAGCGGGGCACGCACCGCGCCAACAGGATCTCCATGTCGACAGCCACCGCCCCGTCGCCCGCACCGCGCTCATCGAGCGGCGCGCTCGCCGCATGGGGAACGGCGATTCTCGTGATCGCGACCGTGCTGCTCGGCGCGCTGCTGCCCGCCCGGCACGCACCGGCGCCGCGCTCAGCCGCCGAGGATCCGGCCTGCCTCGAATGGAGCGACGGCTGCACGGTCTGCCAGCGACTCCCGGAGGGGCCGGCCTGCTCGCTTCCCGGGGTCGCCTGCCAGCCCGCCACTCCGCATTGCCTGCGCCATCAAGACGGGTGAGGTCCGGAACGCCGCTCCTTCGTTTCGCACCGAGCCCGAACGGGCGCCTCCATCTCGGCCACGCCTATTCGGCGCTGCTCAACGCCGATCTCGCTGCCAGGATGGGCGGCGTGTGCCGCCTGCGGATCGAGGACATCGATCCGCAGCGCTCGAAGCCCGAGCTGATCGCGGCGATCGTCGAAGACCTCGCCTGGCTCGGGCTGACCTACCCGGAGCCGGTGCGGCGTCAGTCGCAACATATGGGGTCCTACAAGGCCGCGCTCGATCGCCTGATCGCGGGAGGCTTCGCCTATCCCTGTTTCTGCTCGCGCGGGCAGATCCGGGCCCGGGTCGCGGCCGGCAGCGCGACCGCGTGCGATCCGGACGGCGTTCCGCTTTATCCCGGAACCTGCCGCACGCTCGAAGCCGGACAGGTGGCCGACCGCCTCGCCCGCGGCGAGCCGCATACCTGGCGCCTCGACATGGCGGCCGCGCTGCGGAAAGCCCCCGGCCCCTATGCCTACTGCGCCTTCGATGAGGCCGGCGCTTATCAGGTCACCGCCGAACCGGCCCGCTGGGGTGATGCGGTCATCGCGCGGCGCGACGTGCCGACGAGCTATCATCTGTCGGTGGTCCACGACGATGCGGAGGAGGGGGTCACCCACGTCGTCCGCGGCCGCGACTTGGAGGCTGCCACCGATCTCCACGTGCTGCTGCAGCGCCTGCTCGGTCTTCCCGTGCTGCGCTATCGGCATCACCCACTGCTTCTCGACCCCGCCGGGGAGAAGCTCGCCAAGTCGCGCGGCTCGCAATCCCTCGCGGACCTCCGCGCCGCGGGGGTGACTCCCGGTGTTATCCGCGCACGGCTCGGCTTCACCTGATCCGAGCGCGACGGCTCAGCGCACCACCGCGTCGCGCTGGGCGAGTGCCGTGGCGCTCTTGGACTTCTGCATGGTCGCGTCGATCTGCTCGCGCTGACGCTTGAACTCGGCGAGCAGCCGCCCGTCGAGCTCGCGGCCGCGCGGCACGCGGATCTTCATCGGGTCCACGAAATGGCCGTTGATGATCACCTCGTAGTGAAGATGCGCGCCGGTCGACAGGCCGGTGGAGCCGACATAGCCGACGATCTGCCCTTGCCGAACTTTGACGCCCTCACGGATGCCGCGGCCGAACCGGGACATGTGGTTAT
This sequence comes from Methylobacterium tardum, assembly GCF_023546765.1. NCBI lineage: Bacteria > Pseudomonadati > Pseudomonadota > Alphaproteobacteria > Hyphomicrobiales > Methylobacteriaceae > Methylobacterium > Methylobacterium tardum. Next base: position 428,631 of record NZ_CP097484.1, read on the forward strand.
AGGTGGTGACGTAACCGTTGACGTGCTGCAGCTCGACCCGATTCCCGTAGCCGGAGGTCATCTCGGCGCGGATCACCACGCCGTTGCCCGCCGCCATGATCGGGGTGCCGATGGGATTTGACCAGTCGACACCGGTGTGCAGCTTGGCGTAGCCGAGTACAGGATGGCGGCGGTAGCCGAAGCCCGAGCGCATGATCCCGTCCGCGATCGGTTTGCGCAGCAGGAACTTCTTCAGGGAGCGCCCCTGATCGTCGAGATAGTCGATGGTGCCGTCATCCGGGGACTGGAAGCGATAGACCTTGCGGGTCTCGCCGCCCAGCGTCAGCGCCGCATAGAGCAGGTCCGGCCGGTCTGCGCTCGCCTCGTCGTCGTAGGTGTAGAACACGTCGAGCCCGTCGCCGCTGGCGATCCGGCGTTGGAAATCCAGGTCGTAGCTGAACACCCGGACGATATCCTCGACGGTGGCGCGGGGCAGGTCGTGGCGCGCCGCGGTCTCGTAGAGGCTCTGATAGAGACGGGGTCCGGAGCCCGAATCCTCATCCTCATCCTCGCCGGCCTCCGCCTGGGGCTGCGGCTTCGCGGCGGGGGCTTCCTCGACGGGCGGCGCCACCGAGACGAAGGCGCCCCGGTCGTTGAGGGCGGCGATCGCCTCGATGCCGTTCTCTCCGTAGAGCACCACACGTGTGACCTGGCGCGGATCGCCGGGATGGGAGCCGGGGGCGATCTGCACGCGCATCGCCTGGCCTTCGTTGAGAGCAGCGGTCTTCGCCCTGCCGCCAAGGGCCGCGACCACGCCGCGGATCGCCTCATCGCCTGCGAAGCCCGTAGCCTTGAGCGTGCTCTCGAGGGTCTCGCCGCGCTTGAGGGCGAGGTCGCGCTCCTCCACCAGCGGCACTTCGTTCGGCTTCAGCTCGGTCTTGGCGACCTTGGTGACGTTCTCGGGGACGACCAGGACCTCGATGGACTTGAACGGATTCGCCTCCTTCGATGCCGCCCCGTCGCCGTCGGCGGATCCGCCCTGCTGCAGGGTTCGCGACAGCATGATCTGCGGGGCGATCGGGATGGCGGCGCGGCGCCCGGCCTCCGCGGCGATGCGGCGCTCCTCCTCGACCTGGGCGGTGACGTCGTCGTCGGTGAGCGCGGGCGCGCTGGCCTCGATCGCCGCCTCGCCGAGATCGCGTTTGACCACGGTGACCTCCGCGCTCGGCGCGTCCGCCGCGGCGTCGGGCGCGCGCTCAAGCGGCTCGTCGGAGACGAACTTCATCGGGTCGAAGCGAGGCGGCTCCGCAGCATAGACCCCGGTGGTCATGGACAAAGGCGTGCTGAGCCGGACAAAGGCCTTCGCCTTGATGATCTCGCGATCCCCGAGA
>NZ_CP097484.1:4947500-5122500 GCF_023546765.1 Methylobacterium tardum
GATGAACGCCTTGAGGTAGTCGGGCCGGCGATTGCGGTAATCGATGTAGTAGGAGTGCTCCCACACGTCGACGCCGAGGATCGGCTTCGCGCCGTGCACCAGCGGGTTCTCGCCGTTGGGGGTCTTCATGATCGCGAGCTTGCCATCCTTGACGGCGAGCCAGGCCCAGCCCGAGCCGAACTGGCCGATGCCCGCCTGGATGAAGTCCGCCTTGAACTTCTCGGCGCCGCCGAGATCCTCGTCGATCTTCTTGGCGAGCGCACCCGGGATCGCGCCGCCGCCATTCGGCTTCATCCACTGCCAGAAATGGATGTGGTTGTAGTGCTGGCCGGCGTTGTTGAAGAGCGGCTGATTGGTGTTGTAGGCGGCCTTGACGATCTCCTCGACGCTCTTGCCCTGAAGATCCGTGCCCTCGAGCAGCTTGTTACCCGTATCGACATAGGCCTTGTGGTGCTTGTCGTGGTGAAACTCGAGGGTCTCCTTGGACATGTACGGCCCGAGGGCATCGTACGCGTAGGGCAGTTCCGGCAGGGTGAAGGTCATCGCGTCTTCTCCGCTTGGCTGGGGACGGTCTCGCCCCCGGCGGGGCTCCCGAGTCGAGAGCCCGCTAGGTAAGTCGAGGGCCGCGAGACGGCAACGCCGTTCCGGCCCGACGGCGCGCGAAGTTCCGGGGATGACGCGGGGATGATATCGGCGCGACGGGACGGGGTGCGCCGCGGTCGCACACGGACAACCGAGATAGCCCGGTATCCCGAACAATTTCGCCGCTTAATTTTGCAATATGACGGCTAGGCCTTACTGTGCGCCATGCTTTGAGCGCCGGCGGTGAGCCGGCCCGTGCCAGAGAGTATCATGATCGCTGCGCTGTTCGCGCTCGCCGCCGCCATGATCATCGGGGGCTGCGCCGCCGTGATCCAAGGCTTCCCGTATGTCCGTCTGGAGAGCGGCCTCGCGATGGTGATCGCGGGCTCGGTGGCGGCGTCCTCGGGTGCGGTGCTGCTCGGGCTCGGCGTGCTCGCCCTCGCCTTCCGGCGGGTCGAGCGGGCGATCGGGCAGGTCCCGACCTCCGCGGGTCGGGACGCGGCCGGAGCCGCGTCCGCGGACGACAGCCGGACCCGGCTCCCGCCCGTCCTGCCCGCCGCCCCGGCCTTCATCGTGCCGTCGGTGGTCGAGCCGCCGTTCGATCCCGAGCGGCCGCGCATCGAGCCGAGCCTGGAACTCCGGGCGGACGAGATCGCCGCACCGGCGTCCGTACCGCTCGCGGCCGAGCCGCCGAAGCCTGTCGAGCCCGAGCCGACCCCGCTGTTCCCGATGCCGCCCGTCACACGCGATGAGCCGGCCATCGCGCCCGAGCCTGAGTCCAAGCCGGAAGCGCCGCAACCCGCGCGGGCGATCGCCCCCGAGGACGATCTGTTCGCCGCCCCCGAGGAGCCGCCGGAGCCCAAGGACGAGCCGCCGTCCCTGCGCCCGAGCCTCGACACGGTTCCGGAGCCTGATCCGAAGCCGGAGACGCGGACCGTCGTCGGGCGCTATGCCTCGGGCGGCAACACCTACGTGATGTTCGAGGACGGCTCGATCGAGGCGGAGACGCCGCGGGGACGCTTCACGTTCGCGTCGCTCGACGAGCTGAAGGCCTTCGTGGATGGCGGCGGCGAATCCGGGGCCCGGGGCGCCGCCTGACGGCCGGCCGCAGGCCCCTCAGACCAGCGGGTTGAGGCTGTCGTTGCGCGGCGGGATCGGGGCCCGCATCGTCAAAGAGAAGCCGCCGGGCGCGTAGTCGGTCGTCACCTCGGCCTGGACCTGCGCGATCAGGACCCGGTGCAGCAGGCGCGATCCGAAGCCCTGGCGGCTCGGCGGCTCGACTGGCGGACCGCCGCTCTCGCGCCAGGAGAAGCGCAGCATCCCGGCCGGTCCGCCGGGCTCGAGCGACCAAGCCACCGCGACCCGCCCGGTGCGGTTGGAGAGCGCCCCGTACTTCGCGGCGTTGGTGGTGAGTTCGTGGATCGCCATCCCGATCGGCACCGCGATCTCGGACGGCAGATCGATGGCCGGCCCTTCCAGAGAGATGCGGCCCTCGGCGCCTCCGTCCGAGTCGACCTCGGCATAGGGCTTCAGCTCGTTGAGCAGGAGGTTTTCGAGCGAGGCCGTCTGCCACGTGGCCTCGGTGAGGACCGAATGGGTGTGGGCCAGGGATTTGATGCGCCCGACGAACGCCTCGTAGAAGCTCTCGATGCTGGACGCGGTCCGCGCGGTCGAGCCCACGATCGCCTGCACGGTGGCCAGCGTGTTCTTCACCCGGTGGTGCAGCTCGCGGATCAGGAGGCTCTGCCGCTCCTCGGCGAGGCGCCGGTCCGTCACGTCCGCGACCACGCCGATCAGGCGGCGCGGCAGCCGGCCGGGCGCGTCGCGCTCGAACCGGCCGGCCATGTCGATCCGGCGCCAGGCCCCGTCGGACTTGCGCCGGATGCGCCCGCTGATGTGCAGGTCCCCGTCCTCCCGCAGCGCCTGCGAGATCGCCCGGCGGACCGCGGGGCGGTCGTCCGGGTGGAGGATGTCGTTGAGGAATTCGTTCTTGCCGATCGTGCCGTCCTCGGGCGCGTGCCCGAAGATCTCGTACATGTGCTCGTTCTCCCAGATCGCCTGGTCCTCGAGCATGTGCCACTCGAAGATGCCGAGCTTGGCGATCGTCGTCGCCACGCGCAGGCGCTGGTCGCGGGACAGGATCTCGTCCCGCGCCTCGACCCGGGTCGTGATGTCCTGGATGACGCCGACCATGCTGACCGGCTCGCCATCGGGACCCGGCACGGCCTCGCCCCGCACCCGCAGGATCACCGTCCGCCCGGCGACCGTCGTCGGCGTGTCGAACTGGTAGGGCTCGCCGCTCTTGGCGGCCGCCGCGGCGACCGTGCTCAGGCGCACGAGCTCCGCCTGCGACAGGCCGGTCTTCAGTTCCGCCCACGACACGGAGCGTCCCGGCGGACGGCCCAGGATCCGCGCGGCGCGCCGCGACAGGGTGAGAAGCCCCGTCGCCCGGTCCCAGCGCCACTCCCCGAGGCCGGCGGCCGCGAGGGCCTCGCGGTTCGCCTCGGAATGGGCCGCCGCATCCACGTCGACGGGCTCGACCACGAGCGTCGTGCCGGTGCGCCGGACGCGGACGTCGAGGGCGCTGCCATCCGCGCGCCTCCAGAATTGCAGGCCGTCGCGGAGGCCTCCGGGTCCTTCGTTCAGAAGCTCGGCCGTCGCGTGCCCGGCCAACGTGCCCGGCGCCCAGCCGAGGAGATCGTGCAAGGCCCGGTTGGCGGCCACGATCAGGGTCTCATCCGCCGATAGCACGACGAGGCCGATCGCGGCCTCGCCGAAGCCGGTGCGATACGGGTCGCCCGGCGCCGGGCCCTGCCCCACCGTCTCGTTCACGCGGAAAGATCCTCGAACGCGCCGTGGCGCGGTCCCGTCGGCGATACGCCCCCTCCCCGGCACGGTCGTCGACCGCACCGGCCTTTCAGGATGGCGTCCGAGCGTGACTGTTGCAAGGCACGCCCGCAAGGCCTGCGGCGACCTGCCCGCACGAACTCAGCGCGGGACCCGCGAAAATTCCAGGTAGGTCGGCCGCCGGCCCGCCTCCAGCGCCTTGGCCTCGTAGCGCGTCCCGGGCCAGCCCGGGAAGGGCTGCGTCCAGTCCGGCGCGCCCCGCGCGGTCCAGGTCAGGACCGGGCAGCGCGCAGCCCTCGCCAGGGTCCAGCCGGCGTAGTCGCCGATGTCGCTGGCGAAGCGGAACAGGCCGCCATCCTTCAGGACGCGGCCGATCTCGGCGAGCGACGCGTCCGAGACGAACCGGCGCTTGCGCTGGCGCCGCTTGGGCCAGGGATCGGGATAGAGCAGGTAGACTCGCTCCAGGCTGGCATCCGGCAGGCGCGCCAGCAGGGCGGTGACATCCTCGTCGCGGATGCGGACGTTGCGCAGACCCCGCTCCTCGATGGCGGCGAGCAGCTTCACCACGCCGTTGACGAACGGCTCGGCCCCGATGAAGCCGATGCCGGGATGCGCCGCGGCCTGGGCCGCGAGGTGCTCGCCGCCGCCGAAGCCGATCTCCAGCCAGACCGCGTCCGGCGGGCTCGGCAGGGCCGGGAAGAGCGTGCGCGGATCGAGCGGCGCGTCCTTCTCCGGAAGGACGATGCGCAGGGCCGGCAGCAGGTCCGCCCGCCGACGCTCCTGCTGGCCGCGCAGGCGCTTGCCCTTGCGCCGCCCGAAGAAGGCGCGCTCCGGCTCCTCGGCCGTGTCGGGCGAGCGTCCAGGGATGTCTGACATGGGCACGGTGTTACGTCGAAGGGATCTCAGATCCGGAAGCGAGCGTCTCCGCGGCACGGGACGGCGTCCCGCGCCGTCGTTCCGGGGTCGCCACAGGTGAGCCCGGACCCGGAGGGGCACGCCGGAGCCGGGCAACCCAGACCCGCAGGTCGTGCCCGATCGTGGCGTATCGGCGCGTCCGGATCCCGGGCTCCGCTGCGCGGCCCCGGGATGACGAGGTGGCTGTCCGCGCTGTTGGCGCCGCCCGGAGACGGGACGCCCCGCCTACGCTGAACCTGCGTCACGCCGGCCGCGAGCCGGCGCTTCGTTCTCCAAGGACCCGGACCTGCCGCGCAGGTCCAGGCTCACGCAGCGCGGCGCTGCCCTCAGGCGAGGGCCGACTTCAGCTTGTCGGCGAGGTCGGTCCGCTCCCAGGAGAAGCCGCCATCGGCCTCCGGCGCGCGGCCGAAATGGCCGTAGGCGGAGGTGCGCGCGTAGATCGGCTTGTTGAGGCTGAGCGCCGTGCGGATGCCGCGGGGCGACAGGTCGATGGCGTCCATCAGGACGCTCTCGAGCTTGGCCTCGTCCACCGTGCCGGTGCCGTGCAGGTCGACATAGATCGACAGCGGCTTCGACACGCCGATCGCGTAGGCGAGCTGGATCGTGGCGCGACGGGCCGGCCCGCGGCGACGACGTTCTTGGCGAGATAGCGCGCCGCATAGGCCGCCGAGCGGTCGACCTTGGTCGGGTCCTTGCCCGAGAAGGCGCCGCCGCCGTGGGGGGCCGCACCGCCGTAGGTGTCGACGATGATCTTGCGGCCGGTGAGGCCGGCATCGCCGTCCGGGCCGCCGATCACGAACTTGCCGGTCGGGTTGACGTGCCAGACCGTGCCTTCGTTGACCCAGCCCTGCGGCAGGGCCTTGCGGATGTAGGGCTCGACGATGGCGCGCACGTCGGCCGAGTCCAGGGACTCGTCGAGGTGCTGGGTCGAGAGCACGATCTGGGTGACCTCGACCGGGCGGCCGTTCTCGTAGCGGACCGTGACCTGGCTCTTAGCGTCGGGACCGAGCTTGGCGGCGTCGCCCTGCTTCGCCTTGCGGGCGTCGGCGAGGTCCTTGAGGATCTTGTGCGCGTAGAAGATCGGCGCCGGCATCAGCTCGGGGGTCTCGTCGGCCGCGTAGCCGAACATGATGCCCTGGTCGCCCGCGCCCTCGTCCTTGTTGCCGGCGGCATCCACGCCCTGGGCGATGTCGGCCGACTGGGCGTGCAGGTGGATGGCGACGTCGTTGTTCTTCCAGTGGAAGCCCGACTGCTCGTAGCCGATGTCCTTCACGGCCTCGCGGGTCAGGGCCTCGAGATCCTTGAAGGTCACCGAGTCGGGGCCGCGCACCTCACCGGCGATGACGATGCGGTTGGTGGTGGCGAGCGTCTCGACGCCGAGCCGCGCCTCCGGCATCGCCGAGAGATAGGCATCGACCACGGTGTCCGAGATCCTGTCGCAGACCTTGTCCGGGTGCCCCTCGGAGACGGACTCGCTGGTGAACAGGTAGTTGGAACGCGGCATCGGACGGCCTCGGCTCGAGAGGTACGCCGTCGCGATTGCGGCGTTTGACCCTTCATGGGACCGGGGTTCTCGCACCCGCCCCGAGCATGGTCAAGATGACCGAACGAACGGATCCGCTAAAACGGACGATATGGATTAAAAACCGTCCGCCGCTGAGCCGTTGAAATCAACCGCCGAGCTTGGACTCCAGCGTCCGGATGGCATCGGCGACGTCGCGCCGGGCTTCCTCGGAAAAGTTCTCGGTGATGTGCCGGCCCACGACCTCGGCCAACCGCTTCAGTCCGCCTTCGGACAGGGTGGACTGCTCCTGCTCGGCGAAACCCGGCGCGATGAAGTCGTCGGTCCGCGGCATGCCCTTGAAGAAGTAATCCATCGGGACGCCGGTCATCCGGGAGAAGATGTCGAGGTGAACGGCACTGATTCGGTTCGTGCCCTTCTCGTACTTCTGGAGCTGAGCTGCAGACATACCGAAGCTCTGCGCGACGCGACGTTGCGTGAGGGACGCCTTGCGTCGCTGCTCGGCGATGCGTTGCCCGACATAGACGTCGCGCTGATCGGTTTTCTGACCCGCCATGAAGAGCTCGTCCACCCCCTGCCATGATTCCCGGCAGCAAAGCTTAGCGCGGGCCCAGGATCTTGTCACCGGGAGGCACGCGACACGGTGAACGATTTGCGCGCCGCGCGAGGACGCACCACGCAGGCGGGCAAAATCTTGGTGTCCCCGGCAGGGCTCGAACCTGCGACCCCAGGTTTCATACCACTTCGACTTTCGCCGCCGCGGCCCGGGGGTCGCGTTCGTGGCCTGGACTATCCCTTCACCATGGGCCGGACCTGTGCCCGACCGTTAGGTGCCGCCCGTCTAGTCTCTACACCTTCCCGAAGGACGCAGGCGCGCCGCGCGGGCTTGGCTCGGGATCGGCAGGGCTCCGGACGCCGCAGCGCCGGTACCTGAAGCTTTCCCCGACTTTGAGCGGATCCGCCGCGCGGTTTCCCGACGCGACGCCCAATTCGACCTGTTTAGGAAACCTGTGCTCTGTCCAGCTGAGCTACGGAGACGACCACTTTTTCCATAGCACCCTCCCCGCGTCAGGCCAACCGCGCCGGGTGGACAGCGGCCGGTCCCGGGGCATGATGCGCCCGGGGGGTTCGATGGTCGGGACGGTAGGGCCAGCGGAGCGGCGGGACCGGGCGCCGATGGCGACGGCGTTCGTCATGGCGGCGCTCGTGATGGCGCTTGCCGCGCCCGCCCGGGCGGCCGGCCGAACGGGGACCGCGGCGTGCTTGGCAGGGCCGGCGCGGTTGGAGGTTCTGGACGGCGTCGGCCCGCGCGGGGAGATCCGCTTGGCTTCCGGCGCCCGCGTGGTCCTCGATTCCCTGCGCTGGCCGGAGGCGTCCGACCTCGCCGGGGAAGCGCAAGCCTGGCTCGACGCGCGTCGGGGTGCCCGTCTCACCGTCATCCCGCGCGGCGAGCCCGACCGCTGGGGCCGGGAGCGGGCCGACATCCAGGTCGGGGATAACGACGACCTGGCCGGCGGCCTCATCGCCGCGGGCCTCGCCTTCGCGGACGCGAACGAGGCCGATCTGCTCTGCCGTCCGGCGTTGCGCCTGCTGGAAGCTTCCGCGCGGGCGCGCGGGCTCGGCCTGTGGCGCGGGCCCGTCCTGTCGGCGACCGACGGCGCGGCGCTCCGAATCGCGTCGGGGCGCTTCGCCGTCGTGGAAGGCCGCGTGCGCCATGTCGGCGAGCGCGGCGCCCGGACGTATCTCGATTTCGGCGCCCGCGGCGCGGACGCGTTGACGGTCACCGTATCGAAACGCACTTGGCGAATGGTGCGCGCCCGTGGTTTGAGTGCGGCCTCGCTCGAGGGCCAGTCCGTGCGCGTGCGCGGCGTTCTGGAGGTCTGGCGCGCTCCGATTCTGGAGGCCGCGGCCGACGCCATCGAGGTCCTGAACGAGGCGGACCGGCCGGAGGCCGGGCCGGAGGGGGAACGGGGGCTGCGGCGCTGATCGCGATGGGCGGGATCACGGAGCGATTTCGGTGGGCGGGGCGTGTCCCGCTCGGCGCTGTGGCACTCTGTGCCTTGGCCACGCTGCTCGGCGCCTGCGTGGCCGACCAGACGGAGGCGACCGTGCGGCCGGCCGTCGTGCGGGTGCCCGCGGAGGCGCCGCGCACCACCGGCCGCGAGCGCGTCGCGGATGCCGACCACCTCAAGCTGGTGGCCTCCTTCGGCGGTGAGGCGCGCGCCCCGAACGTGACGCGGATGCTCACCGAGGTAACCGATCGCCTCGTGAAGGCGAGCGACCGGCCCGACCAGACCTACGTGGTCACGCTCCTCGATTCGCCGGTGGTCAACGCCTTCGCGCTGCCGAACGGGCGGCTCTACGCGACCCGCGGGCTGGTGGCGTTGGCGAGCGACACCTCCGAGGTGGCGGCCGTGCTGGCCCACGAGATGGCGCACGTGACCCTCAGCCACGCCACGGCCCGGAGCGAGCTGGAGCTGCGCTCGGCCCTCGTCAGCCGGGTCGTGGTCGACGTGCTGAACGATCCCGATACCGGCGCCCAGCTGCAGCACCAGTCGCGCTTCGCGCTGGCGCGCTTCTCCCGCGAGCAGGAGCTGGAGGCGGACGCCACCGGCGTGCGCACCCTCGCCAAGGCCGGCTACGACCCGTTCGCGGCCGGCCGGTTCCTCACCGCGCTCAACCGCTCGACCGGCCTGAAGGCGGGCAGCGCCACCGAGCCCGACATGCTGGCGACCCATCCGGGGACGGCCGAGCGCATCACCCAGGTCACCCGGGCGGCTCGGCGCATCGGCGCGCCGGGCATCGGCACCGACGACCGCGCGTCCTACCTCGCCGCCGTGGACGGGCTCGCCTACGGCGACAATCCGCGCGACGGTGCCGTGCGCGGCCATCGCTTCATCCATCCCGGCCTCGGCATCGCCTTCGAGGTGCCGGAGGGCTTCACCCTGGAGAACACGCGCTCGGCCGTGCTCGGCACGATCCCGGACGGCAGCCGCCGCCTGCTGTTCGACCAGATCGACGCGAAGGAGGGGCAGCCCCTCGACGCAGTGCTGAAGGCGAGCTGGAACGACGCCTTCGACCCGGCCGGCTTCGAGACCCGGGAGGTTGCCGGCCACCCGACGGCCTTCGCGCTGTCGCGCGGGAAGGACTGGACCTTCCGCCTCGCGGCCATCCGGATCGGCGATTCGACCTACCGGATGATCATGGCCGCCAAGGGCGCGGCCGACCCCGATCCGGCCTTCCGCCGCTGGACCGCGACCCTGGTGGCCGTCTCGCCCGACGAGGTGGTCCTGCGCCCGCTGCGGCTGCAGGTGGTGCAGGCGACCTCGACCAGCGCCGAGGACCTCGCCCGGCGCATGATGGTGCCGGACCGGGCGCTCGACCGGTTCCTCGTGCTCAACGGCCTGGAGCGGGGGGCGCAGCTGGTCCCGGGCCGCAGCTACAAGATCGTGGCGGAATAGCCGCCTTGCGCGGCGGCGGCTTGTGCCAAGCGTGGCCCCGGCGATCCTGCCGGGGTCGTTCAGGGAGAGCCCCGTGATTCGATTCTACTACAATCTCAGCCCCAACCCCATGAAGGTCGCCCTCTGCCTCGAGGAGATGGGCCTGCCCTACGAGACGGTGCCGGTGGACACCCGCCAGGGCGCGCAGTTCGACCCCGCCTACACGGCGATCAACCCGAACGGGAAGGTGCCGGCGATCGTCGACGGCGACGTGACGGTGTTCGATTCGAACGCCATCCTGCTCTACCTCGCCGGGAAGACCGGCCAGTTCCTGCCCGAGGGCGAGCCGGTGCGCGGCGAGATGCTGTCCTGGCTGATGTTCGTGGCGACCGGCATCGGGCCGTTCTCCGGCCAATGCGTCCATTTCCGCCACTTCGCGCAGGACGGCGGCGCCTACGCCACCGAGCGCTACACCTTCGAGGCGCGCCGGCACTGGGGCATCCTCGACCAGCGGCTCGCCGACCGCACCTACGTGCTCGGCGACACCTACACGATCGTCGACATGGCGGTGTGGGGCTGGGCCCGGATGGTGCCGTTCGTGCTGGGCGAGACCGCCTTCGCGGCGCTGCCGAACGTGAAGCGCCTGCTCGACACGATCAATGCCCGGCCCGCCGCCCAGGCCGCCGAGGCGCTGAAGGGCCGCCACGCATTCAAGGCCGAGATGGATGCAGAGGCCCGGAGCATCATGTTTCCCGCCACGCGCAGCACCGCCTGAGCCGGCGCCATCGCGATCCGGTCTCTCCCGGCCTCAGGGCGCCGGGGCGGTCACCGTGAGCATCGGCAGGGTGACGGCGAGCGTGCCGGGCGGCATCCGCTCGGTGCCGAGCGTCAGGCAGGCGGCGAAGCCGAGGCAGAGGGCGAGACCGAGAAGCGAGGTCTCGAAGCCGCGGTAGACCCAATCCATGGCGGTCCCCTGTATGCGAGGGACCGTCAGGATGCGCCGATCGGGTTAACGGATCGGTGCTCCACCTCACCAGCCCGAGGCAACGAGCGCGGCCCCGGCGGCGATCAGCGCGACGCCCGCCCAAGCCGCGAGGCTCAGGGTTTCGCCGAGCAGGCCGGCGCCGAGGAGCGCCACCAACACGACGCTGAGCTTGTCGAGCGGCGCGACCCGGGCGGCGTCGCCAAGCGACAGCGCCCGGAAGTAGCACAGCCACGACGCCCCGGTGGCGAGGCCCGACAGGACCAGGAAGACGAGGCTGCGGCCGGAGATCTGCGCGAGACCGCCGGACTGGCCGGAGCCGACGACGATCGCCCCGGCGAAGACCAGGATCACGGCGGTGCGGACCAGGGTCGCGACATCCGACTGCACGCCCGAGACCCCGACCTTGGCCAGGATCGCGGTGAGCGCCGCGAAGCAGGCGGCGGCAAGCGCCCAGAAGCGCCAGGATTGCAGCAGGTGGCTCACCGGGATCCCGTGTCGGTTCTCAAGGCAACGCGCGGTCGCATCATCGTCCTTGAGAGCGCAGCGAGGCAATCCAGGGCAGCGCCACACTCAACGAGGTCGCACCACCCTGGGTCGCTTCGCTACGCTCGCGATGACGGAGCAGCCGAGTGCGACCAGCGCGAATCCTGCGTCACGCAGAAGAGCCGCCGCATTCCCGGCGCCGCGGCTCCCCCTCACCCGACTCCTTGCCGGACCGTAAATGTTTCCCGTGAAACATTTGCCGTTCACAGGAGCTTGTCGGGGGTGATCGGCAGGTGGCGCACCCGCTTGCCAGTCGCGTGGAACACCGCGTTGGTGATCGCCGCCGCGACGCCGACGATGCCGATCTCGCCGAGCCCCTTCACGCCCAACGGATTCGCCTTGTCCTCCTCGTCCACGAAGATGACGTCGATGTCGTAGATGTCGGCGTTCACCGGCACGTGGTACTCGCCGAGATTGTGGTTCATGAACCGGCCGATGCGGTGGTCGAGCATCGACTCCTCCTCCAGCGCCGAGCCGATCCCCATCACCACGCCGCCGAGGATCTGGCTGCGCGCGGTCTTCGGGTTCAGCACCTTGCCGGCCGCGATCGCTGAGACGACCCGGGTGACCCGGACCTGCCCCAGTTCCTCGTCGACCTTCACCTCCACGAAGATCGCCGAGTGGGTGTAGGCCTCGTATTTCTGATTGAAGTCCTTGTCGGGCCCGGCCTCCTCGACGGCCTCGACCTTGTCGACGCCGGCCGCCTGCAGCACCTCGACCAGGGAGACGCTGCGGCTCGGATCGCCCGCCACCGAGATGCGCCCGTCCGAGAACACCGCCCGGTCGAAATCGACGTTGGCGAGGGGCGAGTTCTCCATGGCGCGAGCGAGCTTGAACACCTGCGCGCCGACGTTGCGGCAAGCCTTCATCACGGCGGTGCCCGAGGAGGCCGCGGTCCAGGATCCACCCGCGACCGGGGCTTCCGGCAGGCGGGTGTCGCCGAGCTTGGTGGTCACCGCGTCCATCGGCAGGCCGAGGGTGTCGGCGGCGATCTGCGTCAGGATCGTGTAGGTGCCGGTACCGATATCGCCGGTGGAGTTGCCCACCGTGAGGCGGCCGTCCGGCGTCAGGGTCGCGATGGCACTCGACTGCATCATCATCGATTCCCAGATGCCGGTGGCTACGCCCCAGCCGACCAGCTCCCGCCCCTCGCGGGTGGAGCGGGGCTCGGGGTTGCGCTTGGCCCAGCCGAAGCGCTCGGAGCCGAGCTCAAAGCAGCGCCGCAGCTCCTTCGAGCCGAACGGCTTGCCCTCGGCGGTGGCGTCGGATTCGGCGTAGTTCTTCAGCCGCAGGGCGATCGGGTCGAGCTTGGTCGCGTAGGCGAGTTCGTCCATCGCGGTCTCGATGGCGAAGACGCCGGTCACCGCGCCGGGGGCGCGCATGTCGCCGGGGGTCGGCGTGTCGAGCTTCACCAGGCGGTAGCCCAGGGCGACGTTGTCACATTTGTACAGAACGCCCGACCAGTTGACGACGACCTCCTGGTAATCCTCGTATTGCGAGGTGCCCTGGACGGCGTCGTGCCGGAGCGCCGTCAGCCTGCCGTCCGGCTCGGCGCCGAGCGCAATCGTCTGCAGCGCCTCGGACCGGTAGGTGAAGCTCCACATCTGGTCGCGGGCCAGGGTGACCCGCACGGAGCGCTTCAGCTCTTGGGCGGCCAGCATCGCCAGGAACAGCTGGTATTGCGGGCGCAGGCCCGAGCCGAAGCCCCCGCCCAGATAGGGATTGAGCACCCGCACCTGATCGGGCTTCAGGCCGAACACGTTGACGAGATACTGGTGGCTGTTCGAGACGCCCTGGATCTTGTCGTAGACCGTGTAGGTGCCGTCCTCCTCGACCACCACCGTCGAGGCGTGCGGCTCCATCGGGTTGTGGTGCTCGTCGGCGAGGCTGTATTCGCCCTGCACGCGAATTGCCGCGCTGCCGAACGTCGTGTCGGCGTCGCCCCAGGGTTCCGGCGGCGGCTTGATGCCCTCGCGGTTGTAGGGCGGGTGGTAGGCGGTGCCACGCCGGGCCCTCAGATCGGTGCCCGGCTCCTGGGTCTCGTAGCTGACCCGGACCAGGGAGGCGGCGTAGCGCGCCGTCTCGAAATCCTCGGCGACCACCAGGGCGACGGGCTGGCCGCTGAACACGATCAGGTCGTCGTAGAGGGCGCGGAACGGCGAGCCGGGAGGCGCCACCTGGTCCTGGAAGTTCTTGTCCCGCCACGCGGTGCGCGGCCGGTTCTCGTGGGTGAGCACCTTCAGGACGCCCGGCACGGCCTCGGCCTCGGCGGAATCGATGGCGGTGATCCGGCCCTTGGCGATCGCACTCGACACGATGTAGCCGTAGGCGAGGTCGGGGGCGGCGAACTCGCCCGCGTACTTGGCGAGGCCGGTGACCTTGGCGGGCCCGTCGATGCGGCTGCGCGGGCTGCCGACGAAGGTGTCGTGGCCGGTGGAGCTGAAGGTCTGGGTCATGGCGGGCCCTACTGGATGCGCTTGTCGCTGAGCGACTGGGGCGTGCCGGCGGCGGCCTGTTCGAGGCCGCGCACGATGGCGCGCCGGGCGAGATCGATCTTGAAGCCGTTGGTGGCCTGCGGCTTGGCCTCGGCGACGATCAGGTCGGCTGCCGCCTGGAAGCTCTCGCGGGTGGCGGGCCTGCCCTCCAGCAGCGCCTCGGCCTCGCGGTTGCGCCAGGGCTTGTGGGCGACGCCGCCAAGGGCGAGACGGGCGGTCTTCACCGTGTCGCCGTCGAGCTCCAGGCCCGCCGCCACCGAGACCAGCGCGAAAGCGTAGGACAGGCGGTCGCGCAGCTTCAGATAGGTGAAGTGCTGCGGGAAGCGGCTCTCCGGCAGGTCGACAGAGACGATGATCTCGCCGGGGGTAAGATTGGTATCCTTCTCCGGCGTGTCGCCCGGCAGGCGGTGGAACTCCGAGAACGGGATCGACCGGTCGCCCTGCGGTCCGCTCACCTGCACGGTCGCCTCCAGGGCGGCCAGCGCGATGCACATGTCGGAGGGGTGGGTGGCGATGCAGTGCTCGCTCGTCCCGAAGATCGCGTGGATGCGGGTCATCCCGCCGATCGCCGAGCAGCCGGAGCCGGGCTCGCGCTTGTTGCAGGGCGTGGCCACGTCGTAGAAATAGTAGCAGCGGGTCCGCTGGAGCAGGTTGCCGCCGGTCGAGGCGGCGTTGCGCAGCTGCGCCGAGGCGCCGGCCAGGATGGCGTTGCGCAGCAGCGGATAACGCGCCGTGACCCTTTCGTCGTAGGCCACCTTGGCGTTGGTCGCGAGCGCCCCGATCCGGAGGCCGCCCGCATGGTCCTCGATCTGGTCGAGGGGCAGGCGGGTGATGTCGATCAGCCGGCCCGGCTTCTCGACCTCGTACTTCATCAGGTCGATCAGGTTTGTGCCGCCGGCGATGAAGCGCGCACCCGCCCCGAAAGCCTGCACCGCCTCCGCCACCGTGCCGGCGCGGACGTAATCGAAGCGGTTCATCGGGCGCCTCCCTGCATGACGTCCTCGATGGCGTCGGCGATGTTGGTGTAGGCGCCGCAACGGCAGATGTTGCCGCTCATCGCCTCGCGGATCTCGTCGCGGGTGTGGGCATGGCCCTCGTTCATCAGGCCCACCGACGAGCAGAGCTGGCCCGGCGTGCAGTAGCCGCACTGGAAGGCGTCGTGCTCGATGAACGCCTCCTGGATCGGGTGGAGGGCGTTGCTGCCCGCCCGATCGCCGAGGCTGGCGAGGCCCTCGACCGTGGTGATCTCGGCGCCGTCCTTCATCACGGCGAGCGTCAGGCAGGAATTCACCCGGGTGCCGTTCACCAGCACCGTGCAGGCGCCGCACTGGCCGTGGTCGCAGCCCTTCTTGGTGCCGGTCAGGTCGAGGCGCTCGCGCAGCAGGTCGAGCAGCGTGGTCCAGGGGGCGACCTGAAGTTCGCGCCGCTGCCCGTTGATCGTGAGCGTGATGCCGATGGGCGTGTCCGCCGACACGGGCGGCTGTGTCTCGAGGCGCATGGTGTCGTCCACGGTCTGTGCCGGCCGGGGCCGGGCGGGGAGCAGAGGGAGCGGCGACGGGGGCGGCGCGCGGGTGCCGGCCGGCCATTCGGTCGATAACCATTCCAATCTGTCCCTGTTCCGCTTGGTGCGTCGCAGGCCTCCGGCGGACCGGGCGTCGAAGATCGGACATTGCCGCGCCGGCTGTGCCTCGGGTAACGCTCGTCCCCGCAGAATCCACGCCGCACCCCGGAGTCCCCCGATGGCCGCGCTCGACGCGATCCTCAACGACATCGACACGGATCTGGAGAACGCCCTGGAGCGGCTGTTCGCCTTCCTGCGGATCCCGTCGATCTCCACCGATCCGGCCTATGCCGGGCATTGCCGCGAGGCCGCTGCCTGGCTCGCCCAGGACCTGACCGCGCTGGGCTTCGACACCTCCGTGGAGGAGACCTCGCTCCACCCGGTGGTCCTGGCCCACAAGCCGAAGCCGGGAGCGCCGCACGTCCTGTTCTACGGCCATTACGACGTGCAGCCGGTCGACCCCCTGGACCTGTGGAAGACGCCGCCCTTCGAGCCGCACATCGCCAACGACGGCCAGGGCGGCAAGAAGATCGTCGGGCGCGGCGCCTCCGACGACAAGGGTCAGGTGATGACCTTCGTGGAAGCCTGCCGGGCCTATATCGCCATGCACGGCGAGTTGCCCTGCGGCGTCACGATCCTGATCGAGGGCGCGGAGGAGAGCGGATCGCAGGGGCTGCCGGAATGGGTCGCGGCCAATCGCGAAAGGCTCGGCTGCGACGTGGTGCTGGTCTGCGACACCGGCATGTGGGACCGGAAGACCCCGGCCATCACCTCGTCGCTGCGCGGCCTCGCCTATTTCGAGGTGAAGGTCACCTGCGCCGACCGCGACCTGCATTCCGGCTTCTTCGGGGGCGCGGCGCGCAACCCGATCCACGTGCTCGCCAAGATCATCGCCGACCTGCACGATTCCGACGGGCGGGTGACGATTCCGGGCTTCTACGAGGGCGTGCACGAGCGCCCGGCCGAGGTGCTGGAGCAGTGGCGCGGCCTCGGCCTGACGCCCGAGACGCTCCTCGGCCCGATCGGCCTCAAGGAGCCCGCGGGCGAGCGCGGGCGGATGCCGATCGAGCTGGTGCAGTCGCGGCCCTCCTGCGACGCCAACGGCATCATCGGCGGCTATACCGGCGAGGGCACCAAGACGGTGATCGCCTCCACCGCCTCCGCCAAGGTCTCGTTCCGCCTCGTGGACGACCAAGATCCGAAGCGGCTCGCCGAGAGCTTCGAGGCCTTCGTGCGCGCGCGGGTGCCTTCGGACTGCCAGGTCGAAGTCATCACCTACAAGGGCTCGCGGGCGATCAGCCTGCCCTTCGACATGCCGCAGCTCGAGGCCGCCAAGGCGGCGCTGCAGGACGAGTGGGGCGTGCCGGCCGTCACCGTCGGCGCCGGCGGCTCGATCCCGATCGTCGGCGACTTTAAGCGGATCCTCGGGCGCGACACCCTGCTGATCGGTTTCGGCCTCGGCGATGACCGCATCCACTCGCCCAACGAGAAGTACGACCTGACGAGCTTCCACAAGGGCACGCGCTCCTGGGCGCGGATCCTCGCGGCCCTCGGCCAGGGCTGATCTCAGCAGAGGGCTGATCTCAGCGGGCGGGAGCCGCCCGCATCTTCCCGTCGATCCAGGCCCAGAGGGCCCGGACCTCCTCGGCGGCCGGGCTGCCGGGGGCGAATTCCGTGACGCCGAGCCCGGTCGCCAGGGCGTCCTGGTGGTCGACCCGGTGGATGATCCCGGGCTCGGCCAGCACGCCCAGCGCCCGCAGCTGCGCCGCGTAGGCGCCGGTGCGCGGCGAGGGCGGCGGCGGACACTGGTTCAGCACCAGGGCCAGCCGCTCCCGCAGCCCGAGGCCGACGAGCGCCTGGAGCGTCGGCCGGGCGGCCACGATGTCGAGCCGGGAGGGGCGGACCGGCATCAGCACGAAGTCGGCATCCTTCAGGGCGGGCGCGAGCCCGGCGGAGCTGCCGGCGGTGTCGAGCACCGCGAGCGTCGTGCCCTGCTCGGCAAGGATGCCCAGGATCTCCGGGAGCTGGCCCATTTCCCAGGGCTGGACCCGGTCGACTGCGACGGAATCGTCCCGCCTCAGGGCGCCCCAGCCGGCCAGCGAACCCTGGGGGTCGAGGTCGAGGGCGGTGACGTGCTCGCCGGCCTCCGCGGCGGCAATGGCCAAGGACGCCGCCAGCGTGGTCTTCCCGGTGCCGCCCTTCTGAACCGCCACGGCGAGAATCCGCAGCGGTCGGCCCGCTTGCTCCGGCACGGTATCCGGCTCCCGTTCGGATCCTTCTGGATCCATGCGCGTCCCACCTCTCCGATGCCATGCTCGGATCGCCGGGAACGGCGCCGGGCCGGGACTTCCTTGTCCGGAGCCCGATGGCGCGCAATCCCCATACTGGCGATCGTAGCCCAGGTATCATGACGATGAGATCATGCACACCCGAACCCAGTGCCTAATCCTTTCGGCATCGATCCCACTCAGCAGATCGGCGACTTGCGGCACCCGAAATAGGGCAGAGGACCGGACGAGCATTTTGCGTCCGCAATAATTCCAGTTCTTCCAAAATTCACAATACCATTTGAACAGATATAGTTAATCTATTGCAGTTATCAGCACACATTTTTTGAATGAATATCATTTAAAATTTACAAAATATTGCCGCGCCGATCGTGCCCTGACACATCGTGGGTCGGGCCGATGCGCCCGCTTGCGCAACGAGGATGTTTAAGCACCTCCGGCCGAGGCCGCCTCTCCTCGTGGCCTTCCACCGGATTGACGCTTCCGATGCGGCGCGCGCCCTCCCCTTCTCTGTGGGGTAGGCGAGACGCGGCCCAGGCCGCCCCTTGTTCCGGCATAGAACTGCGAAGCCGGCAGCCCGCACGCGGGCCTCGGGCGGCCCGGGGCCGAGACAAGCCGCCGTCCGAGCGGGACCGTGCGGCAGCCTTGCGCTACCGCACATGCGAATCGGCGCGGTTCCGGCCAAGAAGGCCGCCATGAGCGACCTCTCGCACGATCCCGATTTCTTCGCCGTGCTCACCAGCAGCTACGCGCGGCGGCTCGGTGAAGCCCTGGTGCCGGACGGGGCGGACGCGGCCTGGCTCTACGAGCAGGCGCCCTTCGTGGTGCTGGCCCACGACGGCGCCGCGGATCCGCGCTTTATCTACGCCAACCGGGCCGCGCAGGCCTGCTTCGGCTACACGCGGGCGGAGCTCGTCGGTCTGCCGTCACGGCTCTCGGCGGAGGCGCCCGAGCGCGCCGAGCGGCAACGGCTCCTCGACGCGGTCACCCGGGACGGCTTCAGCCGCGGCTATCGTGGCCTGCGCATCGCCAGGGACGGACGGCGGTTCTGGATCGAGCGGGCGGTGGTCTGGCAGCTCGACCGCGACGGCGTCATCGTCGGTCAGGCCGCGACGTTCTCGGAGTGGCGCGACGCCTGACGGCGGGCAGAAGCCGGCGCGATCCGGCCGCACGCCACCACCATTGCCGCCAAGGCGGCTTGCTTCCCAAGATCGCCGCGCCTGCGATAGGACGGGGCTGCGCGCAGCGGAAAGCTGGGCGGACCGCCACAGCACCGCGAGGATGCCATGCCAGGCCGGGACGAAGCGACTTGGCGCGTCGGCGTCCTGTTTTCCCGCAGCGGCGTCAGCGGCATCACCGAGACCGAGCATTTCCTCGGCACCGCCCTGGCGATCGAGGAGATCAACACGGCGGGCGGCGTGCTCGGGCGCCCGATCGCGCCGATCTGCTACGATCCGGCCGGCGACACCGACGCCTACCGTGCCTACGCCCGCCGGATGCTCGCCGAGGATGGCGCCGAGGTGGTGTTCGGCTGCTCGCTCTCGGCCAGCCGCAAGTCGGTGCTGTCGACCGTGGAGCGGCACAACGGCCTGCTCTGGTACCCGTCGATCTACGAGGGTTTCGAGTATTCGGAGAACATCGTCTACACCGGCGCGACCCTCAACCAGAACGTCTTCGCCCTCGCCGACTACCTCCTCCAAGAGCACGGCCCGCGGATCTTCCTGATCGGATCGGACTACATCTACCCGCGCGAGTCGAACCGGGTGATGCGCGACCTCATCGAGGCCAAGGGCGGGACCATCGTCGGCGAACTCTACGCGCCCCTCGACGCGGACGACGCCGCCCACGCCGCGATGATCACCGAGATCCGCCACGCCGCGCCGGACGCGGTGTTCTCGACCGTGGTCGGGCGTGGCGCCGAGCGCCTCTACCGCGCCTATGCCGGATCCGGGATCGACCGGACCCGCTGCCCGATCGCCAGCCTAACCCTGGCGGAGGGTCAGATCCGCGCGATCGGTCCCGAACTCTGCAGCGGCCACGTCCTCGCGGCCTCCTATTTCTCGGCGCTCGCGGGCGATGCCAACCGGCGCTTCGTGGAGGCCTTCCAGGCCCGGTTCGGGGCCGAGCGGCCGACCAGCATGTGGTCGGAGACGGCCTACGCGCAGGTCCACCTCTTCGCCCAGGCGCTCACAGAGGCCGGAACGCTCGACGCCGAGCGCCTCGGCGCGGCGGCCCTGCGGCAGCGGATCGCCGCGCCCGAGGGCGAGCTGGCCTTCGACGGCGAGACGCGACACATCTGGCTCACCCCCGGCATCGGGGTCGCCCGCAGCGACGGGCAGTTCGACGTCGTCTGGCGGGCGCGCCGGCCGGTGCGGCCCGATCCCTACCTCGCGTGGTCCCGCTTCGAGACGAATTGGCTGGACGAGGGGATGGCCGCGTGACCGCGCCCGCCCGCAAGATCCTGGACGACCTGCGGCGGGCGCGCGCCCTCGTCATCCATCCCCGCGACGAGGAGGCCGCCGCGCTCCTGGAGCAGCTGCGCCGCCTCGGCTGCGCGGTCTCGCTCGCCTGGCCGCCGCCCGCCGCGCTGCCGCCCGACATCGACACGCTGTTCATCCAGCTCGACGACGCGCAGGTGATGCACCTCCTGCCGTCGATCGAGGAGATCGAACCCGCCGTCATCGCCATCGTCGCCTACGAGAGCCCGACCTCCCTGAAGGCGATCGCCGACGTCAACGCCCACGGCGTGCTCAACAAGCCGCTCCATCCGCGCGGCGTGCTGACCCAGTTCGCCCTGGCCCGCTACCGGCGCGGCTACGAGGGCCGGCTGATCAGCAAGATCAACCGGCTGGAGGAGACCATGAAGGGCCGCCGCACCGTCGAGAAGGCGGTCCGGCTGCTCGTGGACCTCAACCGGATCGACGAGGACGCCGCCTACAAGATGCTCCGGGACCGGGCCACCGCCTCCCGGGTGCCGATGGCGAGCGTCGCCGAGAGCGTGGTCGCGGCGCACGAGGCGATGAGCGGTCTCGGCCTGCGCATCGCGTTGGCGGAAAAGACCTGATCGCAGCAGCCTGCCGCAATTATGGTCTTGCGGTCCGTCTTGTGACGCGTATCGTCGTCTTATCGGGCAAGGTTGCCCGGCAGCAGGATTGCTGCACTACATCTCGGCTTTGAAGCCTCTGGTTCGCGGATGATTGTCTCCGCGCCCAGGGGCTTTTTGCGTTTTGGAGCTCTCATGATCCAAGCGAACGATCCTGCGCGCCCGCCGATACGGGTGTCGTGCATCCAGTTCGAGCCGGAATTCGGCGCGGTCGCGGCCAACATGGCGCGCGCGTCGGACCTCGTCCGCGCGGCCGCCGCCGCGGGCAGCCGGCTGATCGTGCTGCCCGAACTCGCCAGCACCGGCTACGTGTTCGAATCCGCCGCGGAGGCCGCCGCGCTGGCCGAGCCGGTGCCGGACGGCCCGACCACCCGGGCCTGGGCGGCGCTCGCCGCGGAGCTCGGCATCCACATCGTGGCGGGGATCGCCGAATCCGCGGGCGACACCCTCTACAACGCCGCCGTGATCGTCGGGCCGCAGGGCTACATCGGCACCTACCGCAAGGCGCATCTCTGGGACCAGGAGAACGTGTTCTTCGCCAGAGGCGACCTCGGCTTCCCGGTCTTCGACACCGCGCTCGGCAAGGTCGGCGTGGCGATCTGCTACGACGGCTGGTTCCCCGAGACCTTCCGTCAGCTCGCGCTCGGCGGCGCCGAGATCGTCTGCATCCCGACCAACTGGGTGCCGATGCCGGATCAGCCCGAGGGTGAGGCCGCCATGGCCAACACCCTGCACCGGGCTGCCGCCCACACGAACGGCGTCTTCATCGCCTGCGCCGACCGGGTCGGCGTGGAGCGCGGCCAGCCCTTCGAGGGCCAGAGCCTGATCATCGGCCCGAAGGGCTGGCCCCTCGCCGGCCCGGCGAGCCGCGACCGGACCGAGACTCTCTCGGCGCTGGTCGACCTCACGGAAGCCGGCCGCAAGGACCTGAACGCATTCAACTCCCTCCTGCGCGACCGCCGCACCGACATCTACGGCTGATCCCGCCTCACCCCGTCGTTATCCAAGGAGTCCGCTCATGGTGAAATGGTCCCTCGTCGGCGCCGCGACGCTCGCCCTCGCCGCCTCGGCCGCGCAGGCCGCCGACGGCAAGCCGATCGTCATCGGCATCCCGATCGGCCTGTCGGGCGCCAACAGCGTCGTCGCGCCGTCGGTGGTGCAGTCGGCCGAACTCGCCGTCGAGGAGATCAACGCCCAGGGCGGCGTGCTCGGCCGCAAGCTCGCCCTGGAGGTGGCCGACGACGCCTCCGGCGCGGCCGGCGCCCAGAAGGCCTTCGACAGCCTGATCTACCAGAAGAAGGTCGACGTCCTGATCTCGATGGAGACGAGCGCGGCCCGCAACGCCGGCCTGCCCGCCGTCACCAAGGGCAAGGTGCCGTACATCTACACCTCGTTCTACGAGGGCCATTCCTGCAACAAGAACATGTTCGTGGATGCCTGGGTGCCGGAGCAGCAGGTGCCGCCGGTGGTGGACGCCTTCAAGGCGAAGGGCGCCAAGACCTACTTCCTGATCGGCAGCGACTACGCCTTCGGCCGCGGCATGCTGGGCTTCGCCAAGGGCTACGTCGAGAAGACCGGCGGCAAGGTTTTGGGCGAGGAATACCTGCCGATGGACGGCAGCGACTGGACGGCGATCATCTCCAAGCTGAAGGAGGCGAAGCCCGACGCGCTGATCACCTCGACCGCCGGCGGCGCGCCGAACGTCACGCTGACCAAGCAGCTGCGCGGCGCGGGCGTGACGCTGCCCTTCGCCAACCTCGCCCTGGACGAGGGCACCGCCAAGAGCATGGGTGCCGATGCCGAGGGCGTCTACCTCTCGGCCTCCTACGTTACCGGGATCGACAGCCCGGAGAACAAGACCTTCCTGGCGGCGATGAAGAAGAAGTTCGGCGCGGAGCTGCGCACCCCGAACGACCTCTCGGTGCCGGAATACGAGGCGATCTATCTGTACAAGGCCGCGGTCGAGAAGGCAGGCGGGAGCGAGACCGCCAAGGTGCTGGAGGCGCTGCCGACGGTGAGCGTCACCGGGCCGCGGGGCACGATCCGCATGAGCAAGCAGCACCACGCGCCGCTGACCATGTATCTCGGCCAGATCCAGGCGGACGGGTCGGTGAAGGTCGCCGGGACCTTCAAGGACGTCGATCCCGGCGAGCAGTGCCCGAAGCTGCCGTGACCGGGCGGTCGATCGGCCTGCGACGGCCCCGTCATTCCGGGGCTCGCCGCAGGCGAGAGCCCGGAATCCAGAACCACGGCCGTAACCGGAGTGCGGCAGGTCGATCCGACCACCTGGGCGGCCCTGGATTGCTCGCCTTCGGCGACCCGGAATGACCGGGCTGTCGCAGGAGCCGGGCGCGCAGTCCTGAAGGCCTCTCGCCTCCCGCCCTCGTCCCGATCGGAGCCCCGATGCTGCTCACCCTCGACATCCTGACCACCGCGGCGATCCTGTTCGTGGTCTCGATCGGCCTCTTGGCGATCTTCGGCGTGCTCAAGATCATCAACTTCGCCCACGGGGCGTGGCTGACGGTCGGCGCCTATTGCGCGGTGATCACCGCCAAGCTCGGGCTCAATCCCTGGGCGGCGCTGCCGCTGGCCTTCGTGGTCGGCGCCCTGCTCGGCGGGCTGGCCGAGCACTTCATCATCCGCCCGCTCTACCGGCGGCCCCTCGACGCGATCCTTGCCACCTGGGGGCTCGGCATCGTGGTCGGGCAGCTCATCACCCTGGGCTTCGGCCGCGACGTCCAGCTCACCCCGAACCTGCTGGCGGGCACCGTCGAGATCCTCGGCGTCGACTACTCCGCCTACCGGCTCGTGGCGCTCGGCATCGCGCTGGCCATCGGCGCGCTGTTCGCGCTCACCATCGAGCGGACCCGGCTCGGGCTCTCGGCCCGGGCGGTGATCATGAACGAGACCCTGGCGCGCAGCCTCGGCATCGACACGGGCCGCGTGCGCCTCGTGGTGTTCATGATCGGCGCCGGCCTGGCGGCGCTGGCGGGCGTCCTGCTGACGCCGCTCACCAGCGTCGACCCGAACATGGGCGTCTCCTGGCTGATCGGCGCCTTCATGCTGGTTATGGTCGCCGACGCCTCGTACCGGCGCTCGCGGCGGCCTGCCTGGTCTTCGGGGCCGTGCAGGTCCTGATTAGCACCTTCGTGAGCCCGATCCTGGGCAGCATCGCCATCGCGGTGCTGGCCGCCCTCGTGCTGCGGATCAGCCCGAAAGGTTTCTCCCGTGCTTGAGACCGTCCCCGTCGCCGCGCGCGTCGCCGCGCCTCCCCGCGGGCGGCCGCGCCTCGCGCGCGCCGCGCCCTTCGTCGTCGCGGCGCTGGCGGCGCTCGCCCTCTGGATCGCGCCGCTCTTCCTCGACACCTTCGCGGTCAACGTCCTGACCCGGTCGATGATCTACGCGGTGCTGGCGGTCACGGTCGACCTGCTCTGGGGTTTCGCGGGGATCCTGACCTTCGGGCAGGCGGCGTTCTTCGGCATCGGCGCCTACGCCACCGCGATGATCCTCACCGCCTACGGGGCGACGCCGCTCGGGATCGCCGCGGCGATCGCGGCCGCGCTCGTCGCGCCGGCCCTGCTCGGTCTCGCGGTCGGGTGGCTGTCGTTCTACCACCGCTCGACGCCGCTCTACGCCTCGGTGATCTCGCTCGTCGTCCCGATCGTGGTGGTGCAGCTCATCTACGCGGGCGGCGAATGGACCGGCTCCAGCAGCGGCCTCGTCGGCTTCGACGTGCTGCCGTTCGAGATCGAGGGCTACTTCCGCCTCGCGGCCCTGTTCCTGATCGTCGTCACCCTGGCGGCCTGGATCCTGGTGCGCTCGGATCGGGGCCGCGCCCTCGTGGCCGTGCGCGACAACGAGGCGCGCTGCGCCTATCTCGGCCTCAACCCCCGGCGCCTGCAGATCCTGCTGACCGCTGCGCTCGCCGCCGTCGCCGGCCTCGCGGGCTTCCTGTTCGCCAACGCGTCGGGGGTCGTCGCCCCGGAGAATGCCGGCTTCCTGTTCGGGACCGAGCTGGTGATCTGGGTGGCGCTCGGCGGCCGCGGCACGCTGCTCGGCCCGGTGCTGGGCACGATCGCCATCGACTACCTCGCGGCGAACCTCTCGGGCGACCTGCCGTTCCTGTGGCAGCTCCTGCTGGGCACGGCCTTCGTGGTCATCATCATCCTGCTGCCGGGCGGATTGGCCGACTTGGTCGGCCGCCTGTGGCGGGCGCTGTCGTTCGGCCGGTCGGGCCGCGTCGCCCCCGCCCTGGTGGCGCGGCAGGCCGGAATCGCGGCCGCCGCGGACGGTCCCATCCTCAAGGTCGCGGGACTCGCCAAGGCCTATGGCAGCCTGACGGTGCCGGAGGCCATCGACCTGGAGATCCGGGCGGGCGAACTCGTCAGCCTCGTCGGCCCCAACGGCGCCGGCAAGACCACGCTGATGCGCTGCCTCAGCGACGGCACCGAGCCGTTCACGGGATCGATCGCGATCGGCGGAACCCCGATCAAGGGGCTAACGCCGAACCGCGTCGTCGGCCTCGGCGTCGGGCGCAAGTTCCAGGTCGCGAGCGTGTTCGAGAGCCTGTCGGTGGCCGATTGCCTGCGGCTCGCCCGGGCGCCGCATGACGGCCTGAGCCCGGTCGGTCAGGCCGCGACGCTGGGCCTGCCCAAGGCCGCCCTCGACGTGCTGCGGATGACCGGCCTCGACCACCTGCTGACGCAGCCGACGCGCCTGCTGTCGCACGGTCAGAAACAGGCGCTCGAACTCGCCATGGTGGTGGCGCTCGAGCCGCGGCTGATCCTGCTGGACGAGCCCACCGCCGGCCTGACCAAGGCCGAGCGCACCACCATCGGGACCGTGCTCCGGGCGCTCACCGCCGAGAGCGGGATCGCCGCCGTGCTGGTCGAGCACGACCTCGACTTCGTGCGCGAGATCTCCTCGCGCATCGTCGTGCTGCACCAGGGCCGGCTCGTCCTCGACGGCACGGTCGAGGACGTCGTCGGCTCGGAGCTGGTCCGGACCATCTATTCGGGAGGCGCCCATGGCTGAGGCAGCACGGCGGAGCGAACCGGCCGGAGCCGCGCTCGCCCTCGAGCGGGTGTCGAGCGGCTACGGGGCCATCGCGATCCTGAAGGACGTGTCCCTGTCGGTGCAGCCGGGCGAGATCGTCGCCCTGCTCGGCAAGAACGGCATGGGCAAGACCACCCTGCTCAAGACCATCCTGGGGATGGTGGCCCTGCGGGGCGGCGCGATCACGATCGGGGGCCGTGCGCTCGCCGGCCTGTCGCCCGCCCGCCTCGTGGCGCTCGGCGTCGGCTACGCGCCGCAGGAACAGCCCCTGTTCCAGGACCTGTCGATCCGCGACAACCTGCGCCTCGCGGTGCCGTCGGACCGGCTCCTGCCGGAGGCCCTGGAGCGGCTGTTCGGCCATTTCCCGTTCCTGAAGGACCGCCTCGCCCAGCGCGCCGGCACGCTCTCGGGCGGCGAGCAGAAGATGCTGATCCTCGGGCGCGCCCTGATGCTGCGCCCGCGCCTGCTGCTGATCGACGAGATCTCCGAGGGCGTGCAGCCCTCGATGGTCGAGCGCCTGCGCGCCGTCCTCCAGGCCGAGCGAGATTCGGGCGTGTCCATGCTGGTGGTGGAGCAGCACGTCGCCTTCGCGCTGGGGCTGGCCGACCGCTACGCGGTGCTCAAGCTCGGCGAGATCGCCGACAGCGGCGACGCCAAGGCGCCGGACGCGCCGGCCCGCGTCATCGACCATCTGGCGGTGTGAGAGATGGCTGAACTCAACACCTTCTCGATCGCCGCCCGCTGCTCCCGGACCGGGCAGCTCGGCGTGGCGGTGGCGAGCGCGGTCCCGGCCGTGGGCAGCCTCTGCCCGTACATCAGGTCCGGGATCGGCGCCGTCACGACCCAATCCTGGGTCAATCCCTATCTCGCGGCCCGCATCCTCGACGGGCTCGCCGAGGGGCAGGCGCCCGACGCGGCGCTGGCGGCTTCCCTCGCCACCGACGACCGGCCGGACCTGCGGCAGCTCGGCCTCGCCGACGCGCGCGGCACCGGCGCGGCCTGGACCGGTGCCGGCTGCACGCAGGCGGCCGGCCATCGCACCGGGCCGGGCTACGCCGTTCAGGGCAACATGCTGGCCTCGCCCGGCGTGATCGACGCCATGGTCCTGGCCTTCGAAGGAAGCGCCGGATGCGACCTCGACGAGCGGCTGATGCGGGTCCTGGAGGCCGGCGACGCGGCCGGCGGCGACCGGCGCGGCAAGCAATCGGCGGCGCTCCGGATCGTCGCCGGAGAAGAGTATCCGCTCCTCGACCTGCGGGTCGACGAGCACGCGGCGCCGGTGGCGGAGTTGCGCCGCGTGCTCGGCGTCGCCCGCCGGCAGCTGGTGCCGTTCGTGGCCGGCATGCCGCGCAAGGGTGGCCCGGCCGGCGCGCTGCCGGACGACGTGGTGGCGATGCTGCTCGAACCGCCCGGGAAACGGCCGGGCGCGACCCAAGCGGGCGCCCCCGATCCGATCCGGGATGTCATCGGCCTGCGCCAGGAGCCCGCGCGGATCGCGCACCTCCTGGCGCAGTTCGCGCCGGTGCTCGCCGAGATCGAGACGCTGCGCAGCCTCGATCTGGCGCAGATCCATCCGCCGATCGTCTTCGACCCGAGCCTGCCGTACCGCCCGATGCCCCATGACCGACGCGCCCATGACTGACGCCCTCTGGCAGTGGCCGATCACGGACCTCGCGCCCCGGATCGCGGCGCGGCAGCTGTCGAGCGCCGAGCTGGTGGAATCCTGCCTGGACCGGATCGAACGCCTGGACGGCGACCTGAACAGCTTCGTCTGCCTGTCGCCGACCGCCCGCGACGCGGCGCGCGCGGCCGATGCCGAGATCGCCCGGACGGGCCCGCGCGGCCCGCTGCACGGGATCCCGGTCGCCATCAAGGACAACTACACCACGGCCGATCTGCCGACCCGGGCGGGCACCGCGGTGGAGGCCCTGACCTTCCCGATGCAGGACAGCCACTGTGTGGCGAAGCTGCGCGATGCCGGCGCGGTGATCCTCGGCAAGCTCAGCATGCATGAATTCGCCTGGGGCACCGTCACGCCGCAGGCGCGCAACCCGTGGGATCTCGCGCGGGTGCCCGGCGGCTCGAGCGGCGGCTCCGGGGCCGCGGTGGCCGCCCGCCTCTGCCCCGCCGCCCTCGGCTCGGATACGGGCGGCTCGATCCGCATCCCGGCCGCCCTGTGCGGCGTGGTCGGCCTCAAGCCGACCTATGGCCGGATCGGGCGCTCGGGGATCGTGCCGCATTCCTGGTCCCTCGACCATGCCGGGCCGCTGACCCGGACGGTGGCCGATGCCGCCCTGATGCTGCAGGTCCTGGCCGGCCCGGATGCCGGCGATCCCGCGGCCTCCGCGGCACCGGTGCCGGACTACACGGCCGGCCTCGACCAGCCGGTCCGGGGCCTGCGGATCGCGGTGATCCGCAACCACTTCTTCGACGCCGTCGACGCGGAGATCGGCGCCGCCGTCGAGGACGCGATCGGCTTCTTCGCCGGCCAGGGCTGCGCGGTGACGGACGTCACGGTGCCGTCCCTGCGCTACGGGCTCGGTGCCATCTACGCCATCGAGCTGGCCTCCTCGGCGGCCTACCACGACCGCAATCTCGCGCAGGGCCACGTCGCGGGCTTCGCCGACGACGTCCGGGATCTGGTGGAGATGGGCCGGTTCGTGACCGGCCCGGACTACCTGCGGGCCGAGCAGGTGCGGGCCCGGATCATGGCCGAGATGGCCGCCGTGCTCGCGGAGGCCGACGCGATCATCACGCCCGCCACGCCCCTCACCGCCTGGAAGACCGACGCCGCCACCGTCATGCTCGGCGGGCGGGAAGAGAGCGTCCTGGCGGCGTCCTGGCGCCTGACCTACCCGTTCAACCTGACGGGGCTGCCCGCCCTCGCGCTGCCCTGCGGCTTCGACCGGGACGGCCTGCCGATCAGCCTGCAGATCGCCGCCCGGCCCTTCGCCGAGCCGACGCTGCTTCGGATCGCGCACCAGTACGAGCGCGCCCACGACTGGTCGAGCCGGGTCCCGCCGTCGGCGGACGGGATTTAGCGGGTCCGTCCCGAGGGCCGGTGCCGGACCGCGTGACCGCGCAGCGCGCCGGCCTACCGACTTCGGCCCCGTCGTCCTTGCGAGCGGAGCGAAGCCATCCAGGCGGCGCCACGATCCCGGGGGTCGCGCCGCCCTGGGTCACGTCGCTTTGCTCGTGATGACGGCGAGGAACGCATCCACCGAAGCGTTCGAACCGAAACCGTCTCAGACCGCCTGGGCGACGGTGGCCGCCGGCCGCGGCTTGCGCACCAGGAAGCGGCGGAGCTTGAGCGCCGGCTTCTCGATGTAGTCCCACGAGATCGACGCGAAGGATGCGGTCAGGACCAGGACCACGGGGAAGATCACCGCGAAGCAGACCGCTTTGGGGAGGTCGGCGAGGTGCGGAAGCAGGAGCGCGACGGTGGCCTGCGTGAGTGGGAAACCGTACAGGTAGATGCCGTACGACAGGTCCTTCCGGACGATCCGGTCGAACCAGCGGAAGTTCTGCATGCCGATATAGACCATGCAGTACGTCAGCAGCATGCCGCTGACGACGCCGAGAACATCGGCCATCATCATGACGTAGTACAGCGTCCCGCAGACGAGGAAGATCCGAAAGCTCATCACGACGCGGCGCGCGTTCAGGAACAGGACGACCCCGAAGAAGAACATCAGCACGATGTACCACGTGGTGAAATGCGTGTTGTCGTGACGCACCGTGTAGGTCGCCGGATCGTAGAGACCGAGGCCGAGGGCGATCGCCGCGATCCCGATGACCGCCGCGGTGAGCCGGATCGGCGTCGCGAGCACGCCGCACACCATCAGCCCGAGCATGATCAGGTAGCACCAGAACTCCGGCGGCAGCGTCCAGAGATTGGTATTGACGATGGACGGCCACGGATTGTCCTGGAAGACCCCCGGCAGCACGAACGAGACGTGACCGACGATGTTGCCGAAGTAGCTCAGGAACAGCGGGTCGGAGAAGTATTGCCGCAGCGGCAGCGTGGTGAAGAACGGCCCCAGCACCAGCGCGCAGAGCGTCACTTCGACCGTGAGCGCGGGCAGGATCCGCAAGCCGCGATTGGCCAGGAACGGGCCGACCTTTCCGGTGCGCAGGGCGCTCCCGGCGATCAGGAAGCCGCTCAGGGCGAAGAACATGCCCACGAGCGCGTACAGGAACGGCTGGAGAAACCCGCCGAGGAATTTTCCGTGGCCCATTGCCACGATCGCGGCGCCGGCCGCGGCCGCGCCGGTCTCGAGCGCCTCCTGTCCCGGCTTGACCGCGCCGATGACCGCGACGCGGCAATGGTGCGCGAGGATCAGCACCGAGAGCACGTGCCGCAGGAGGTGGAAGCCGGGACCGATCCCGCCATGCGCGTCCAGCTGCTGAGCCAGATCGGGTGCGCGCCGGCCGAGAGCCGGAATGGTTCGCCGCACACGGTCCGTGATCAAGCCGAGACGCGGCATGGACATCAGCTCTTCGGTTCGAGGCAACATCGATTCACTACATTGGTGATCGATAAAGCTATGATAAGGTAATCACCAAGTCTGGACCGGGCAATTTATAGATAGCATTAAGGTTTACACCCGCCGGTCGATGATGGTGGAATGTCACGCGCGATGCTGGTCAGGCCGCGAACTCCAGGACGGTGAGGCGATCGGAGACTTCGATCCGCCCCACGCCGTCTTCCAGCGGCACGGACGCTGCCCGGCTGCCGCCTTCGTCATCGAAGCGGTGCATTGTGAGCGCGTTCCGCCGGTCCCCGCATTCGACACGCAGTTGACGGCTGACCGGACCGCGCGTCGCCTGCGCGCCCCTGTCCCACCCGGAGACGCCCAGCCAGAGCGGCAGGAGGATCGTTCCGTCATCGCGCCGGAAGCATTGCCCTTGGACGTCCTCGTGGCTCCCGATCGTGGCGATCGGTCGGGGCGACGCCGGCCCCGGGGACGGGGCTGCGGCCGGTCCGCGCGGACCCGAGAACAGGGCGATCAGCGTCTTCACGGCCCGGTACGCCGCCGTCGGCCGGCCCTCGTGGGTCAGCAACCCGAAGGCGGATTCGGGATCGGCCGGACCGCGGCCGAAGCTGGAGCGAAGCTCGTAGATGTAGGTGCGCCGCATACCCGCCAGATAGGCGAACAGGAGCAGGCGCGGCATGTAGCGGGCCCGGATCGCCTCCGAGACCGGCAGATGCGCCGACGCCGTGGCCAGCGCCGTGTGATAGCCGGTCTCGGTGATGAGGCTCGCGACGCCGCCGCAGACCGGGACCATCGCCGCGCGAAAGCCGCCCAGACGCCCCGGCCCCCGCGTCTCGGGATGCTCCATGCCCGGATAGGGATGGAGGTTCGACAGATCCGCGAACCCCGCGAGGGGTTTGGCCAACGCGATGTTGCCCTGGATGTAGCTCGGCGACGCGACGTCGATCCGTGATCCGGCCAGCTCGCGGCGCACCGTCTCGTGCAGGCCGCGCTGGTGCAGCCACGACAGGGTCGGGTTGAGCGTCGGGTCCGCGAGGAGCGCGGGCTCGTTCCCGCCCTCGACGATGTCGATCGCGCCGTCACATTGCTCGTAGATCAGCGGCAATGCGGAGGGGGGCGTGGTGACGTATTGATCGCTCGGATCATTGCAGACCGCCGAGAACCGGCACCCGAGGCGCGCCAGCTCGCGCATGCGCGTGTACAATGTGTCGGTCACGCCCGGCGCCGGAGTGTAGACGCCTTGCCTGATCTGCTTGATCGAAAGATCTTCGATCGCCCTCAGGATCGAGCTCTCGTAATATCTGTCGTAGACGGTGCCCTTCTGGGCGAGATGCACATTGACACCGATCCGGCCGACGAAATCGGCGGCCCGTTCCGGCGGCGCATCGTACGTCCGGCGCTCATCCGCCCGCGTGGAGGAACCGGCCATCGTCGCGGCAGCCGTCGCGGCAAGACCCCGGATGATCAGCCTGCGGTTCAAGTCCATCATGCTGGTGACCGTCTCTCGGAGCCGCCGGTGCCGCCTGTGACACGCTTCGCCCGCCAGAAACGCGCGTGCGGATCGTCGAAGGGCAGCAAGTCACAGGCCGGAAATTCAGTACTTTTGTGTTCCGAATTGGGGCCGAATGACACAAGATCGGTCCAGAGCGGCACGCTTGCCTGACGCGCAATATATTGTAGATGCCGGCCCTATACCTCCGCGCTGGTCCAGCCAAATTCGGCCTTTGACGCGGCGGAATGAAGGGGCGTTCACGCCTGTTCGCGCGATCGCGGCCGTGCCCCCGCATCGGCGAGAGCGCACACCGAACCGGATCCGTGCCCGCCCGTCAGGCCCGCCCCTCCTGCACGGCGTGGCAAGCGACGCCGTCGAGGAGCGCCGGCACCTCGGTCCGGCAGCGGTCGTTGGCCAGCGGGCAGCGCGGGTTGAAGGTGCAGCCGGGGGGCGGGTCGATCGGGTTCGGGATCTCGCCGGAAACCGGCACCCGGGCGCGGCCGACATGGGCGAGGTCGGGCACCGCGTCGAGGAGCATCCGCGTGTAGGGATGGCGGGGCGCGGCGAACAGGTCCTTGGCGGAGGCGACCTCCACGAGGCGGCCGAGATACATCACGCCCACCCGGGTCGCCATGTGGCGGACCACGGCGAGGTTGTGGGAGATGAACAGGTAGGTGAGCCCCAGCCGGTCCTGCAGGTCGCGCATCAGGTTGAGGATCTGCGCCTGCACCGAGACGTCGAGCGCCGAGGTCGGCTCGTCGCCCACCAGGAACTCCGCCTGGCTCGCCAGCGCGCGGGCGATGGCCACCCGCTGGCGCTGGCCGCCGGAGAATTCGTGGGGGTATTTCCGCGCGTCGTCCGGGTGGAGCCCGACCAGCCCGAGCAGCTCGCTGACCCGGGCGCGGATCGCGCCCTCGCCGTGGATCAGGTTGAAGGCCCGGATCGGCTCGGCGATGATTTTTCCGACCCGCCAGCGCGGGTTCATGGACGCGTAGGGGTCCTGGAAGATCATCTGGATGCGCGCCCGCAGGCGCCGGCGGGCGGCGGCCTGGCGCGGGTCGGTCATCGAGACGCCGGTGATCGTCACCTCGCCGGCGCTCGGCGGCAGCAGGCCGACCACCATGCGCGCCACCGTGGACTTGCCGGAGCCGGATTCGCCGACGATCGCGAAGGTCTCGCCCTTCTCGATCGCGAAGCCGACCCGGTCGACCGCGGTGAGGAATTTCCGCGGCTCGCGCTCGATCACCCGATTGAGCCAGGGCTTCGAGACGTCGAACCGGCGGCGCAGGTCGGTGACTTCGACGTATGCGCTCACGCCGCTTGCTCCGCTGCATCGTACAGGTGACAGGCGACCCGGCTGGCATCGACCGGGATCGGCTCGGGCCGCTCGACGCGGCAGCGGGCAAACACCTTCGGACAGCGCGGGTTGAAGGCGCAGCCTTTGGGGATGGCGGTGAGCCGCGGCATCGAGCCGGGAATCTGGCTGAGCCGATCCGCCTCCTGCGACAGGGTCGGGATCGCCCCCATCAGGCCGACCGCGTAGGGGTGGTGCGGCTTGGCGATCACCGAGGCGACCGGGCCGATCTCGGCGACGCGCCCGGCATACATCACCGCCACCCGGTCGGCGGCCTCGGCGATCACGCCCATATCGTGGGTCACCAGCATCACCGCGGTGCCGTGCTCGCGGCACAGGCGCTTGAGCAACGTGATGATCTGGGCCTGGACCGAGACGTCCAAAGCCGTGGTCGGCTCGTCGGCGATGATCAGCTCCGGCTCGGCGGCGAGCGCGAGGGCGATCACCACCCGCTGGCGCATGCCGCCGGAGAATTCGTGCGGGTAGCCGTCGATCCGCCGCTCGGGCGCCGGGATGCCGACCTCGGCGAGCAGGTCGATGGCGCGGGTCCGGGCGGCCTTCGCCGACAGGTCGGTGTGGGTACGCAGGGTCTCGACGATCTGGTCGCCGACCCGGAACAGCGGGTCGAGCGAGGTCAGCGGATCCTGGAAGATCATGCCGATGCGCTTGCCGCGCACCCGCCGCATCGCCTCCGGGGAGAGGTTGTCGATGCGCTCGCCGCGCAGGCGGATCTCGCCGCCGGCGATCCGGCCGGGCCGATCGATCAGCCCGATCACCGCCGAGCCGGTCACCGACTTGCCCGCCCCGGACTCGCCGACCACGCCCAGGATCTCGCCGCGGCCGATGTCGAACGAGACCCGGTCGATGGCGGTGAGCGGCCCGCGGCGGGTGTCGAAGGCGACCGTGAGGTCGCGCACGGAGAGGATGGTCTCGGTCATGGCGTGGCGGCTCCGGTGGCAACCGGGTGTCGGACGGGCGCCGCCGTCCTTGCGAGCGGAGCGAAGCAATCCAGCAGCGCCCCGTTCATCCAGGTCGCGCGGCCCTGGGTCGCTTCGCTGCGCTCGCGATGACGATGCCCGATCATTGCAGTTTCGGATTGAGCGCGTCGCGCAGCCAATCCCCCAGGAGGTTGATGGCGATGACGAGCCCGGCCAGCGCCAGCCCCGGGAAGGCGACGATCCACCACTCGCCCGAGAACAGGAACCGGTTGCCGGTGCGGATCAGCGTGCCGAGCGACGGCATGGTCTCGGGCAGGCCGGTGCCGAGGAACGACAGGGTCGCCTCGGTGATGATCGCGAGCGCGAGGTTGATCGTCGCGATGACGAAGACCGGGCCGGTGACGTTCGGCAGGACGTGGCGGACCATGATCACCGGGGGCGACAGGCCGATCAGCCGCGCCGCCTGGACGTAATCCTTGCCCTTCTCGACCATCACGGAGGAGCGCACGGTCCGGGCGTACTGCACCCAGAAGGACAGGCCGATCGAGACCACGATCAGCCCGATCAGCGGCCCGACGTCGAGCGCGCTGCCAAAACTCGCCTTGGCGACGCCGTCCACCACCAGGGCGATCAGGATCGCCGGGAAGGTGAGCTGCACGTCGGCGACCCGCATGATCAGCGTGTCGACCGCCCCGCCCGCGTAGCCGGCGATCAGGCCGAGCGCGATGCCGAGGATCCCGGAGGTCACCACCCCGAGCACGCCGACGATCAGCGACAGGCGCAGGCCGTACAGCACCGCCGAGAGCACGTCCCGGCCCTGGTCGTCGGTGCCGAGATAGTAGGGCGCCTGCCCGTCCGCCTGCCAGATCGGCGGCAGGTTGGAGTTGATCAGGTCGAGCTGGGCCGGATCGTAGGGGTTCTGGGGAGCGATCCAGGGCGACGCGAAGGCGAGGCCGACCATCAGCACGGTGGCGATCAGCGCCGCCACCGCCACCTTCGAGCGCAGGAAGTTCGCCAGCAGGTCGGAGTCCCGCCAGCGGGCGAGCCGGGAGGTTTTGGCCTCCGGCAGCGGGACAGGCGGGGCGTCGCCCGCGTCGATGTCATGTCCGCTCATCGGTTGCCCCTCACGCCGTCCGCCCGGCGGGCAGCCGCAGGCGCGGGTCCACCACCGTGTAGAGGATGTCGACCACGAGGTTGATGGTCACGAAGATCAGCGCGACGAGCAGCAGGTACGCGGACATGATCGGGATATCGACGTTCTGCACGGCCTGGACGAAGAGCAGGCCCATGCCGGGCCACTGGAACACCGTCTCGGTGATGATCGAGAAGGCGATGACTGAGCCGAGCTGCAGCCCCGCGATGGTGATCACCGGCACGAGCGTGTTCTTGAGCGCGTGGCGCAGGTGGACGGCGCGGGTGGTCAGCCCCCGCGCCCGGGCGAAGCGGATGTAGTCGGTGCGCAGGACCTCCAGCATCTCGGCGCGCACCAGCCGCATGATCAGCGTCATCTGGAACAGGCCGAGGGTGACCGAGGGCAGGATCAGCGCCTTGAGCCCGGAGGTGGTCAGGAATCCGGTGGTCCACCAGCCGAGCCGCACGGTGTCGCCGCGTCCGTAGGAGGGCAGCCAGCCGAGCGTCACCGAGAACAGGTAGATCAGCAGGATGCCGATCAGGAAGGTCGGCAGGCTGATCCCGATCAGCGAGACCGCCTGGAACAGCCCGGCGAGCCAGGATTCGCGGCGGAGCGCGCAGTACACGCCCATCAGGATCCCGACCACCAGGGCGAAGATCGTGGCGCAGAAGGCGAGCTCCAGCGTCGCCGGCATGCGCTCGGCCAAGAGCTG
The DNA here is from genome assembly GCF_023546765.1 of Methylobacterium tardum. Taxonomy (NCBI): domain Bacteria; kingdom Pseudomonadati; phylum Pseudomonadota; class Alphaproteobacteria; order Hyphomicrobiales; family Methylobacteriaceae; genus Methylobacterium; species Methylobacterium tardum. The sequence continues at coordinate 4,982,961 of NZ_CP097484.1, forward strand.
CGAGACCGGCTGCCGGAACTGGTACGAGATGCCGAACTGCCCCCGCACCACGTTGCCGGCATAGCGGGCGAACTGGACCATGACGGGATCGCCGAGGCCCAGGTCCTTCCGGATCTGGGCCCGCTCGGCCACGGTGGTGTCGGGGCCGACGATCTGGTTCACGGGGTCGCCCGCGAACCGGAACATCGCGAAGGCGATGAGCCCGACGACCGCGAGGACCGCGGCCGCCTGGATCACCCGGCGCAGCAGGAAGGCGAGCACGCCCGGCTCCTACTGCGGATCCTTCGACACCCAGTAGAGCAGGAGCAGGTTGTCGGCGCGCTGGGTCAGGTGGACCTTCTTGGACACGCCCCAGGCCAGAGCCTGCTGGTGCAGCGGGATGTAGCCCCAGTCGGCGTTGAGGACGTCGAAGCCCTCCTTGATCAGGGCGTCGCGCTTGGTCTTGTCGGTCTCGCCCTCGACCTTGTCGGCGATCTCGTCGATCTTCGGATCGCAGTAGCCCGCGAGGTTCCAGCCGCCGCGGCCCGACTTGTCGCCGGGCTTCCGGCAGCCGACGATCTCGTAGAGGATGTTGTGGCTGTCCAGCGAGGACGGGGTCCAGCCGAGCAGGTAGAACGAGGTGTCGTAGTTCGGCGCCAGAACCTTGGCGAAGTACTTGGCCTTCGGCTGGGCGTTGAGGTTCACCTTGACGTTGATGCGGGCCAGCATCGAGACCACTGCCTGGCAGATCGCCTCGTCGTTGACGTAGCGGTCGTTCGGGCAATCCATGGTGAGCGAGAACCCGTCCGGGTAGCCGGCCTGGGCCATCAGCTCCTTGGCCTTCTTGAGGTCGGTGGCCGGGCGCTTGAACTCGGCGCCGCGGTCGTAGAGGGCCGGGGCGATCATCAGCGCGGAGGGCACCGCCTGCCCGCGCATCACGCGCTTGGCGATCGTGTCCTCGTCGATGGCGAGGTAGAAGGCCTCGCGCACCTTGATGTCCTTGAACGGGTTCTTGCCCTTGACGCTCGAATCCTTCAGCTCGTCCCGGTCCTGGTCCATGCCGAGGAAGATCGTGCGCAGCTCGGGCCCGGCCATCACAGTGGCGGTGCCGCTGGCATTGACCCGCTGCTGGTCCTGCAGCGGCACGGGGTCGATCCAGTCAACCTCGCCGGAGAGCAGCGCGGCGACGCGGGTTGCCGGGTTGGCGATGGTGGTGAGGATCGCCTCGTCGAGGTTCGACTCGACCTTGCCCCAGTAGCCGTCGAACTTCTTGAACACGGTCCTCACGCCGGGCTGGTGCTCGGCGATCACGAACGGGCCGGTGCCGTTCTCGTGCAGGGTGGCGTAACTCGGGCTGGAGGCGTTGGGCGGCGTCGGCTGGACGACGCCGTTCTTCTCGGACCACGCCTTCGACATGATCACCCAGGTCGGGAACTGGGCGATGGCGATGGGGTTCGGCTTCTTCAGCACCATGTCGACGGTGAAGTCGTCGACCTTTACGAACTCGGCGTCGGCCGGGACGTTCGTGGTGAAGTTCGAGCCCGTGGCCCGGACGCGCTGGGCGGAGAAGAGCACGTCGTCGGCGGTGAAGGGCGAGCCGTCGTGGAACTTGACGTTCTTGCGCAGGTGGAAGCGCCAGCGGGTCGGCTCGGGCGTCTCCCAGGATTCGGCCAGGGCGGGCGCGAATTTCAGGTTCTTGTCGAGGGTGACGAGGGGCTCGTAGGCCGCTTCCTGCATGCCTTCCGTGAAGCTCTCCTTGAGGGAGTACGGGTCGAGGGATTTCAGGTCACCCTGGAAGGCGAAGCGGAAGACGTTGGCGGCCTGCGCGGGCAGCGCGGCGAACGCGAACGTCGCGACCGCGACCGCGGACACGCCGCGGGCGAGAATCTTCAGGGCTGAACGGGACAAGCGGATCTCCGAGACCGTGAATGCGCCACCGGCCGGCAGCCCCGGCGGTGTCACCGCGGCGTCAGCAAGCATCGGACCATCCGTATACAAGACGATGGCCGAGCCTGTCGCGGCTGAGTGACATTAGTCGACTTTCAAAGTGCGTTTTCCCCGCCCGATCATGGCTAACGCATCGTGGGATTGACGCGGCGCCACACGCGCACCCCTCCCCTCTGCGGGCTACGACATTCCGACACCGCTCGCTGGGACGCGCTCTCCTCCCTGGCGATCCCGGGCTTGCCCGGGATCGCTCAAGCTTGTGGGGAGGAGTTGGAGGTGGGGGTGGTTCAGAAGGCACCATCACGCTCGATCCGGCACCCCCCCACCCCTGGCCCCTCCCCACAAGGGGGAGGGGAAGTGCTTTACTTTTCAGGGTTCAGTCTGGGCTCACCGCGTAGCGGCGCTCGCCGCCTCACTCCGCCGCCACCCGCGCCGGCTCGTGCCGCGTCCGCGCCTCCGCCGCCTCGCCCTCCGCCACCGCCTTGCGCCGGAACAGGCGCATGACGACGACGAAGAACACCGGCACGAAGAACACCGCCAAAACGGTGGCGGTGATCATGCCGCCCATCACGCCGGTGCCGATCGCCTGCTGGCTCTTCGAGGCGGCGCCGGTCGCGATGGCCAGCGGCACCACGCCGAAGATGAAGGCGAGCGAGGTCATCACGATCGGCCGGAACCGGAGCGTCGCCGCCTCGATTGCGGCCCGCACCACCGAGGTGCCGGGCTTCCAGAGGTCGCGGGCGAACTCCACGATCAGGATCGCGTTCTTGGCCGAGAGGCCGATGATCGTGATCAGCCCGATCTTGAAGTAGACGTCGTTGGGCATGCCGCGCAGGTACACGGCCGCCACCGCGCCGATGACGCCGAGCGGGATCACCAGCATCACCGAGACCGGGATCGCCCAGCTCTCGTAGAGCGCGGCGAGGCACAGGAACACGATCAGCACCGACAGGGCCAGCAGCAGGCTCGCCTGGCTGCCCGCCTGCTTCTCCTGATAGGACTGACCCGTCCAGGCGTAGCCGAAGCCCTTGGGCAGCTGGAGCATCAGCCGCTCCATCTCGGCGATGGCGTCGCCCGACGTGTAGCCGGGGTTGGGCTCGCCGGTGAAGCGCACCGACTGGTAGCCGTTGAAGCCGACGATCTGGCTCGGCCCCATGCTCCATTTCAGCTCCGCGAAGGACGACATCGGCACCATCGTGTTGGTGGCGTTCTTCACCGCGTAGTTGAGGATGTCCGACGCGTTCATGCGCTGGAGCTGCTCGGCCTGGACGTAGACGCGCTGCATCTTGCCCCGGTTGGGGAAGTCGTTCGGGTAGACCGAGCCGAGGTTGAGCTGGATCGTGGCGTTGATGTCCTCGAACTTCACGCCGAGGGCGGCCGCCTTCTCGCGGTCGATCACCAGCTCCGCCTGCGGGGTCGGCGGCAGGCCCTCGATCTTCACCTTCTGGAGGATCGGGCTCTGCTGCGCGAGCTTCAGGAGCTGCTCCTGGGCCCCCAGGAGCGCCGCGTAGCCGCGGTTGGCCCGGTCCTGCAGGCGGAACGAGAAGCCCGCCGCGTTGCCGAGGTTGTCGACCGGCGGCGGCTCCTGGGCGTCCACGGTGGCGTCGCGGTAGCTGGCGAGTGCCGCGTTGGTCCCAGCGACGAGGGCGGCGGCCGAGTTCTTGGCGTCGCGCTCGGACCACGGCTTCAGGGTGACGAAGGCCTGGCTGGTGCTCGGGGCCTGGCCGGAGAACGAGAAGCCGTTCAGCATCGTCACGGTGGCGACGCCGGGCTGCGCCAGCAGGTGCTCCTCGACCTTACGGACCGCCTCCTGGGTGCGGTTGTAGGAGGCGCCCGGCGGCGTCTGGACGTCGACCGTGAAGAAGCCCTGGTCCTCCACCGGCAAGAAGCCCTCCGGCAGGTTGACGAAGGCGTAAGCGGTCCCCGCCACGAGCGCCACGTAGACCAGCATCACCCGGCCGGACTTCCGGATGAACGCCGCGGTGCCGCGGCCGTAGCGGGCGGTCTCCCGGTCGGCGAACCGGTTGAACATCCCGAACACGCCGCCCTTGGCGTGGCCGCGGCCCTTCTCGATCGGCTTCAGGAAGGTCGCGCAGAGCGCCGGCGTCAGCGACAGGGCGAGCAGCGCCGAGAACGCGATGGAGGTCACCATGGCGATCGAGAACTGCCGGTAGATGATGCCCACCGAGCCGGGGAAGAACGCCATCGGGATGAACACCGCCATCAGCACCAGGGTGATGCCGATGATCGCCCCGGTGATCTGCCCCATGGCCTTCTTGGTGGCCTCCTTTGGGGGTAGCCCCTCCTCGTTCATGATCCGCTCGACGTTCTCCACCACCACGATGGCGTCGTCGACCAGGATGCCGATGGCCAGCACCATGCCGAACATGGTGAGCACGTTCACCGAGAAGCCCGAGATCCACATCACCGTGACGGTGCCCATGAGGGCGATCGGCACCACGATGGTGGGGATCAGGGTGTAGCGGATGTTCTGCAGGAACAGAAACATGACGAGGAAGACCAGCACCACCGCCTCGACCAGCGTGTGCAGCACCTTCTCGATCGAGGCCTCCACCGCCGGCGTGATGTCGTAGGGGATGTCCCACTTCAGGTCCGGCGGGAAGAACTGCGACAGTTCAACCATCTTGGCGCGGATCGCCTTGGCGGTCTCGAGCGCGTTGCCGTCGGGGGCGAGCGTCACCGAGATGCCGGCGGCCGGGCCGCCGTTGAGGCGCGTCGAGAACTGGTAGGCGTCGCCGCCGAGCTCGATCCGGGCGACGTCGCGCAGGCGCACGTTCGAACCGTCGGGATTGGCCCGGAGCACGATGGCGCCGAACTCCTCGATCGTGCCGAGCTGGCCCTTCACGATGATCGGCACGGTCAGCGACTGCCGGGTCGGGCTCGGCTGCGCGCCGACCGAGCCGGAGGCGACCTGGATGTTCTGGTTGCGGATCGCGTCGGTCACGTCCGAGGCGCTGAGCGACAGGCCGCGCAGCTTGTCGGGATCGACCCAAACGCGCAGCGACCGCTCGGTGGAGTAGAGGGTCGCGCGCCCGACGCCGGGGATGCGGCGGATCTCGTTGATGACGTTGCGGATCAGGAAGTCGCCGAGGCCCACCTCGTCCATCGACCCGTCCTTGGAGACGAGGGTGATGATGTTGAGGGTCGCGGCCGAGGCCTCCTCCACCAGGATGCCCTGCTGGCGCACCTCGGCCGGCAGGCGCGCTTCCACGCGCTTCAGCCGGTTCTGCACCTCGACCGAGGCCAGCGACGGGTCGGTGCCGGGCTGGAAGGTGGCGGTGATGTTGACCGAACCGAACGAGTCGGTGGTCGACTCGAAGTTCATGATGTTGGCGGCGCCGTTCAGCTCATCCTCGATGAGCCGGGTCGTGCCGATGTAGAGGCTCTCCACCGACGCGCCGGGATAGGCCGTCGACAGGGCGATGGAGGGCGGGGCGATCACCGGATACTGCGCCACCGGCAGGTTCGGGATGGCGAGCGCGCCGCCGAGGCAGATGAACAGCGCCACCACCCAGGCGAAGACCGGGCGGTCGATGAAGAAGCGGGCCATGGTCGGGCTCTCCCCGGCTCAGTGGCGCGGCTGGACGGCGGCGGCGCGCCGCGCGGCCTCCGCCTTGTCGCCGGAACCCGGGTCGCCGGGCGCGTCGGGCGCCTCGTCGGCATCGTGCTTCGGGCCGGTCTCGCCGTGGACCGGCGTCTGGTCGAGGGGCTTCACCTTGGCGCCGACGGTGATCTTCTGGAAGCCGTCGACCACGACCCGCTCGCCGGCCTTCAGCCCCGAACGGATCAGCCAGTTCTGCCCGACCACGGGCCCGACCTCGACGGGCTGGCGCATGACGGTCTCGTCGGCGCGCACCACCCAGACTTCGGCGCGGCCGTCGTCGGTGCGCTGGATCGCCTGCTGCGGCACCGCGATCGCGTCGGAATCGATGCCCTGCTTGATCCGCGCCCGCACGTACATGCCGGGGAACAGCTCGTCGTGCGGGTTGGGGAACTGCACCCGCAGGGTCACCTGGCCGGTGCTCGGGTCGGCGGTGACGTCCGAGAACAGCAGCCGGCCGGCCAGCGGGTAGAGCGAATTGTCGTCCATGATCAGGTGGACGTTGGCGGTGTTGTCCTCCAGCCGCGCCAGCTCGCCGCTGGCGAGGTCCCGGCGCAGGCGGTTCAGCTCGCCGACCGACTGGGTGATGTCGACGTAGATCGGGTCGAGCTGCTGGATCGTGGCCAGCGCCCCCGTCGAGCCCGGCTCGATCAGGGTGCCCTCGGTGAGCAGCGCCCGGCCGATGCGGCCGGTGATCGGAGCGCGCACGTCGGTCCAGCCTAGATTGAGCTGCGCGCGGTCGCGGGTCGCCTTGGCGCCTGCGACCTCGGCCTCCGCCTGCTTCTTGGCCGCGTAGGCGGCGTCGTACTGGGCCTGGCTCGCCGTGGCGCGGGAGAGCAGCTGCTCGAGCCGGTCGGCCTGCTGGCGGGCGAGCACGAGGGCCGCCTCTTGGCGGGCGAGCGCGGCCTCGGCGCTAGCAAGCTCGACCTCGTACGGCGCCGCGTCGATCTTGTAGAGGATGTCGCCTTCCTTGACCTGGCTGCCCTGCTCGAACAGGCGCTTTACCACCAGCCCGGAGACCCGCGAGCGGACCTCGGCGATGCGCATCGGTGCGACGCGGCCCGGCAGATCGCGCAGGTAGGGGATCGCCTGCGGCTCCACTTTGACGAAGCCGACCTCCGGCACGGGCGGCGGCGGCGGCGCGGCGGCCTGCTTCGGGTTGCAGGCCGCGAGGCCGACCATGAGAAGGGCCGCGGGCAGGAGGGCGGTCGCGCGGGTCGAGGCGCGGAACGCGGACGGAATTCTGGCGGACAGAGTGCGGGTCACGATTACCGACGCTCCTGAAAGCATGCGTCTGCTGAGGCTGGCGCGGAGCAGGAGCCCGCGCATCGTCGAGGCAGATCCCGGAACCGGTCACGCGACCGGTCGGACGGAGATCAGCACAGGCGCGCGCTCGCGCCGGCCTCGCGGGCCGGGGCGCGCGTCAGGCCAGCCGTGGCGGCCGGTGCAGCGCGCCGTCCGGCGCGGAGGCCGGCACGGCGTCGGACCGATGATCGAACGATGCGAAGACGGTATGACCGGGCCGCGGCGCCTCGACCGGCGGGCGCGGCAGCCCGAGTTCGGTGAGGATCTCGCAGTCGGCGGCACAGAGATCGGTGCGGCCGAAGGCCGACCGCTCGGCCTCGGGCTGCGCGTCCGGCGCGCCCGACAGCATCGCCAGCGCGGGCTCGCGAGGGCGCAGGACGGCCCCATTGTCGGCGCGGCCGCGGCCGGCACAGGCGCGGTGACCACCGCGGCCGTCGCGAGGACGAGCAGCGCCAGCACGGCGAGGCCCCGGGCGAGGCGGTCCGGCAAGGCCACGACGAGACGGGCCAGAAGGGCGACGGATCGGATCACGAAGCCGAGATAAGCACGGCTGTCGCCCGGCGCAATCACCCACGGCGTCGCGCCACCCGCGGAGTGTTGCCGACACCACACAGCCACGCCTGGAAGCGCCCTCCCCGGCCGCTCGGCCTCAACCTTGCCGCGAAGTCCGGGCCGGGTCGCCCGACGCGCGTGGGGCCGCCGCAACGGCCCGCGCCACGACCGATGGAGGATGGAGACCATGTCGAGACGGATCGCGATGCTCGGGCTCGCGGGACTTCTGCTCGGGAGCGCCCCAGCGGCGGCGAACCCGCTGGATCGGGGCCCGATCGCCGACTTCCTCAACGTCTTCCGCAGCCAGGCGATCCCACGCGAGACGGTGGCCTGGACCGGCAAGGAGAAGCCCGGCACCATCGTGGTCTCGACGCGCCAGCGGCGGCTCTACTACGTGCTCGGCGGCGGCGCGGCGATCCGCTACGGCGTCGGCGTCGGCCGGCAGGGCTTCTCGTGGTCCGGCACTAAGACCGTCACGATGAAGAAGGAATGGCCGGATTGGCGCCCGCCGCAGCAGATGCTGGCCCGCCGCCCCGACCTGCCGCGCTACATGGCCGGCGGCCAGGACAACCCGCTCGGCGCCCGCGCCCTCTATCTCGGCTCGTCGCTCTACCGGATCCACGGCTCGAACGAGCCCGAGACGATGGGCGCAGCGGTCTCGTCCGGCTGCATCCGCATGACCAACAAGGACGTGGTCGACCTCTACGACCGGGCGCGCGTCGGCACCAAGGTGGTCGTGCGCGACTGATCTGCTGTGCGCGAGCGGGACGTTCGTCGGCACGCGTCCAGGCCTGCCTGATCACCGCGCCCCGACCCCGCAGGCGTGAGAATGTCTAAGCAGGCTCACTGCGGCGACGCGTCGGCGGTCCGTGCCGGACGGCATGCACCAGCCGACGTGTCGGCGACCAACGGTGGCGGCGGTCGAGCGGCCGCCACCAGGCCGTTGCTTCCGGATGCACCGTGAGCCTTGGCGCGTTCGGCTCGATCGGGAACGCAACACGCGTCAGGACCTGGGATTTCCCAGCCGATCACCGTCGAAAGCTCTCGCCGGCCAAAGACAGCCGTGCCGCGATCAAGCGATGAAGGCTCGCCGTGGTGCGATCGGCATTCTGAGGTCGCCGAGAGACACGGTGCAGGCCGGGCGCGGCGGAAAGACGTGGCGCGTGGTCTTGTAGGGATAGAGCTGGCCGCTGCGGGCGCGGGCCAGGACCTCCTGACGGGTCGGCGCGATATGCGCGCGCCACGACAGCAATTCGACGTCCGCATAGTCGAAGACGTAGACAGGGACCCTGGCGAGCCCCAGCGCGATGGCGGCTGCGAGGCGATGGTGGCCATCAAGGAGCGCATGGGCGGTTCCTTCGATGCAGATCGGTTGGGTCCAGGCGTCCTCCTCCAGGACCATCGCCACAACCTCCCGCACGCGGGACGGGAGGATCTCTTCCGTCGGGCGAAGCACCGCGATCGGCAGATGAACGCAGTCGAGATCGCTCATGGCAGGCTCCACATCGGCGACAGCACGCGACGGCTTCAGGATCGACGCACCCGCAGCAGGAGGCCGCAGGAGACGAGGTACATAACCGAGACGATGGGGAAGACGGCGGAGGCTCCCGCCGTCTCGGTGACGAGGCCTCCGAGGGCGACGCCGGCCATGGAGGCGGCCTGCGTAGTGCTCTGCACGACGCCCAGGATGTGGCCCTGACGATGCGCCGCCGCCTCGCGCGAGATGAGGCCCGTGAGGACCGGCGTCGTGGCGCCGAGGAATACGCCCCAGAGGCCGTAGCTCGCCGCGAAGACCGCCACGTGGGCCGTGGTTCCGGCGGCCAGCACGGTCGCGGCACAGGCCAGGGCAACGGCCGCGATGCCGGCGAGCGCCCGGGGCCGGGGAGGCCCTCGAAGATCCGCGCCCAGAGCGCCGCGGACGCGATGAAGCCGCCCGCCATGAGGCCGTAGCAGAGGCCGACGACCCAGTTCTCGACCCCGAAAGTCGTGCGCACGTAGAGGGCGAACGGCATCTGCGGCATGAGCCGGCTGGCGATCAGGCCGCCATGCGCGAGCAGGAGACTGGCGATCACCGGCTTGCGCCAGGCTGCGGCGGGCGCCGCTTCGGCGCGCGCGGTTCGCGGAGCCGCTGTTCCGGTCGGCAGGAGGGCGAGCACGGCGAGGCCGCAGGCCGCGCATAGCACCGAGGCGGCGGCGTTGATCCAGAAGAAGCTCGCATGGTCGAGGATCACGCCGCCGAGCACGGCGCCGCCCAGGGAGCCGACATTGGTGGAGACCTGCAGGAAGGCGAACAGGCGGCCGCGGCGCTCGGCGGCCACGAGGCCGACCCCGTAGGCCTGGGCCGGGGCCGAGAAGCCGGCGCAGGCCCCCTGCACGAAGCGGAGCAGGACGATCACCCAGGCCTCGCCCGCGAGGGCGAGGCCGAGCTGGGTCAGCGCCAAGCCCGCCAGGGCGCGGACCATCATCAGCTTGTGGCCGTAGCGGTCGCCCATCCGTCCCCAGAGGCTGCCGGTCAGGGCGATTCCCAGCATCGGGGCGACGTAGGTGCCGGTGGACGCGACGCCGAACACGGTCTCCGACGTGCTGAGCTCCCGGAGGCGCAGCGGCCAGAACGGCCCGCTCATCTCCATGGCGCCCATGGTGACGAGCTGGATCGCGAACAGCAGGCGGACGATGCCGGTCGAGCCTGACATGTCAGCGGCCGCAGGTCGCCGGATCGAGGGGGTTCGGCAGGGCGTGCTGGAGCCGATAATCGCTGTAGCGCAGGAGATGCATGCGCAGCAGCGAGCGGGCGGTCCACGGCGCGCGCAGGAAGGCGTCGCGCTCCGCCGACCAGAGCGCCGGCTCGACCCGATCCGCCACCGCCGCGAAGGCCGCCTGCGTCTCCGCGCCCAGGATCTCCCAGAGCCGGGTGGCCGGCAGCGCGTACGCGGCGGTCAGCGCCAGGGCGAGTTCGTGCAGGTGACAGACGAAGCACGCATTGAGGACGAGGGCGCGGACGGGCTCGATATCGTCGCGGAAGACCGTCGGCAGGATGCCGGGGTACCGATAGGGCTCGAGCGTCAGCCCGCGCTCCTCGAGGAGCGGCGCGAAGGTGCGCCCGTCCCCGAAATCGCGCACCAGGATCCGCAGCGGCTGACCGTCGGAGTCGAAGACGACGCTGGTATTCTGCTGGTGCGCCTCCAGGCCGATTCCGTAGAGGAGGTAGATCGCCAACACCGGCTGCACGACCGTGCGGGCATAAGCCCGGAAGAACGCCTCCGGATCGCCGTTCCCGATCAGGGCGGTCACGAACGGCCGTCCCGTATCCGGGAGTGCGGTGAAGAGGGCCGCGACCGGCACGTGCAGGTTGCCCGCGCAGGCCGCGAAGGCGGAGGCCGTCGCGCGGAACACCACCGAGAGGTTCTTCCCCGGCGCGTCGTCGCGATCGACCGCGTGGCGGTAATGATAGGCGACCTCCTCGGGATAGATCGCCAGCCGGCCGCCAAAGCCCTGCTCGCGGTCCAGGATGGTCGCGATGACGGCGCTGTTGCGCGGCCCCATGTGGATCGACTTCGCCTGGAGGCTGCGCTGCTCGCTCGTCATCCAGAGGGCGATCGGGAGCTTGATGAACGGCGCGTCCGGCGGTCCTTCGGGCATCATCGTGCGGAACGACATGCTCGGCGCCGTCTCGATCTCCGGCCCGTCGAGGATCAGGATCCCCTCGGCCGTCGCGTCGGCGAAGTGCGCGCGCACGAAGGCTTCGAGATGCCAGGCGTGGATGGGCAGGGGCAGCCAATCCGCGGCGTCGAGGCCACGGGCGACGAGACCGGCCCGCCACGGCTCCCAGGTCTCGGGAAAGGCCGACGCGAACCAGGCGTGGACGCTCGTCACGTGCGGCATCGTCTCGGCATGGGCCATGTCGGCCCTGAGGGCTGCGACCCGGACGGGGACGCGGGCCGCGAATTCCGGCGACAGGGCGGCGACCTCGGCCTCGCTCAGGCCGGGGCGCGTCTTCCAGGTGGGGTAGAAGGGATGCCCTTCGAGGGCGCCCCATTGGTCGAGCAGGATCGCGGTCGCGCGCACGTCGCTGTGCCGCCGCAGGTAGGTCGGAAGATCCGCCGCGCCGGCCGCGCGGATGCGGCGCGCGAGGTCCCGGTTCCAGCTCTGCCGGTGTCGGCGCGCCGCGACGTCGTTGGCGATGCTGTTGGCCATGTCGGCCTTCAGCCCGGCGAGGCCCTCTGGGCTCGGCGTGACGTCGAACTGATCCTGGACCAGATCCAGGAACATGTCCGGATCCGCCACCGGTTCGCGCGCGCCGCTGGCCCGCACCCGCGTGATCGGACCGTGCAGGACGATCGTGCGGGCCGGTGCCACGACCAGATGCGCGAAGTGGAGATGGGCGTTTCCATCCGCGAGCGGGAACCGTGCCTCGCGTCCGTCGGGCGACAGCGCGAGGCGCGTCACGTCGAGGATGTTCTCGGCGAACAGGCAGCGCACCAGCCGGCGCAGAGCGTTGCGGCGCGCATGGGCGAGCACGGTGGCCTCTTCCGGACGTGCGGGGCCGGCGACGGCGGACGACGGGCCGGTCATTGCGCGACTCCCGGCCAAGCCCGAGGCAGATAGGAGAGCGGCTCGCCCACGACGCCGCCCATGTAGCCGAGCGCCCAGCGGTGGATCTCGTCGAGATGGGGGGCGGGCACGGACAGGCCCGCGGCCATCCGCACGAGAAGGCCGAGCCCGTAGACCACGTCCTCCCGGAAGGCGCGGCTCGTCCGGTCGAGCACGAAGCCGCCCGCGGCCGGGTCATGGACCAGCGGCGCCCGGATGCCGGCATAGGCCCGGTTCGTGCGCAGGATCGTGAGCATCGTGGCGGTGTCGGCGATCTGGTCGCCGTAGGCCTCGATGATCTCGGTTCCGAGCGGCTTGACCGAACCGAGGTCGATCCCGAAATGCCCCGCGGCGGCGCGGCGCAAAGCCTGGTTCTCGGCGTCGCAGCGCTCCAGGAAATAGGCCCCGAGCTCGGGGCAGTCCGTCCACCAGCAGAAGTCTTCGGGCAGCGTCCGGTCGCGCCACTGGCCGTAGGGACCGACGAGGCCGTAGACCACCGCGCTGTGCATGATCGGGTTGCCGGGGGTCAGGGTGATCTCGAGGTAGTCCTGCAGCATCTCCACGGGCGCCTCGAACAGCCGGCCCAGATGCGCGGCGAGTTCGGCACGGGCCTCCCGGCTCTCCCGGCGATGGGTCGCGGCGTGGAGCCGCTGCTTGGCGCCGCCCATCCGCACGCTGCGGCCGGGCACGAGGTCGAAGGCGGTGTGCGGCACGTCCTTCAGGCCCCAGATCACCGCGTTCGGCCGGTTGGCCAGGATGTCGGCGGCCAGCCAGTCGAACCCGCAGAAGCCCGGGATCGCGCCGACATAGACCGGTCTGTCACGGCGCAGGTGCGGGCCGACCGCCCGCAGCACGGCGGGCCGCGCGTCGGCCGGCACCGTGATCACCACCACGTCCGCGTGGCGCACCGCGCTGGCGGGATCCGTACCCACCTGCGCGGGCTCTCCGGGCAGGGCCGATCCGTCCGGCAGGCGGGCGACGATCCCGCCCGCGGCGCCGCCGACGACCGCCGGATTCGACGTGAGCCAGGAGACCCGCACGCCGGGTCGGCGGCTGAACAGCACCGCGTTGAGGTGGCCGGTTCGGCCGCCGCCGCAGATCGTGACGTTGAGGGGCGTCATCGCGTCAGGCCACCGCCAGCAGCGGCACTTCGGGCCGGGAGGCCGCCCCCGCCCGACGGCCGAGCCAGGCGTCGAGGCGGTCCCAGACCGTCGGGTCGTGCAGCCCCTTCGATTCCATCCAGGCGTCGTTGAAGATGGTCTGAAGGTACTTCTCGCCGCCGTCGGCGACCGAGACGAGGACGTTGCCGGCGATCCGCCCCTCGGCGACGAGTTCCAGCGCCTTGTAGAGGGCGCCGCCGGTGGAGCCGCCGACCAGCAGCCCGTAGCGCCGGGCGAAGTAGCGCGCCGTCTCGAAGGCCTGCGCGTCGGAGACCCGCAGGCCGAGATCGATGCAGCCGTAATCGAGCACGAGGCCGACCGTGTCGCCCTCGGGCGTACCGGTGCCGGATTGGTAATACGGGTGACCGGGGCCGCCGAACACGATCGAGCCCTCGGGCTCGACGGCGGCGATCAGGGTCCGGGCGTCGTGCGCCTTGAGGCCGCGGCCGATCCCCGTCACCGAGCCGCCCGTCCCGACGCAGCCGACATAGGCGTCGATCCGGTCCCCGACCTGCGCGACCGCCTCGCGAACGAAGGCGCTGTAGCCGCCGGCATTGGCGGTGTTGTCCGACTGATTCATGAAGATGGCGCCGGGGATCTCCGCGGCGATCTGCGCCGCGAGGCGCTGCCGCTCGACCACCGCGACCTCGTCCTCGCGGTACGTGCCCGTGACCGTGCGAATTTCCGCGCCCAGCGCCCGCATTACGGCGATCTTGTCCGGCGCGGCGTGGTGATCGACCACCGCAATGAAGCGCAGGCCGAACTCGACGGCCGCGATGGCGAGGCCGATGCCTGTATTTCCGGACGAGGATTCAACCACGACCCCGCCCGGCCGCAGACGCCCGGCCTTTATGGCGGCCAGCACCATGCTGTAGGCCATCCGGTCCTTGGTGCTGCCGCCCGGATTCATCTTCTCCATCTTGAGGAAGAGCCGCGTCGGCCCCGGCGAGACGGGGATCTGCAGGAGCGGCGTGTTGCCGATCAGATCGGAAACCTTGTCGGCGATCATGGGGCGACCTCACTTGTCCCGGACGAAGATGAACGCACCGTCGGGGGATGGGCCGGCGACCAGCCGCGCGGGCATGGGATGCCGGTGGAACTCGTTCTCCAGCAGGTCCATCTGGTAGCCGGCCGTATTCGCGTAGATCAGCAGATCCTCGGCCTGCGGCGCGCTGTCGAACGCGAGCAGCCGGTGCGAGACGACGTCGCCGTCGAGGCAGCTGTGGCCGGCGATGGAGGCCCGCAGGGGCGCCGCGTCCGGCCTCCGGGCCGCGGCGGGGAGCAGGATCGGATCGACCAGGAACTCGGACGCGAACCAGGTCTCGCAGGCGCTGAAGCTGCTGCCCTCGGCGAAGACGATTGCGGTGCCGTCCCCGATGGGCTTCGTCCGGATCACGCGGAACAGGCTGATCGCGGCCTGATCGACCAGGCTGCGGCCGTGCTCGAGGGCGAGCTGGAGGCCCGCCGACCGGAGATAGCCGGCGACCGTGGTTCCGCGACAGGGCGCCTGCAGCAGGCCGGCGATCCAATCCGCGGCGGTCAGGGCACTCCCGTAGGGATAGAAATCACCCGGAACCCGGCCGGTGCCGTAATGCTCGGGCCCCTGCTCCGCGAGGTAATGGGCATAGGCCTCCGGCGCGACGTAGCGCACCGGCAGTCCGCCGCCGATGTCGATCAGCCGCGCCGGCAAGCCCAGGCCCGCCGCGGCCTCCACCAGAGCGGCGACCTCCGCGATAGCGACGGCGCGGCTCGCGTAGTCGTAGCCCGAGAGGTGGAGGTGAAACCCCTCGAAGGCGACGCGGGCGCCGGCCCGGGCGACGCGGCGAAGCCCCTCCAGCACGGCATCGGCGGCCATGCCGAACCGGGTGCGACCGGCCGAGCGCGGACGATAGCGCAGCAGCACACGCGCCCGGCCGGTCGGCCCGAGGAGGGCGACGAGGTCGTCCAGCTCCTCCAGGGAATCCACGGCCACGAGGGCACCCGCCTCGGCGAGTTGCCGGAGGAACAGCATGGTCTTGGCCGGTCCGGTCGCACAGATGCGCGCAGCGCCTGCCCGCACCGCATCCTCGAATTCGGCGGCGCTGGAGACATCGACCCCGACGCCGGCGGCGACGGCAGCCCTGATCAGGGCCTGAGACTTGTTGGCTTTGGCGCCGTAGAAGATGGCGTGATCGACGCGCTCTGCGGAGAGCGCGCAGCGCATCCGCGCGACGTTGCCCGCGACGGTGTGCGGCCAGACGATGTTGAGGGGCGAGCCGTGCCGAGCCACGAGCGCGTGCAGGCATTCGGGGGTGTCGCGGATCACCCGCTCGATCAGCGGATCGAGGAGCGGAGTCAGCGGTGGCGGCCCCGGCCGCGCGCGCCGCGCCGCCAACGGGGCGCTCAGCGTCACGCTCACAGGTCGACCGCCATCGACAGCAGGTAGGTGCGCGGCGCGCCCTGGAAGAAGGTCCCGAACGTGGCGACGCCGGTCCAGTAGTTCGCCCCGGTCACGTTCAGCACGTGCGCGCGGAATGTCGTCCTGTGCGCGCCGATCACCGTCGCGTAGCGCAGGCCGAGATCGAGCCGCGCCCAGTCCGGCAGGGCCTGCGTGTTCGCCAGATCGACGAACTGGCGTCCGGTGTAGAGCACCGCGCCCTCAAGCGTCAGGCCCGGTGATCCCGGCAGATCCCACTCCGCGCCTAGGCTCGCCTGCACCCCCGGCACCCCGATCGGCCGGTGGCCCAGATTGGCGGCCAGGGCCGTCTTCGTGAGCACGCCGTCGAGCAGCGTGACGCCGCCGACCACCCGCACCTGCGGGGTGACCTCGCCGAACAGGCTGACTTCGAGCCCGCTGACGCGCTGCTCGCCCGTCTGGGCGAAGCGGTTCTGCGGCCCGAGTTCGCCGCCGGGCTTCGTGATCCGGAAGGCGCCGAGCGTGGCGCCGAGCCGGCCGAGATCGAGCTTGACGCCGGCCTCGACCTGACGGGCCACGTAGGGCGCCAGGATCTCGCCGGAGTTTCTCGCCACCAGCGGTGCCACGTCGCCGCGACTCAGGCCCTCGGCGTAGTTGCCGTAGAGCGAGACTGCATCCCAGGGCCGGACCACGAGGCCGACCACCGGGGTGGTGGCGCTCTTGTCGTAGGACGAGGCCAGGGTGCCGACATTCGACACGTAGTTGTGGGCCTCGACGCGCTGGCGGCGCACACCGAGGGCCAACAGGACGTGCTCGTCCAGGGCCGACAGCGTGTCGGCCACCGAAACCCCCGACAGGGTGCTGTCGGAGAAGCGCGGTCGGCCGGCGCTGTAGATCGGCGCGATGGAGGCCCCACGGGTGGGCGCGTAGAGGTTCGACAGGTAGGCGCCCCGGCCGGGGAAACCCACCGGTCCGTGTCCTCCGTGTACGCAGAAGCCTGCACCGTGACGGCGTGGTGGATGAACCCGGTCTCGAAGCGCGCCCGCACGCCGCCGTCGGCCGTCAGCCGGTCGACGCCGAGAGCGTAGAATTGCGGTGTGCTGGTCGTGTCGCCGCGCAGGTTGAGGATCGTCGGGGCGGATTGGAAGTAGCGCTCCACCCCCGTCCGTCCGCCGCCGACATCCGCGAACAGCGTGAGCCGGTCGGTGAGGTCGTACTCGGTGCGCAGCAGGCCGCCGTGATCGTCGATGTCCGAATACTCCCAGGGCTGGGTCGGGTTCAGGTGGCCGTCGGGTGCCCGCGGCACGGGCACGCCGGCTCTCAGGAGGAACGGACGCAACGGGGCGTTGAAGCGGTCGGTCTGTGCCAGCAGGTAGAGCCAGGCGCGGAACCGGTCGCCCTGGTAGTCGAGGGCCACCGCCCCGACGCCGGTCGTCTCGGTCTGGTGGTCGAAGGGCGTGGCGCCGCCGTGCAGGCTGCCGACCACCCGGGCGCCCCATTCCCGCCCTGCGCCCCAGCGGCGTGCCACGTCGAGCTGGCTGCCGCCCCAGGCGGCGGAGCCGTAATCCAAGGTCACGCGGGTCAGGTCTTCGCCGGCACGCTTGGGGACGATGTTGACCACCCCGCCGACCGCGCCGTTCGGCGAGACCCCGGTCAATGCCGCCGAGGGGCCCTTCAGGACCTCGATGCGCTCCGCGTAGTCGGTGAAGATGCGGAAGGTCGGCGCGATCCCGTAGAGGCCGTCGAAGGCGACCTCGCCGCTGGTATTCTCGTTGGCCGGAAAGCCGCGGACGGAGAAGGAGTCGAACGGCGCCCCCGTGGTCTGGGTGGCGCGCACCGAGGGATCGAGGGCGAGGGCCTCGTTGACCGTCCGCGCCTGCCGGTCGCGGATGAGGGTCTCGGTGTAGCTGGTGATGCTGAAGGGCGCCTTCCGCGCCTCGGTGTCGCCGAGCACGCCCAGCCGTCCGCCCTGCGCGACCTGACCGCCGGCATAGGCTGGCATCGGCCCGCGGCGCGCGGAGACGGTCTCAACCGAGATTTCTTCAAGGGTGACGCCCGGCTCAATCGGACGCTCCTCAGCGGACGCCGCGTTCAGGCAGCCCATCAGCGCCACGGATATGATTGCAATCCGCTTCGTCAAAAACAGATTGACGCGTTCGGCTGGCATCGTCGTCATAGAGTTATTACAGTATACCGGGCGCAAGTTCGGAGATGTAAGATCATCTTCCAGAAATGTTTCTGTAGACGTCCCGCGGCACGCCTCCCCCACGACTCAGATGATTCGGCAAGACTTGTTTGCTGAAAAGATCATTTTTAAAATTGTAATTTTTCAAAGATTGAAGAAAGATCCAATATCATGCAGCCACGGATACGCTCCTCTCGCAGATAAGCGTCGATAATTACTTCCGCTATGACAATATCGTGCAGACATTTCAGCCAATCATAGAACGATGCTGGCGATGGGCCGCAGTTTTCGAATGTGCCACTCATCGTCGGTGCGCTTTTTCAAATCTGCACTTGAAGCCGGGATGCTGGCGGCGTTGGCGCACGGAAGCCGACACTCACGGGCGTGACGGTTCGAGGACGGCGCAGCGTCCTCTCTGCATGCCGACCGACGGCGCGCCCACGGGCGGAACGCCTGCGCGGGCTCGCAAAACAAGGGCTTGCTGTTGCGCCGCGCGACGTCCCGTGAGCCGCCTTACGTCACTGGCCGATTGGGGATTGCAGTTGGACCTCAGCGTCTGATCCGAACGTGGCCATTGCCACTTGCGGCCCACAGCCGCCGCTCGGATTGCCTCCGGCCTTTCCCGGAGGCAGCCCTTCGCCAGCCGTCCGGCAACTCCGGCTCCGGGTGGATCGGGCTGAAATACCCAGGTGTTTCAGCGATCGTTGCGCGAGAACGCACCTCCGAGCGAAGCGAAGGTCGAAGCAGATGGCGAGACCTTGGCAAGTCCAACAGGGAGCCCTGTTCTACGCTTCGCCGAGCGGCCCCTCTGTCGCTGCCGCGCTCATGATGTGGATGCTGATCATCGACCACGGCCGTTATTAGTCCCAGCACGCTCATGCAGGCGCCGCATATCTGGCGTGAGGCATGTGGTATACCAGAGGGGTGTGTGCGGTGCGATATCACTTATTACGCATCGCACAACAGGACGCCGCTGATGACCCTTCTCACCGCCCTCGCCCTTCTGCCGTTCGCCGCCATCGCCAACTTCGCGGTCGCGGTGGCACTGGCTCATCACTTCGACGCCGACAGGCCCGCCGCAGGCTTCACCGGCGCGGTCCCGACCCTGGCCTGAGCCATGCGGGGGCCGTCTCACCCGGCCCGCCAGCCTCAAGCGTCGGCTGGAGGCGTATCCTTGACCGTCCGGATCATGGCGCGTTCCGCGCCTCGATCCGGAAACGCCCGCCCCGTCCAAACTCGGGCCCTCCCGAGTTTCGTCCGTCGGCACGTGCGTGCAAGTCGGCCATCGGTGGCGTTGGGCTGAGTCGCCGTCGAACGCGAACAGGCCGACTCCTCTCGCGCCGCGCCGCTCATTCAGCAAGCACGAAGGCGAGGCCGAGGATCGCCACCAGCAGCGCTCCGCCCGCGAGTTCCTCCCGCGGCTCCTCAGCGAAACGCGGCGACCGGCTTGCACTGGCAACACCTGCCCCGACGAGTCCGAGGATCAGGAAGCCGAGGCCAAGCAGATCGGTGATCTGAACGGACGGTAGCATAGGTCGGTCCTCCGCCAGAGGTGACGCTCATCCCCCCGGCCAAGCCCAATGCGCTTCGACGTGTGCGACCAGCCCAAGCGCATGGTCGCGGACGAGGATTGCAGCCTGATCCGCGTCGCGGGCCTGCAGCGCGGCGATGATGCCGGCATGCTCGCGCATCGAGTCTTCAATCCTCCCAGGCCGATGGAGGAAGGTCGATCGAAGCGCCCGCATGTGGATGAACAGGTTGGCTGTCATCTCGACCATCAACCCACAGCCGCCGAGACGGATGATCGTCTGGTGGAAGTCGAGGTCGGCCTCTTCATAAGCGTTCAACCGATCCGGCAATGTCGACCGATCGAAGTCTTGGAAGGCTTTGCCGAGCTCGCGAAGATCGGCATCCCTGGCGTGCCTCGCGGCGGAGTGAGCTGCCAAGCCCTCGAGCGCGGCCCAGACCGTGATCATCTCGACGATCTCGCGCTTGGTCTTGCGCGTCACGAAGAGGCCGCGGCGCGGAACCGTGCAGACAAAGCCCTCCCGTTCCAGAAGCGTCAGGGCTTCTCTGACCGGCGTGCGGCTGATGCCGAGATCCTGCGCGATCTGGTGTTCGTGCAGCCGGACCTGGGCCGATCCGTCATAGAGATCCATCGCCAGAATCGATCGCTTGATGCTGTCGTAGGCCTGCTCACGCAGGCTCACGGTTTGTCCGATCGAGGCGAGACCCAGAGAGGTCTCAGGAGGCTGCAGCACAGTCGGCTCCAGGAACGCGAGAATCGATTTTGGCGCCAAGTCCAGAGAGTGTGTCGGAGCGATGCGTCAGCGAAGCTGTGTCTCGCTCGATCGTCGGCGTACGCTCGAAGTCTCAAGGTTGTCTCGGGCGATCAGGCGCATCGATGAACTGACGCTATGCCTGCCGACGACGCGCGACCTGGCCTTTCATCTCTGCCCCGGCTCCGGAATTCCGGAGCCGGGGCATCGCGACTTCCCCTGGGCCGCAGGGCGGCCGAGCCGGACGCTCAGGCGTGCGCCAGCTTCAGCGCCGGAGCCGCCGCGTCGTTGTTCGCCGCGTGGTGCTGCTTGAGCATCGGCCGCAGCACCGCGATCGCCAGGATTGCGGCGATCAGGTCCATGGTCGCCACCGTATACAGGACCGTCGCCCAGGTCCCGGTCGCCTGCATGATCAGGTTACCCACCGGCACGAACAGCGCCGCGAAACCCTTGGCGCAGTAGAGCACGCCGTAGATCTTGCCGATGTGCTTCGAGCCGAAGGTATCGGCGGCGGTGGCACTGAACAGAGAGTAGACCTCGCCCCAGGCCAGGAACACCACACCGGACAGGATCACGAAGGCCCACGGATTGGAGCCGAAATAGCCCAGGGCCACGATGCCGATGCCCTCCATCGCGAAGGCGATGAACATCGTCTTCTCCCGTCCGATCCGGTCCGAGACGAAGCCGAAGAGCGGGCGCGAGATGCCGTTCATGATCCGGTCGAGCATCAGCGCGAAGGGCAGCGCCGCCATGGCGAAGAAGTACAGGTTGACCTGGAAGTTCTTCACCCCGAGATCCTGCGCGATCACGCCGAGCTGGGCCACCGCCATCAGGCCGCCCGTCACCGTGCAGGTGAACATCAGCAGCATCACGTAGAAGACGGGGGTGCGCAGCGCCTCGCCCAGCGTGTAGTCGCGCCGCGACTGCAGGACCTTGGTGGAGAACGGCACCTGATCCTTGCGCGGCGCGCGCATGGCTATGGCGGCGGCGATGATGATCGCGCCCTGGATCAGGCCGAAGACGAAGAAGGCCTGGGCGTAGTTGCCGCCATCGATCATCTTGGCGATCGGCAGGATGGTGAGCGCCGAGCCGGCGCCGTAGCCGCCCGCCGTGAGGCCGACCGCCAGGCCGCGCTTGTCCGGGAACCACTTGAGCGCGTTGTTGACGCAGGTGGCGTAGACGCAACCGACGCCGATGCCGCCGGCCACCGAGCCGAGATAGAAGCCGCTCAGGCTGGTGGCGTAGGAGTTGATGACCCAGGCCAGGCCCGTCATCAGACCGCCGAACATGACGACGCGGCTAGGGCCGTACTTGTCGATGAAATAGCCCTCGATCGGGGTCAGCCAGGTCTGGACGACGACGAAGATCGTGAAGGCGACCTGGATCGCGGCGCGGTCCCAACCGAAAGTCTTCTGGATCTCGGGAACGAACAGCGTCCAGGCGTACTGGATGTTCGCCGCTGCAACCATGCAGATCACGCCGAGCACGATCTGCAGCCATCGATTTGTACTGGGTATTGCCGTAGCCGGCGTGGCATCTGGCATGGCCATGAGCTTCCTCCCTCATCCCTGCGCTGACATTCGGCGACGTGCTATAGACTTGGCGTGCACGCCGCCGCATTGCCGGCCCTCGCCGAAACCGTTTGTCAGGTTTCGATATTGGCATGGCGGCATGCATTATTCTGTGTGCCAGAACCGATTGGCAAGCAAAATAATTCATATTTTGTGGTCACGGGAGCGGGATTATAAGTCAGCGCTGCGCGTATGACTTGATTGCGCTGTCGGCTGCGCATCGATCCTGGCTTGCACAGGGCTTCGTAGCGTGTGGACAGTTTTGCGGACAAGCATCATCGGTGTGCTGGCAAAGCCTGAGATGCTTCATGCAGTGTCTGTTAGATTTCAGCCTTCGATGCTGCAGTCGACTCGAATAGCTGGGATCTGCGGCCGAACCGTTCTGCCGTCGCGGACGTTTCGAGCGCCAAGAATGGCGCACCCCCTGACATGGACGTGTTCCGGCTCCTGGATCGAAACCTGGGACTGACAGCGAACGCGATCAGTTGATCAGGCAGAAGCCGGCGTCCTCATGCTCCACACCGCCAACGCGCTTGCCAGCCTCGCAGGGCGGGGCGACCGCGCGGACCTCACGGATGCGCGGCGACGCGGGCACTGGGGGCACCGCAGAAGGCTCTATCCGCGCCGTCAGATCGGCGCCGGCGGTCGCATCGCCGGAGCTTGCGAGCGGCACCGTGGTCGCGGCGGCTGCGACGGCGGCCTGGCCCGGCGTGATCGTGATGGCAGGCCGGTAGCCGATCCGTCCGGCGGAGCCAGTCTGAGCTGCGGCAGCGGTGGGGGCCGGCATGACGGGCCGCTGGGGCGCCACCGTACGCCCGAACGACAGGCGCATCCGTGCGCGCGCCTCGGCCACGTTGATGCTCCCCACCAGGGTCAGACATGCCACGCCCACCGCCACCCACGTCCGCATAGCCTACCTCCATCGCATCCGGACAGGATGCGCGGGAGGCCCTTCAAAAGTGCTGTGATGATCACTTGATTTCGCCGAATTGGCTTCTAGGCCAGCCGGCCAGCAAGGTCCGCTCCGATGCGTTCACCGCTCGGACGCGGACCGACGGAAATTTACCCCGCGCGATCGTTCTGGTTGCCGCCCCCTGGCAACCGCCCGGATCGCCTTCGGTGCCCCCTGGAAGCGGCCATTCGCCAGCCGTCCAGCAACGTCGGCTTGCGGTGGAGAGAGAACCGTGGCCCTGCGCCCGAATGCGGACGCGGCGCATCTGCCCGATACGAACCCGGCTTATCGCTGACGATCTGATCCATCAGGCACAGTCGCCTGCAGCTCAGCGAACACCCGTCGCGGGATCAATACCCCGATGATCTGGCCATCTGCTGCCGCGAAGCGGACGGCGACGGTATCGCCCCCGTCGATGAATTCGGCACCGACAAGTTCGCGAACAGCGACAGCCGTCGCGACCGGCCTGTCCTCGGACATGGTTGGCTTCCCCGTGAGGGCCTGATAGCATGTACAGCAAGTACCATACCTCACGAGTTCGTGAGGCATGCGGCGATGAGGGGAAAACCTCAAAGCGTCAGGCGGCCGCTGCCGGGGGAAGCTTTTGGGGGGTGCATGTCGGACACCTGGATCCGAGACTTGCTTCAGCAGAATGCCGAGATCGTGGCGGCCGATGAGGAAGTCACCGCTCTGCTGCATCGTCTTCGCGAATTGCACCGCGCGGGACAGGACAAATCGGCGGCCGCGGGACTGTTGGTGACGAAAATAAAACGGCTTTTGCGGCTGCGCGACCAACGGGACCGCGATCTTCAGAAGGGAGCCGACACAGCGTGATGTCGTTCCCAGTCGGCGCAGCTGCTAATCCTCCCCGTGAGCGGAGCAATCCAGGGCGGCGGGAATCGGCGAGCCCGGCGCGGCCGGAGGGCTGCGCTCCGCTTACGAAGACGACGGGTAGCCGGCGTGGCCGCACCGGCCGCGTGCGCTAGATCGGCCTCTGACGCTCGGCCGAGACCAAGATCGCCGCCGCGAGACCGGCGGCGGCCGGTCCTCGACCAGCCCCTGGCCCGGCCCGGCGCCGTGCGCGAATCCGACCCCCGAGCCGCGCGACCGAGAAGCGTCCCGGCGACCGCCCCCGCGACACCGGCCAGAGCCCCGTAGTCGGGATACGCGTGCCGCTCGGTCAGGGCCCAGCCGCCCGCCGCGCCGATGGCCAGCCGGACCGCGAAGGACGGCGGGATGCGCCGGTCGGGCGCGAACGGCATCTTGTCCCCCGCCATCTCGGCCAGCGCCGCCGTCGTGGCGAGCGCCCGCGCCCCGGCACCGGCCGGAATGAAGGCGCCGCGCGTCCGGCCGTCCGCCGCGGCCCAGGTCAGGGCGGCACAGGCCGACATGCTGCGCATCCCGGCCACGAGCCCGAGGCCGAACGCCATTCCGTATCCCTGCATCGCGCCCGCCTCTCGCCCTTCGCCCTACGCTGACGGCAAGACGGCGGGCGGCCCTCATGTTCCGGCCGGAGCGGCCCGGAGCCGGCGTCGGTGGCCAAGCTTGCCCTGTTGCAGCCCGACGCCTTCGGCTAACATGGCCGCATGACTCGACGTGCCGCCTCGCGTCCGCTCCGCCCTGCCGCCGGCCTCTGCCTCGGCCTCTGCCTGCTTCAGGCGTCGCCGGCCGCGGCCCAGGCGCTCCTGTGGCCCTCGATCGGCTTCGCGCCGCTGCCCTCCTTCGCGTGGCCCGAGACGGCCGAGGACGCGTATGGCCGCTGGACCGGCTCCTACGCCCGCCTGTCGACCGGGTACGCGGTGACCTCTTCCCGGCACTTCGGCAGCTATTCGGGCCCTACGATCGGCTTCGAGGGCGGCCGGATGTGGCAGGCGGGCCCGATCCTCTACGGGATCAGCGGCGGGTTCGACTATCTGGCCGGGCTCGACGGCAACCTGACGCCGGGCTACGGGCGCCTCGCCTATGCGCGCGACTTCGCCGGTGCTCTGGAGGTGAAGGTCGGGACGCTCCTGACCCCGGACGTGCTGCTCTACGCCAAGGGCGGCGCCGTGGCGCTCCACGAGACCCTGCGGGTCGGCCCGACGCCGTCGACGCTGCCGTTCACCCGCCAGGACATCGCGGTGCGGCCGGTGGCGGGCGTCGGCGTCGAGTGGGCGGTCACGGACCGCCTCTCCCTGGCGGTCGAGGCCGGGGTGGTGGGCGCCGGCATCCGCTGAGGCGCCCGACGGCCGGTCATCCCCCGCGCGCACGGGCCCGCGGAGGCGCCGTGCGGCGCGCCGGCCGCGGGGCGCCCGGACCTAAGCCCGGATCCGGTGCGAGGACCGTGAGCGGCGCGAGATCGCGCCAGCCATAGGCGACCTCCGTGAACCGGCCCTGGACGCGGAGACCCGCATCCCCGTCGAGCAGCGTGCCGCCACAGCCCTCGTAGAAGCGCCGGCCGGACGCATTCTCGCGCAGCACCCAGAGCCCGGCGGCGCGGTACTCCGCCCGCAGCAGACGCGTCGCCATCCGGGCCATGAGTGCCCGCCCCGCCCCCGCCCCTGCGCGGCGCGCAGGACGTAGAGGCTGCTGATCTCCCCGTCAAAGCCCGCCGCCGCCAGCACGTCCGAGCGCTGGGCATTGCAGGTGCCGAATCCAACGGGCGTCCCGTCAAGCGCGGCCAGGTACGCCGCGCCGCCGCGCGTCGCCGGCGGATTGCTCAGAAGCTGCGCCCACCAAGCCTGCCGCACCTCCACCGTGAGGGCGGAGATCATCGTGTCGGGCAGGAGGCCGGTATAGGTCTCGTGCCAGGCGGTCACGTGGATCGCGGCGATCGCGGGGGCATCCTCCGGCCCCGCGCGCCGCACGGTCACGGCGTGCCCCTTCGGGATCCTGGCCGCCACGGCGTGCGGGTCCGTGCGCCCGCGCTACTTCGGCGCGAAGGCCCAGTAGTCGAGGTCGAGGATCACGGCCGGGTCATAGCCCTCGCCCGCGCGGTCCGGGAAGGCACCGCAGGGCTGGTTCTTGGTGGCGACCGTGCGCAGGCGCAGGAGCCCGACATCGTCGCGGCCGACATCGGCCGAATCCAGCACCTCGCTCCAGGCATAGACCGTGTCGCCGGCAAAGAGCGGCGCCACGTGGCGGCCGGCATTGATGCCGGCGATCGCGAACAGGTTGGCGAGCCCGTTGAAGCTGAGCGCCCGGGCCAGCGAGATCACGTGGCCGCCGTAGATCAGCCGCCGGCCGAACCGGGTGTCCTTGGCGGCGAGGCCGTCGAAATGGACTTTCGCGGTGTTCTGGAACAGGCGCGTGGCGATCTGGTGCTCGGCCTCCTCGACGGTCATGCCGTCGACGTGGTCGATCTTCTCGCCCACCGCGTAATCCGCGAAGCGGTGCGGGCTGCCGGCCAGATCCGTATCGTAGGCGGCGGCCGAGAGCTTCGGCAGGGCGCCCGCGAGATCCCGCGGGTCGACCACCTTGGCGAGGCTCGGCACGTGCTCCTCGGCGATCGCGGCCTCGGGGTCGCGCTTGCGCACGAGGACCCAGCGGCAATAGCTCAGCACGGTCTCGCCATGCTCGTCGGAGCCGACCGAGCGCACGTAGACCACGCCGGTCTGGCGGTTCGAGCTCTCCTTGAGGCCGATCACCTCGGAGACGGTCGACAGGGTCTCGCCCGGATAGACCGGCCGCCGGAACCCGCCCTCGGCGTAGCCGAGATTGGCGAGCGCGTTGAGGGACACGTCCGGCACGGTCTTGCCGAACACCATGTGGAAGGTGAGCAGGTCGTCGAGCGGGCTCTTCGGGTAGCCGAAGGCGCGCGCGAAGGCGTCCGACGACTGCACGGCGAAGCGCGGCCCGTAGAGCCCCGTGTAGAGCGCCACGTCCCCCACCGTCACGGTGCGCGGGGTGGCATGGCGGATGGTCTCGCCGAGGCGGAAATCCTCGAAGAAGCGGCCGGGATTCGTCTTCACAGTCGGGCGATCCTACTGCGCGTAAACGTAGGTTGCAGGCACGGCATATTCGTGCAGCAGGCGGCTGATGAACAGCAGCAGCAGGATCAGGATGATCGGCGAGATGTCGACGCCGCCGAGATTGGGCAGCAGGTTGCGGATCGGCCGCAGCACCGGCTCGGTGATCCGGTAGAGCACCTCGCCGATCTGCGCGACGATCGGATTGCGCACGTTCACCACGTTGAAGGCCACGAGCCAGCTGAGGACCGCGCTGGCGATGAGGACGTAGATGAAGAGCTGGACGACCGTGTCGAAGAGCCAGATCAGGGCGTTCATGCGGGTTCGCGCGCTATCCTCGGGGCGCCCGCGACCCAGCGCCGGAGCGGCGCGTGGCGGACGACGGTGAAACAGGAATTGACAGGCTGAGCCGCCCGCGCCTACAAGGCCGGCGCCTCGACGGGGCTGTAGCTCAGATGGGAGAGCGCCGCAATCGCACTGCGGAGGTCAGGGGTTCGAATCCCCTCAGCTCCACCACTTACCCTGTCCTCTGGGCATTCGAGGTAGTTGGTGGCACGTCGTAATCATCTCAGGGTCGTGCGGGCCCTGCTTTCCGACCTATCTCTCCCGTCCGCGGGGCCAAGCCTCTCCGCCCGGTCGCGGCCGAACGCGCGTTAGCCGGAGGCCGAGAGTTCGGGCTTCGTGCGCCCACCGAGATAGGCCGACCGGATCTCGTCGTTCGCCCAGAGCGCCTGCGGCTCGCCCTCCAGGACCAGCCGGCCGGTCTCGAGCACGTAGCCGCGATCGGCCACCGAGAGACCCATCCGGGCGTTCTGCTCGACCAGCAGCACCGTGGTTCCGCGGCGGCGCACCTCGGCGATGATCGCGAACACCGCCTGGACGATGACCGGGGCGAGGCCGAGCGAGGGCTCGTCGAGGAGCAGGATGCGAGGCTTGGCCATCAGGCCGCGGGCGAGCGCCACCATCTGGAGCTGGCCGCCCGACAGCGTCCAGCCCAGCGCGTCGCCGAACCGGCGGATGTCGGGGAACAGGTCGAACATCGCCTCGACCTCGTCGCGCAGCGCCCGCTTGGGCAAGCCGGAGCGGTTCGAGGCGCCCAGCATGATGTTCTCGCGGACGGTCAGCCCCGGGAAGACCCGCCGCCCCTCCGGCACGTGGGCGACGCCGAGCCGCACGATCGCCTCGGGCTTGAGACCCTCCAGGGGCTTCCCCTCCAGCAGGATCGTGCCGGCGGCGGGGCGCACCAGCCCGGAGATCGCCTTCAGGGTCGTGGACTTGCCGGCGCCGTTGGAGCCCAGCAGCGTCACCACCTCCCCGGCGCCGACCGAGAAGGACAGGCCGCGCACGGCCTCGATCTCGCCGTAGCGGACGACGAGGTCGCGGATCTCGAGGAGGGGCGTCGTCATCGCGAGATCACACCGGAGCGAGGTCGGTCTTGAGGCTCGCCGCCGGGCCGGCGGCGGCGTCCTCGCCGAGATAGGCCTGGATCACCGCGGGCTCGCGCAGCACCCCCGCGGTGACGCCGTCCGCGATGCACCGGCCGAAGTTCAGCACGGTGATGTGGCTGGCCACGTCGCTCACCAGCGTCATGTCGTGGTCGATGATCAGGATGGTCAGGCCCTTGGCGGCCATCCGGCGCAGGAGCACCGTCAGGGCGTTCTTCTCGCTGGAATTGAGCCCCGCGGCGGGCTCGTCGAGGAGCAGCAGCACGGGATTGCCGGCGAGCGCCCGGGCGATCTCGATCAGGCGCTGGTGACCGTACGAGAAGCCGGAGATCGGCTCCTGCGCCCGCGCCTCCAGCCCCACGAAGGCGAGCGCCGCCCGGGCGCGGGCCTCCAGGGTCGCCCGGTCGCGGGCGGCGAGCGGGTTGTTGGGCCGCTCGGCGCCGATGACGACGTTCTCCAGGGCGCTCATGGAGCGGAACAGGCGGATGTTCTGGAAGGTGCGGCCGATCCCGGCCGCCGCCCGCCGGTGCGGGGGCAGGCGCGTGACGTCCTGCCCGGCCAGCCGGACGGTGCCGCCCGTGGGGCTGTAGAGGCCCGAGAGGACGTTGAGCGTCGTGGTCTTGCCGGAACCGTTCGGGCCGATCAGCGCGTGGATCCCGCCCCGCGCCACCGTGAAGCTCACCGCGTCCACGGCCTTGAGGCCGCCGAAATGCTTGGCGAGCCCCGAGACCTCCAGCATCGGCGCGGCGGACGCCTCACCCTGGGTCAGGGTCAGTTCGGCGGCGGGCGACGGGGCCGGACGGGCGCGGCGCAGGCGCCGGACCTGGTCGCCGAGGAAGCCCCAGATCCCGTCCGGCATGAACACCACGATCAGGATCACCGCGAGCCCGTAGATCGCGAGGTACAGCCCCGGGATCTCCTTGAGGAAGCGGAGCCATTCCGGGATCAGGATCAGCAGGGCGGTGCCGATCACGGCGCCCACCGGCGAGCCGACGCCGCCGAGCAGGGCCATCGTCAGGAAGACGATCGACTCGGCGAAGGAGAACTGGTCCGGGCTGATATAGGTGAAGCTGCCGGCGAACAGCCCGCCGCCGAGCCCCGCCAGCAGCGCCCCAAGGGCGAAGGCCGCGACCTTGGTGCGGTAGATGTCGATGCCCGAGACGCCCGCCGCCAGCTCGTTGTCGCGCACGGCCCGCATGGCGCGCCCGAGCCGGGTCCGCGGCATGTGCCAGACGAGCCAGCCGACGACGGCCAGCACCAGCACGCACAGGGCCAGGTAGCTCTGCCCGTCGGCAAAGAGGGCCGGCCGGCGGATGTTCGGCACGCCGTCGGGCCCGTGCGTGACGGGGATCCAGTTGGTGAGGACCAGGGTCAGGATCTGCTGGAACGAGATCGTCACCATGGCGAGGTAGTGGCCGCCGAGCCGCAGCGTGGAGGCGCCGAGCGCGGCGCCCAGCACCACGGCGAGGCCGAGGCCGGTGACGAGGCAGATCCAGAAGTTGAGACCGCCGTCGACCGTGCCGAGGCCGACCGCGTAGGCGCCGATGCCGAAGAAGCCGGCCTGGGCCAAGTTGATCTGCCCGCACAGACCGAGCACCACGGTGAGCCCGATCACCGCGATGGCGTAGGTCGCCGCCTGCATCAGGATGTTCAGGGCGTAGCCGCTGAGCGGCGTCGTCGCGGCGAGCGCGACGAGGGCCGCGGCGAGCACCGCGTAGGCGAGGCTGCCGAGGGGGAGCCGGCGGCGCGCCGCGGGGGTGGAGGCCGGGGCCGCGGCGGCCGGGCCGGTGATCGGGGTGGGGGTGCCGCTCATGCCTTCTCCGCCACGCGCTCGCCGAACAGGCCCTGCGGGCGCACGACCAGGAAGACCACGAGGACCAGGAAGGCGAAGGCGTCCTTGTAGGGCACCGAGATGTAGGCCGCCCCGAAGGTCTCGATGATGCCGAGCGCCAAGCCGCCGATGATCGCCCCGGTGACGTCGCCGAAGCCGCCGATGATCGTCGCCGCGAAGGCCTTGAGGGCGATCGTGGCGCCCATCTGGATCGACACGAACAGCACCGGCGCCACCAGGATGCCGGCGATGCCGCCGAGCACCGCGCTGTACACGAAGGTCAGCATGATCATGCCGGCCACCGGGATGCCGAGGAGCGCGGCCATCTCCTTGTCCTGCGAGGTCGCCTGCAGCTTCTTGCCGACCAGCGTGTGCTCGAAGAACCAGTACTGGAACGCCACCAGGGTGGCCGTCGCGGCGATGATCAGCAGGTACTGGCTGTCGAGGAAGACCGGCCCGAGCAGGAAGCCCTGGGTCTCGAACACGGGCGGCAGCACCTGTGGTTGCGGGCCGTAGAGAGCGAGCGTGGTGTTGGCCAGGAAGATCGAGGCGCCGATGGTCGAGATGATCACCGGCAGGTAGCTGCGGTGCCGCAGCGGGTAGTAGACGCCCAGGTTGAACAGGGCGCCGAGCAGGGCCATCCCGCCGAGGGTGAGCAGCAGCGACAGCCAGTAGGGCCATTGCAGGTCGACGGCGAAGACCACCATCAGGAAGGCCGCCACCATCGAGAACTCGCCTTGCGCGAAGTTCACCACGTTGGTGGCGCGGAAGATCAGCACGAAGCCGAGCGCCACCAGGGCGTAGACGGAGCCGATGCCGATCCCGGTGAAGAGGAGTTGCAGGATCAGGTCCATGCGGTCCGCACGCGTTGCTTCCTCGGGGATGCGCCGGGGCCGCGCCGATCCGGCCGGATCGGTGCGGCCCCGAGGCCTGTCTCGATCGGCGCGTCTCAGCCCTGGTAAAAGTCGATCCGCCGGTCGAAGACGATGTTGCCCTTGTCGTTGCGCACGACGTTGTAGCCGTGCAGGCCGTCGCCGTTCTTGTCGAAGTTGTAGGTACCCTCAGCGCCCTCGTGGCCGCGCACCGCGAGCAGGGCCTCGCGGATCGCCTGCGGGTCGGTCTTGCCCGCCGTGTTGATCGCCTTGGCCAGCACCGTCACCGCGTCGAAGGTCCAAGACGACTGGTTGTCGGGGGCGACCTTCATGGCGGCCCGGTAGGCATTGCCGAAGGCCCGGGCGGCGTCGCTCGATTCCTCGGCGTAGTCGGCCACGCCGTAGGTGCCGTAGAGCGACGGCCCGGCGAGCTTCAGCGCCGTCACGTTGGTGATCGAGGGCGAGCCGACCCACGGCGCGGTGACGCCGAGTTGGCGCAATTGCCGAGCGAAGATGCCGATGTCGTTCTCGAAGGTGAAGTACGAGCCGATCACGTCGGCGCCCGACTGGCGGATCGCCAGCACGACCGGCGTGAAGTCCTGGCTCTGGTTGGTGTAGCCCTGGTCGAGGGCGACCGTGGCGCCGCCTTTAGCGAGGCTCTCGGTCAGCGCCTTGGCGCCGCTCGTGCCGAAGGCGTCGGTGGAGTGGATGATCGCCCACTTCTTCTTCCCCAGTCCGTTGACGCCGTGCTCGGCGATCACCCGGGCCGAGAAGCTGTCGTTGGGCCGGAAGCGGAACAGCCAGGGATTGCCGAGCTGGGTCAGAACCGGGTCGGTGCCGCCGAAGCAGACGGGCTTGCCGGTCTTCAGGATGTCGGGCGCCATGGCGTGGTTCTGGGTCGAGCGGATCGAGCCCAGGAAGCCGACGAGGTCACTCTGCGAGGCGAGCTTGGAGAAGGCGAAGACCGCGCCGGGATTGGTGGTCTGGTCATCCTCGGTGACGATCTCCAGGGGCTTGCCCAGCACGCCGCCGGCCTTGTTGACCGCCTCCAGGGCGATCTTGGCCCCGGCGAGGGCGTAGCGGCCGGCATCCGCACCCGGGCCCGTCACCGGCAGAACCATGCCGATCCGGATCGTCGACCCGGCGCCCTGCGCGCAGGCCGAGCGGATCACCCCCGGCGCCAGACCGCCCGCGATGGCGGATGCGGCACCTGTCAGGAAAACGCGACGCGTCGTCTTCATTGGCGTATCCGTCCCGTCGCCGATGCTTAAGCCCGGCGTTGGCGACAATCGGCCATACTCGGCGCGGCGCTGTCCATCCTGCCGCAGGTTCGGTGGTCCGCTTCAATGAGAAGAACACCTGAGATCGTCACTCGATAGCGTCCGGCCGGGCGCAAATGGGACGAACGATCGCGCGGAACGGAACCTGTGCTTGCCGGTGGCCGCTCAATATCGCTTTGGCGCAGGCGCGGCCCACGGAGCCCGTCCACCCTCCCGACGATCTCTCAACCCGGCGGAACGCCCGGAAACGGGCCGCCGCCGGCGCTTACGCATGTGCGACCTGATCCTCGATTATCAATAAAATCCACGAGACTGGCGTCTGGTGCCCGCGATCGACCCGCGTCGGCCGCATATTTATTGACAATCCCGAACCAGTCGCGGACGATCTGGGCAACAAACATGAGGGAGGAAGGCGCGATGCCCAGGGCTGGCCTTGGACTGGCGTTCACGTTCGGCGCGGGCCTGCTCGCGGCCGGGACTGCCGTGGCGGCCGAGCCCGTCCAGATCACCATGTGGTCGAACTGGCCTGACGAGCCGGCCAAGAAGGATTGGGTGGCCGCTCGCGTCCGGGAATTCGAAGCCACCAACAAGCAATGCGCGGTCAAACTCAGCTTCATCCCGAAGGCCGACATCTACACGCAGGCGAAATCCGCCGTTCGCACAGGCCGGCCCCCGACGTCTTCTACCTGGAGCCTGACCAGCCCGAATTCCTGGCGGGCGGCTTCCTCGAACCGCTCGATGGCCATGTCGACCTGGCCAAGTTCGAGGACTGGGCCAAGCCGGCCTGGACCTACAAGGGCAAGGTCTACGGCCTGCCGGTCGAGGCCTACACGGTCGAGCTGTACTACAACAAGGATCTGGTGAAGAAGGTCGGCGTCGAGGTGCCGCCGTCCTATCAGCTGACACAGGCCGGCTTCGCGGACCTGGTCAGGAAGGGGGCCGCGGCCGGCATCACGCCCGTGTCGCAGGGCGTCGGCGACCGGCCGTTCCCGGGCGGCCTGCTCCTGTTCGAGTCGCTCCTGCGCAAGCTGGGCACCGAGGATTACGGGAAGCTCCTGAACGGGACGCTGTCCTTCAAGGATCCGCGCGTCCAAGAGGTGATGACGTGGTTCAAGGGGCTGGTGGATGCTGGCGCCTACCCGAAGAGCTTCGCGACGCTGAAGCTCGGCGAGTCGCACTACTACTTCTACCAGAAGCCGGGCGCCCTGACCTTCCCGGATCCGAGCTGGTTCACGGGACGCGCCTTCGCCTCACCGGAGAGCGGCGGCATGCCGGCGAACTTCCCCCTCGGCATCATGCAGTTCCCCGCCATGGACGATGGCAAGTGCCCGACCTGCAAGACGCTGG
Source organism: Methylobacterium tardum (assembly GCF_023546765.1). Classification (NCBI taxonomy): domain Bacteria; kingdom Pseudomonadati; phylum Pseudomonadota; class Alphaproteobacteria; order Hyphomicrobiales; family Methylobacteriaceae; genus Methylobacterium; species Methylobacterium tardum. Next base: position 5,016,220 of record NZ_CP097484.1, read on the forward strand.
CGGTGGCCGGCAGCTTCGTGATGTATGCGCGCGGGAAGAACAAACCTTGCGCCGGCGCGCTGCTCGACTCCATGGCCACCGCCGGGAATGGCGACAAGTGGATGGAGCAGGTCTCCCTGCAGACCGGCCTGAAATCGGATCCCGCGAAGATCAACTCGAGCCACGCCGAGTACTTCGCCGAGCTGAACGCCCGCAACAAGGGCGCGACCTACTTCTTCGGAACGCCGCTGCTGTACTATCGGTCCAAGTGCGCCGAAACGTACACCCAGGTCATGAACAACGCCTTCCCGGCCGGCCTGATCGGCGTGGCCGAGGCCGCCGACAAGATGGACGCGGCCTGCCGCAAGGGGAGCTGACGCGGTGGCGGGCACGACGGCACTCAAGACGACGGCGCCGCCCGCAGAGGATGCACCGGCATTGGGTCGGGTGTCGGACCCGCGGCGGGCGAGCTGGCCCGTCCTGCTCGTCTTCCTCGCCCCCGCGCTCGTGATCTATCTCGGGCTGACGGCCTATCCGGCCTTCCGGACGATCTTCGACAGCCTGTTCACGATCGAGGGGTCGGAACGGACCTACGTCGGGCTCGCCAATTATCGCGACCTCATCGGCGACGAGACATTCTGGATCGCGGTCCGCAACACCTTCGTGTGGGCCTTCGTCGCCCCGGTGCTTGACGTCGCGACGGGCCTGCTCCTGGCGCTCGCGCTCTATGCCGGCGTCCCGTTCGCGCGCTTCCTCCGGGTCGCGTGGTTCACGCCGGTCCTGCTCTCCTACGTCGTGGTCGCGATCCTGTGGATGTGGATCTACAACTACGACTGGGGCGTGGTGAACGAGGGCCTCCGGGCCGTCGGGCTCGACGCGCTGGCCCGCTCCTGGCTCGGCGACCCGAACACCGCGCTGGCGTCCCTCATCGTGACGCATGCCTGGAAATGGGCCGGGTTCAACATGGTGGTCTGCCTCGCGGCGATCCACGCCCTGCCGTCCGAGGTGCTGGAGGCGGCCGAACTCGACAATTGCGGCTGGGGCGCGAAGCTGCGCTACGTGATCGTGCCGATGCTGCGGCCCACGCTGCTCAACCTCTACGTCCTCGCCTTCATCGGGAAGATGAAGGTCTTCGACCTCGTCTGGATCATGACCGGCGGCGGGCCGCTCTGGGCGACCGAGACGGTCTCGACCTACGTCTACAAGCGCGCCTTCAACTGGAACACCTTCGACCTCGGCTATCCGTCGGCGATCGCGACGGTCTGGTTCGGCGTGGTCTGCGCGGCGGTCATCATCCTCAACCGGGTCTTCAAGTCCCGCGACCGGCTGGAGTACTGACGTGAGCGCCGACGCGACCCTGCCCCCGGCCGCCGGGCGGGGCGGCTTCCTGGCGAGCCGCACGGCCCTCGCGGTCGCCATCGCCGCCTACAGCACGTACACGCTCGGGCCGTTCCTGTGGCTGGCGACCATGTCGGTGCGGACCACGGGCGAGATCTCGGCCGACCATTACGCCTGGCCCCGCCCGTTCCACTGGGAACAGTTCCGGATCGCCTGGGTCGATTCCGACTTCGCCACCTATTTCTGGAACTCGGCGATCGTCGTCGTCGCCGCGGTCGCGGTGGTGACGCTGGTCGGCGCCGCGGCCGCCCACGCGCTCGCCCGCTATCGGTTCCGCGGCAACCGCATCGTCTACGGCATCCTGTTCTCGTCGATCATCTTCCCGCCGCAGATCACCCTGATCTCGCTCTATCAGATCCTGGTCGATTACGGGCTGTACAACAGCCTTCTCGGGCTGACGCTCGTCTATGTCTCGCTGCAGCTGCCGCTGACGGTCTATCTGCTGGAGGGATTCTTCGCCCGGATCCCGCAGGACCTGTTCGATGCCGCGAAGATGGACGGCTACGGCGACATCGAGATCTTCCGCCGCATCGTCCTGCCGATCGGCATGCCGGCGATCGCCACCACGTTGATCCTCAACTTCATCCAGCTCTGGAACGAGTTCCTGTTCGCGGTGGTGCTCATCACCGATCCGGACAAGCGGACCCTCCCGATCGGCATCCGGGCCTTCATGGGCGACCATTTCCAGGACATCGGCATGATCGCGGCCGGCGTCATGATCTCGGTCGTGCCCGTGATCATCGTCTACATCTTCTTCTCCGAGAAGCTGATCCGCGGCATGACCGCGGGCGCCGTCAAGTAAAGGGCCCGTAGATGGCTGTCGTTCAGCTCTCGAAGATCTGCAAACGCTACGGCTCCGGCGGGCCGGTCGTGGTCGACAACGTCGACGTCACGATCGGGGACGGCGAGTTCATGGTGCTGCTCGGCCCGTCCGGCTGCGGCAAGTCCACGACCCTGCGCATGATCGCCGGCCTCGAGACCATCTCGTCGGGCACGCTGTCGATCGACGGCCGGACGATGAACGACGTGCCCGCCAAGGACCGCGACATCGCGATGGTGTTCCAATCCTACGCGCTCTACCCGCACATGACCGTCGCCGAGAACCTCGCCTTCGGCCTCAAGCGCCGCCGCACGCCCTCCGCCGAGATCGAGCGGCGGGTCCGGGAGACGGCCGCGATGCTGGGTCTCGTCCCCTATCTCGATCGCAAGCCCCAGGCCCTGTCGGGCGGCCAGCGCCAGCGCGTCGCCCTCGGTCGCGCCATGGTGCGCGAGCCGATGGTGTTCCTGTTCGACGAGCCGCTCTCGAACCTCGACGCGGCGCTGCGCGTCAACACCCGCAACGAACTGATCAAGCAGCACCATCGGCTCGCGTCCACGATGATCTACGTGACCCACGACCAGGTCGAGGCGATGACCATGGGGACGCGGATCTGCGTCATGAACGGCGGCCGCGTCGCCCAGGTCGGGAAACCCCTCGACGTCTACTGGAACCCGGCCGACACCTTCGTCGCCCGCTTCCTCGGTTCGCCGCCGATGAACCTGTTCACCGTGCCGCTCACCGGCGGGGACCGGGTCGGCACGGCCGCGATCGAGACCGCGCTGACGCGCTGGGCGCCGGCCGCGCTCGCCCCCCTCGCCGGCCGCGAGGTGGTGCTCGGCGTCCGGGCGGAGGATCTGCACCTGTCGGCCGAGGCGGCCGGAAGCGCAGCGGCCGGCCGAATCCGAGGGCGGGTCTTCGCCGTCGAGCCCCTCGGCGCCGAGACGCTCCTCGCCGTGGAGACGGAGGGCGGTACCGAATGCACGGCCCGGCTGCCGCGCGACACGTGCGCCGAAGTGGGCGCAATCGTCGACCTGTTCTTCCGGTCCGAGGCCGCCTTTCTGTTCGACGCGCAGACCACGGCCGCCATCCCCGCCGCCCCCTACCCGGAGGCCCGGGCAGGGCCGGAGCCGTCCATTGAGCGCGGTCCGGCGGATCGGCCTGATCGGGGCCGGCTGGGTCACCCAGCACCATCTCGCGGGCTGGGGCGCCCTGAGGGGCCGCGCCGAAGTCGTCGCGATCGCCGACCCGTCCGCCGAGCGGCGCGAGGCGCGGGCCCAAGCGTTCCAGATCCCGCACACCTACCCGGACGCCCAGGCGTTGCTGGCGGCAGGCGGCCTCGACGCCGTCGACATCGCGGCGCCCCGCGCCGTGCATGCCGAGCTCGTCCGCCTGGCGGCCGATTACGGGCTGCCGATCCTCTGCCAGAAGCCCCTGGCCCCGACGCTCGCGGAGGCGGAGGCGCTGGTCGCCGCCGTGGAGGGCCGGGCACGTCTGATGGTGCACGAGAACTGGCGGTTCCGCGCCTATTACCGTGAGGCCGCGGCGTGGCTGCGCGCCGGGGTCATCGGGCGGCCCTTCGCGGCGCGGCTGGATCTCGTGACGAGCGGCACCCTGCCGGACGGCGCGGGCCGCTATCCGGCTCTGGAGCGCCAGCCGTTCATGCGCGACGAGGCGCGGATGCTCGTCGCCGAGGTCCTCATCCATCACCTCGACACGCTGCGCATGCTGCTGGGGCCGCTGCGGGTCACCGCCTGCGCGACCAGCCGGACCTGTCCGGACCTCGCGGGGGAGGACACGGCGCTGATCCAGCTCGCCGGTCCCGGCGGGGTCGCCGTGCAGGTGTTCGCGACCTTCGCGGCGCACGGAGCCCCGCCTGCCTCCCCCGACCGCCTGGAGATCCTGGGGCCCGGCGGCGCCATCCGGCTCCGGGGATCCGAGCTCTCGATGACGGGGCGCGAGACGCGGCTTCAAACCTTCGACCTCGCCGCCACCTACGCGGAGTCCTACGCGGCCGCGATCGCGCATTTCATCGATCGCCTGGAGGATGGCGCGCCGTTCGAGACCGAACCGGCCGACAATCTCGAGACGCTGCGGCTCGTGGAGGATTGCTACCGGCTCGCGGGCCGGGCGGAAGCCCGGTGACCGGGGACGACTCCGTGGACTCCGTCCTGCCCCTCCGGCGCGAGGGCATCGGCGCCATCGTGGCGCGCCTGGAGGAGGACATCATCTTCGGGCGGCTCGCTCCCGGAGCCCGCCTGACCGAGGATGCCCTGATGGCGCGCTTCGGCGCCTCCCGACACTTCATCCGCCAGGCCCTGGTCGAGATGGAGCGCCGGGGCGTCGTCGGGCGGGAGCGGAACGTCGGGGCGACCGTCAGGTCCTACTCCGCCGAGGAGGTCCGGCAGATCTACGAAGTCCGCGAGATGCTGACGCGGCAGGCGATGCTGATGATCGCGCTGCCGGCCGCGCCCGACCTCATCGCCCGCCTCGAGGCGCTTCAGGACGCCTACTGCGACAAGGTGGAGAAGCGCGACCTGCGCGGCATCCACGAGGCGAACGACGCCTTCCACGTCGCCCTGTTCGAGGCCTGCGGGAACCCGTACCTCGTGCGCACGCTCACCGACTATATGGGCCTGACGCTTCCGATACGCGCCAAGACCCTGGCGGATGCCGACGGCCTTCGGCTCTCGATCAGCCAGCATGGGATCATGATCGACCTTCTGCGCGACCGCGACCGCTGGGCGCTGGCGCAGCTCAGCGTCGATCACCTGCAGCTCAGCAAGGTCGATTATCTCGCCCGCATCGCCGCCACCCGGGAGCCGGTCCCGGCGCTGCGATAGCCGCCGGCCCATTCCCGGCGCGACGGTCTCAACCCGGCCGCGTTGAAGCAGATCAGCGCCGCTCCTGCCGAGAGGGGGGCTTCGGCGCTCTCCCGAGCCGCGGATACGAGGGGAGGCTTCCAATGCAGAATTTCACCGTCGCCTGGGACGCGGCGCGGCTGGCCTGGGTCAGGGAGCGCGTGCGGGCCCATCGCATGCCGCGCCTGCCGGCGGAGGCCGGATGGCGCTACGGCTGCGACCCGGAATTCCTCGCCGGCCTGTGGGCCTACTGGCTCGACGGCTTCGGCGAGGCCAAAGCGGCGGCCGAGCTCAACCGCTTCCCGCAGATCCTGGCCCGGGTCGAGGATCTAGACCTGCACGCCGTCCACGTCGTCGGCGAGGCGGAAGGCCGGCGCCCCCTGCTGCTGATCCACGGCTGGCCGGGCTCGATCTACGAGTTCTGGTCGGTGATCGAGCCCCTGGCCTTCCCGTCGCGCCACGGCGGGCGGCCGGAGGACGCGTTCGACCTCGTGATCCCGGCGCTGCCGGGCTTCGGCTTCTCGGGAAAGCCCGCCGCGCCGATCGGGCCGCGTACGACGGCGCGTCTGTTCGACCGCCTGATGCGCGAGGGGCTGGGCTATTCCCGATACCGGGTGCAGGGCGGCGACTGGGGCGCCGGTGTCGCGGCCTGGCTCGGCCTCGACCACGCCGCGTCGCTGGAGGCGATCCATCTCAACTACCTGCTGGTGCAGCCCGATGCCGAACCCGAGAGCGCGGCGGAGCGGGCCTGGCAGAAGGCGGCCGCGGCCAGTCAGCAGGCGCTCGGGGCCTACGCGCAGCTCCAGGGCACCAAGCCGCTCTCGTTAGGCTACGCCATGGCGGACGAGCCGGTGGCGCAGTTGGCGTGGCTGGTCGAGCGCTTCCACGACTGGGCCGACCTGCGGGAGCGGCCCTTCGCGCAGGTCTTCTCGAACGATCAGCTCCTGACCAACGCCCTGCTCTACATCCTGACCGATGCCTTCGCGACGGCGACGTGGTTCTATGCCGGCGCGCAGCAGGAGAGCGTCCGCCGGATGCCGCCGGGGCGCCGCGTCACGGTGCCGACGGCCTTCGCGGCCTACCCGGATCCGCGCACGCCCGCGCCGCCGCGGGAGTGGCTGGAGCGCGGCTACGCGGTCTCGCGCTGGCAGACGATGCCGCGCGGCGGGCACTTCGCCGCCCTGGAAGCCCCAGACCTGTTCGTCCGGGATCTGCGGGAGTGGGGCCGCGGCTGAGGGGGCATCCCGCCGCATCCCGGACCCGGCCCCGCCCTGACGCGTTGGCCCGAACATCCCCCATCATCGGATTGGAGTGCGCGCTATGAAGCTGGCTGTTGGCGTTCGCATCGGGCTGGCCGCGTCGTTGATGTCCGGTGCCGTCGGGCTGGCGGGCCCCGCCGCGGCTCAGGACGCCAATTCCGGACCGGGGAAGCTCACCAAGGTGGCGGGCTTCGCGCATCAGGTCACCGGCATCACCGTCAGCCGCGACGGGCGCATGTTCGTCAACTTCCCCCGCTGGAGCGAGGACGCCCCCGTCTCGGTGGCCGAGGTGAAGGACGGCAAGCCCGTCCCGTACCCCGACGCGGACTGGAACAGCTGGCGCAACGCCAAGGCGGACGAGGTTGACCCGAAGACCCACTTCGTCTGCGTGCAGAGCGTCGTGGCCGACGGCCAGGACCGTCTCTGGGTGGTCGATGCGGCCGCGCCCGCCATGGCGCACGTGATCAAGGACGGCCCCAAGCTCGTCGGCATCGACCTGAAGACCAACCAGGTCGTGAAGACGATCCCGTTCGACACCAGCACGGTGCTGCAGGCCTCCTACATCAACGACGTGCGGATCGCGCCCGACGGCAAGACCGCCTACCTGACCGATTCTGGCGCCGAGGGGGCGCTGATCGTGGTGGATCTCGACAGCGGCTCCGCCAAGCGCGTGCTGTCCGGCCATGCCACGACCATGCCGGACAAGAGCGTGACCGTGCAGTATGACGGCAAGCCGCTGCGCCGCCCGGATGGCCGCGGCGTCGCGTTCTCGGCCGACGGCATCGCCCTCTCGCCGGACGGGAAGACGCTGTACTGGCAGGCCATCAAGGGCAAGACGCTCTACAGCCTGCCGACCGACGCGCTCACCGGTTGGGCGACCGCCGCGTTCGTGCCCGAGATGCTGAGCGACAGGACGCTGGACTCGAAGATCGTCACGGTCGGCGAGAACGGCCCCGCCGACGGCCTGCTGATCGCCCGCAAGGACGGGCGGATGTACGTGACCTCGCCGCAGGACAATGCCGTGAAGGTCCGCGACCTCACCGCCAAGGGCAGCGGCCTCACCACCCTGGTGCAGGACCCGCAATTGCGGTGGCCGGATACGTTCAGCGAGGGGCCGGACGGCACGATCTACGTGACGACGTCCCACATCCAGGACTCGGCCGACTACAAGCCCGGCGCGCCGATCAGCCTTCCAACGGAACTCTGGGCGATCTCGTCGGGACCGGGCGAGGCGACGGGCGCCACAGCGCCCGGGACGCCCCGCTGAGGTTCAGCAGGGCCCGTCGGCGCGCCCCCGGCCGGGGGCGTTCAAGCGGACGGCGCCGCTCACCCCCGGGCCGCCGCTCTGCCGGACGGGTTCGCCGGGCCGGCATGCGACAGGAAGAACCGGACCATCTCCCGACTGGCGTCCGGGCCGCGCGCATCGGTGAACGACCCGGCCGGATCGCCACCCGACCACGCGTGGCCGGTCCCGTGCAGTACCCAATGCTCCAGCACGGCCCGGCCCGACGCGTCGCTGCGCACCGTGCGGGTGTAAGCCACGCCGTCCGGCGTCCGCCCCGCGCTGACCGCCTGCGCGAGGTCCGGTCCGGCCGGTCCCTGTGCGGCCACCCGATCGCCGTTGGCCACGTTCACGGTCCTGTCGCCGTCGCCGTGGAACACGATCGTCGGGACGCCGTGCCGCGTCCCTCCGGACGCTCCGGCACCACTCCCGCGCATCGCCGCGAAGGCGGAGGGCATGTCGCGGGCCGCGCCGCAAGCGAGCCCGGAATGCACGCCCACAGCCGCGAACAGGTCGGGATGCGTCGAAGCCAGGATCGCGGCCGCGGCGCCGCCTGCCGAGAGACCGGCGGCATAGACCCGGCTCGCGTCGCCCGAGAATTCCGCGATCACCTGCCGGACGATGCCGGCGATCAGCGCGGGCTCGCCACCCTCGCGCTGCTGGTCGCCCGGCTCGTACCAGTTCCAGCAGCGCTGCATGTTGGCGGAGCGCGGCTGCTCCGGATACACCACCAGGAACGTCTGTTCCTCGGCGACCGTGTTCATCCGGGTCCCGCGCGCAAAGTCGTCCGGGTTCTGGGTGCAACCGTGCAGCATCACCACGACCGGCAGCGCTTGACCGGTGTAGCCGCTGGGCACGTAGACCTTGTAGTTCCGACTGCCGACGGCATCCGTGAAGGTGCGGGCCTCGAAGCGCGCGCCGTCCGGGAGCGGCGCGGCCGGCGTTGCGGCTCCGAGACCGTCGTCGAGGCCGGAGCCCAGACCGGTCCCGACGCCGCCCTTCGCCAGCGCCGCCTTGATCGTCCGCATCACATCCCCGGCGATGTCGCCGTGGGGCGCGAAGGCCGGCTTGTCCGGAGCACCGCCCGGCGCGGCATCCGGCGCCGTCCAGGCTTCGCCGGGGCTCGCGGGCGGGCGCATGTCGATCGTCGCGCCGCCCTCCGCGCCCTTCGCCTCGGCGGCGGAGGCCGCGGCCTTCTGGCCCTCGGCCCAGCGGGCGTAGGCCGCGGCCTGTTGCGTCTGCAACCGGGCCATCCGCTCCATCATCCGCGCCGTGCGTGCCGGGTCGAGCTTGGGCATGCCGAGCTTGGAGAAGTCCATCTTCGGAAAGGCGTTCATGGGGTCTGATCCTGGTGCGCGCGATGGACGGAGCGGAAGGCTCGGCCTCGCCCGGGGAGCATCGTGTCGGCGTTGGCGTGTCAGGTAATCCGGTCGGCCAAGGCGGCCTTGACTGCGGGGCTGGCCTGGAAGGCGCCGAGCACCTCGACCGCGGCGATGGCCGCGCGTGCGAGCTCGGGGGTGACATCCGGAGCGATGCTGGCCAGCCCGAGCACCTGAATGTGGATCGGCGTCCCGGAGTCGCGGGCGGCTTCGAGCGTCTGCTTCGAGTAGTACGACAGGCCCAGCCGCAACTGCTTGCGGCTGACGGACTGCCTCACGGCCTCGCCCTGGCGCTCGATCTGGTTGCGCACCGCGGTGCGGATGAAATCGGCCCGGTTGGCGTAGAAGCCGTCGCGCACCATCAGGTCGATATGGCCCAGATCGACGAAGCCGAAATTGACCGTCAGCTTCTCGCTGTCGGGCAGCTTCGGCCGCAGCTCACGCACGTTCTCCGCCATTGCGACCCTCCTAAGACCATCCCGTTGGATGGTCTGAAGATGGCGAGCGCATTCTTTCGTGCAAGGGCAGGATCGGAAATTCGCTTTGCGCCGAGGCGGCCGACACCGTGAAGGCGAAGGCTTTCTGGAACCTCCGCCTCGGCGGGCTGCACCACGCGTCCGATCTCGACCGCGCAGGGATCGGCGACCGCGTCAGCGGCGGCCACGCCTCCCCGCGAGACATCGGCGTCCCGCGCAGCGGCATCTCCCGCCCGGCCATACCGGGATCGGGAGCACGGGGCGCTATCGCGACGTCGCGGATGCGCCGGGCGCCGGCGATGCCCCATCTTGCCGTTGGCCGGCGCGCCAGACCTCGACGATCCGGACGCTGTTGGCGATGTCCTTGGACGGGTCCGCCTCGAGGATCACGAGGTCGGCGCGGCGGCCGGCTTCCAGCGTGCCGCGATCGGAAAGGCCGAGAAGCTCGGCCGCTTTCGACGTTGCGGTGGTGAGGGCCTGCATGGGTGTGAAGCCCGCCTGCACCATCAAGGCCAGTTCGCGGTGCTCGGCGACGCCGGGAACGCGCTCGGGTGCCGCGCCGCTGTCGGTGCCGAACCCGATCCGCACGCCGGTGTCGGCGAGACGCTTCAGATTGGCCAGATTCACCGCCAGCGAATCCCGGGCGGCCTGCGCCTTGGCGCTCGCGCGCGTCTCGCGCTGCCACGCCGGATCGTCGAACCGGGCCTTCAGATCGGGGGCCAGCGCCGTCCGGACGAACGGGGTCTGCGCCCAGGCCGGGGCGTCCGCATAGACGAACGTCGCCTCGTCGAGGGCGAGCGTCGCGATGTACCACGTGTTCTGCGCCTTGAGCAGCGCGATCAGGTCGGGATCGACGGGCTTGTCGCGCACGCCGTGGGCCAGCACATCCACACCGGCCTTGGTGATCGCACGCGCATCCTCCAGGTCGTGGACATGCGCCGCGACCCGCAGGCCGAGCCGGTGCGCCTCGTCGATCACTGCCTCGTAGACCGCGGGCTGCATCTTCGCCGGCACAGCCCCGCCGAAATCGTCGAGCCAGAGCTTCACCATGTCGGTGCCGCGCCCCTTCATCGCGCGGACGGCCTCGCGGCCCTCTTCGGCATTGGCGGGACGGAAGAGCTGATCCGCGCTCACGCGGATCATCGCCTGGGGTGGGCCCCCGTCCGGTACGCCGATGCCGCGGTCGACCCCGAACAGGTCGGCGCCGGGAATCCGGCCCGCATGCGCCTCGGCGCGGATCTCCGGCATGATCGCGCCGTTGAGCCCGAGCGCCATGATCGTGGTGACGCCCCGGTCGGTATAGGCCTTGAGCTGGGCGAGGATGTTCTCGCGGGTGTAGTTCCGGGCGCCGACATCGACGCCCTGGACGATGCCGACATGGGAATGGTCGGAGATCAGCCCCGGCATGATCGTGCGGCCGCGCATCTCCCGGATCTCGGCATCGGACGGGACCGCGACCGCGGTGCGCGGTCCTGCCGCGACGATGCGGTCGCCGTCGACGATCACCACGGCGTCCTCGACAGGCTCGGCCGATCGACCGTCGATCAGCCGGATTCCCGAGAAGGCCAGCGGTTTCGCGACGGCGCTGCCGAGGCAACCGAAACCGAGACTCATGGCAGCCGCCACAACCGGCAGTAACGCGTACTGTCGCATCGCCTTGTCCTCCCGATCCAGCGCGGGGCATTGTCGGCCGCTGGGGTTGGCGTGCGGCCTTGGCTCGCGCGTCTGGCTTGCGCGTCGATCTGAGGGCTTTCCGGCGCGATTGTCGAGGTGTGCCGCACCGCTCCGGCGCTGCTGAACACCGCGGAGGGAGAATATGATGCGGCGGCGTCAACTGCTCCTGGATTTGGCGGCCTGCAGCTTGATCGCGCCCGCACGGGCTCAGCAGCCCGAGGCCGCCCTCAACCTGACCCTCGGGACCGCGACGCCGGGCGGTTCCTTCCCGGCCTTCGGCCGCGCGCTCATCGCCGCACTCCGCGACGTCGATCCCGGGGTGACCATCGAGCCGAGGATCACCAAGGGCTCGACAGAGAACCTGACCCTGCTCAAAGCGGGGCAGCTCGACCTCGCCCTGGTGCAGGGTGAGTATGCCTACGAGGCCTTGTCCGGCGAACAGGCCCGAAGCGATCGCCTGTCGGTCGTGGCCCCCATCGACGCGTCGCCCGGGCTGTTCGTGGTCCCGGCCTCCAGTCCGATCCGGGGCGTTCAGGATCTGCGCGGCCGTGCCGTGGCGCTCGGGACGCGCGGCTCGGGCTTCACCATCATGGGAAGAACCGTGCTCCAGGGCTCCGGCCTCGATCCCGACCACGACATCACGCCGATCCTCCTCGGCGACGCCGGCGAGGGCGCCGCACAGGTTCTCGACGGCCGCGCGGCGGCCCTGTGGGGCGCAAGCCTCGGCTGGCCGGGCTTCAGGACGCTCGCGGATGCTCCGGGCGGCGCCCGCTTCTTCGGCCCCGCCCCCGAGGCGATCCCCACCATCCTGGCCCTGCGCGCCTCGATGCGCCGTCTGACCGTCCCGCCCGCCTCCTTCCGCGGACAGGACGCGGCGATCGAGACCGTCGGGTCCTGGAGCTTCATCCTGGCGCGCCCCGGCCTCGACGCGGTCGGTGTCACCCGGCTCGTCCGCGCGATCGACCGGGGCCGGGAGACCTTGGCCCGGTCCTATCCTCAGGGCCGCGAGAGCGACCCGCGCAATCTGGTCGCGACCGTGCCGGCCGCCTGGCTGCATCCAGCGACGGCCGCATACCTGCTCGCGGTGGGAGCCGATCCGGGATGAGCGCGGATCGACCGTTTCCGAACGGCACGCCGGCCCTCGGCGACACGCAGCACACGCACGGTACCCAGCCGGAGGACGCCCAACGATGACCGTCGAGATCGAGCCTGGGGCAGGCGCGTCCTGCCCATGCTGCCTGCCGCGCCGCGGCTTCATGCGCGGTCTAGCCGGCTTGGGTGCCGGCTTGGGCGCGGCGGTGTCGATCTCGGCGCAGGCCGAGCCCGCGCGCCACACCGGCCTCGTCATCGACTGCCACGGCCACTACACGACCGAGCCGGCCGCCATGCTGGCGTGGCGCAAGCGCCAGGTCGACGCCATCAACGACCCCGCGCAATCGCCCTCGCCCGCCGACTTGAAGGTCAGCGACGACGAGGTGCGCGCCAGCGTGAGTGATCGACAGCTCAAGCTTCAGTCCGAGCGCGGCATCTCCCTCGCTCTGTTCTCGCCGCGCGCCGGCGGGATGGGCCACCACATCGGCAATGCCCGCACCAGCCTCGACTGGTCGATCGTGTCGAACGACATGATCCACCGCGTCGCGAGCCTGATGCCGAAAAACTTCGTGGGCGTCTGCCAGCTGCCGCAGACGCCGGGCGTCTCGCCGAAGAACTGCACGGCCGAGTTGGAGCGCTGCGTGAAGGAACTCGGCTTCGTCGGCTGCAACGTCAACCCGGACCCGTCCGGCGGCTATTGGACGGATCCGCCGCTGTCCGACCGCTTCTGGTACCCGCTCTGGGAGAAGATGGTCGAGCTCGATGTGCCGGGCATGGTCCATGTCAGCGCCTCGGCCAACCGCAACTTCCAGGCGACCGGAGCGCACTACATCAACGGCGACACCAGCGCCTTCATGCAGTTCGTCACGTCGGACCTGTTCAAGGACTTCCCGACGCTGCGCCTGATCATTCCCCATGGCGGCGGCGCGGTTCCCTATCACTGGGGCCGCTATCGGGGACTCGCCCAGGACATGAAGCGGCCTCCGCTCTCCGCGCTGATGGGCAACGTCTTCTTCGACACCTGTGTCTACCATCAGCCGGGCATCGACCTGCTGCTCAAGGTCGTGCCCTCCGACAACGTGCTGTTCGCCTCGGAGATGGTGGGTGCGGTGAACGGGATCGATCCTGAAACGGGGCACGCCTACGACGACACCAAGCGCTACGTCGAAGCCGCCGCCCTGTCCGACGCGGATCGGGCCAAGGTCTTTGCGGGCAACGCGCTCAAGGTCTATCCGCGCCTCCCGGACAAGCTCCGGGCGGCCGGTCTGGTCCCATGACAGCCGGTCCTCACCCCGGCGCCGATCGCGCGTGGCGGCCAGCGCGCGGCTGTCGCGGCAACTGGCCCCGCTCAGCCTCAGGCCGAGCGGCATAGCGTTGGCGTCCACGCTGAGCGGGCGCTTCGCACCGAAGCAGCGGTCGGCCTGTAACCGCGCCTGAGAAGCCGGTACGGATCCCGGCATGCCCGCTGCACGTCGGAACCGGCCCGGCACCGGTCAGGGGAGCGACGCACGGCCGCCGTCGCCTTCAACGAGGACACCCGATGGACACCGTCATCACGGCGACCGACACGCCCGGGCAAGCCTGCTTCACACCGCCCATGCCGCCGCTGGCGCCGGACCGCGTGGGCGCCCTCGGCGTCCTGGCCGGCCTGCGCCGCAACGCCTACTCCGCCTTTCCGCCCCGGTGCCGCGAGCAGGCGGTCCTCGTTCTGCCGATGCTCGGCCGCGACGTCGTCGTCGCCGCCGGCCCGCAGGCGATGCGCGACGTGCTGGCCACGCGCCCGGACCTCTACCGGCGCATCGCGGCCGGCGATCGCATCTTCGGGGCTCTCATCGGGCGCGGCGTCGCCGCCAGCGAGGGTCAGGCCCGGCGCCGGCAGCGCCGGACTCTGGCGCCGGCCTTCACGCCCCGCACCGTGACCCTGCTGGCCCCGCACATGGCCGCTTGCGCCGAGGCGGCCTTCGCCCAGCTGGAGGCGTCTCGCGGCGAACCCGTGAACCTGCTCGGGGTGATGCAGGACCTCAGCCCCGCCGTCGCCTGCACGAGCATGTTCTCCCTGGAGGTCGACGCGTTCGGACCGCAGCTGCGCGCCCTGCTCCTGTCCTACGCCGACGGCGTCGGACGGCCGCGGGCGAGTGACTTCATCCTGCCGCCTCGGGTGCCGACGCTCGCCACCCTCCGCCGCGCGCGCTTCCGCCGGCGCTGGCGGGCGCTCATCCTCGCGATCATCGCCCGGCGCCGGGCCGCGCATCACCCGGGTGCGCCGCGCGATCTCTTCGACCTTCTGTCCGAGGCTTACGGGGATCGGGAGGAGGACCTCCTGGCCGACGAGGTGTCGGCGATGATCTTCGCCGGGCACGAGACGACGGGCCTGACGCTGTTCTGGGCCTGCTACCTGCTGGCCAACGCACCCGATTGGCGCCGCGCCGTCCGGCGGGAAGCGCGGCGGGTGGACCTGTCCCCGGGCGGGGCCGGGTCGGCCGTCGGCGCTCTGCCGCAGACGCGCGCCGTGGTGGATGAGGCGCTGCGTCTCTACCCGCCGGCCTACATGACGGCACGCCAGGCAGTGGCGGATCACGCGCTGTGCGGCGTCCCGGTCAAGCGTGGGGCCATCGTGCTGATGCCGTTCACCCTGCTGCACACCGACCCGCGCCTGTGGACGTCGCCAGAGCGTTTCGACCCCGGGCGCTTCCTCGGACCCGAGAAGCCGGATCGCTACAGCTTCCTGCCGTTCGGCGCGGGTCCCCGCGTGTGCATCGGGGCGCAACTGGCCACGTCGGAGGCGGTGCTGGTCCTGGCGCGGTTGCTGCGGGACAACGACCTCGTCCTGGACGATGACGGGCCGGTGCTGCCGGTCGGCTCATTCGCCACCCGGCCGAGCCGTTCCCCGACCTTCCGCCTGCTTCCGGCCGCGTGACGGTGCCGGCGACCTGCGCCCGCGGCGCGCGTCCTCGCCCCGCCCCGCAGGTTTCCTCTCTCTCGTCAGAGGCTCGGGTGCAGCCCGCGGACCGGGCTCAGGCCCTCCAGCAGCGATGCGGCGTGCAGCACGGTCGTCTCCGCCTGCCAGCGTCCCACCACCTGCACGTTGATCGGCAGCCCGTCGCGGCTGGTCCCAAACCGCATCGACAGGCCCGGTAGGCCGGTCACGTTGAGAGGTACGGTCGCACCCTGCAGGTAAGTCAGGTCGACGGTCTCGCCGTTGACGACGAGGTCCCGGATGCCGTGCCTGTGCGCCGGGACCGGCAGCACGGGGGTCAGCAGGACGTCGTGATCGCGGAAATAGGCGGCATAGCCGTCCCGGAGCCGCTCCGCCGCCTGCTCGGCCGCGACGTAATCGCCGATCGACGTGTCGGGCAGCGACAGCATCGCCCTGGCCATTTTATAGATCTCTGTGTCGGGACGGCCCGCGGTTGCCGCGCGGAACGCCGGCTTCATCTCCATGACGTGGAGCTTGTTGAACACGTCGAGGGCGAAGTCGCGCTCCAGCGCCGGGATGCGCACCTCCTCGACGTGGTGCCCTTCGCCCTTGAGGGCCTCGGCCGCCGCCCGCACGGTCGCGGCGACCTCCGTGTCGATGGGTCCGAAGCCCGGCCCGACCATCCAGCCGACGCGGAGCTTGCGGTCGGGGGCGGCGGCGAGGCCGGCGTCGAACGGGACGGTGCTGGTCGCGAAGCTGTCCAGCCCGTCGGGACCGGCCAATTGCGAGAGGGCGAGCGCGAGATCGCGGACGCTGCGCGCCATCGGGCCGACATGCCAGAAGCGGCGCGGCGCCCGCGGCCAGATGCCGGTCATCGGCACGCGCCCGTGGGTCGCCTTCAGCGAGACGATGCCGGTCTGGGCCGCCGGGCCGCGCACCGAGATGGCGAGGTCGGTCCCGAGGCCGAGCGGCGACATGCCCGCCGCGATCGCCGCCGATTCGCCGCCGCTTGAGCCGCCCGGCGTGCGGTCGAGGTTCCATGGGTTGTTCGACCGGCCGGAGAGGAGGTTGTCGCTCTCGATCCAGTAGGAGAATTCCGGGAGGTTGGTCTTCGCCAGGAGGATGCCGCCCGCCTTCTTCATCCGCGCGACGCTGGTGGCATCGGCATCCGGGATCCGGCCCTTGAAGATCGGCGAGCCGCGCTGGGTCAGCACGCCGGCGGTGTCGATGGAATCCTTCACGGTGAACGGCACGCCGTGCAGGGGCCCGAGTTCCTCGCCGGCGAGGATTGCGGCTTCCGCGGCCGCCGCGGCGTCGAGCGCATCCGCCGCGACGGTGACGATGGCGTTGACCTTGGGGTCGACGGCTTCGATGCGGTCGAGATGGGCCCGCACGACCTCGACGGGCGAGAGCTGCTTCGTTCGGATCAGCTCAGCCAGTCCGGTGGCGTCCAAGAAGATGATGTCCTGCGTCATGTCGTTTCCCTACCTGTCGTTAGGCAGACAAGAGCTAGGGCTGGATTTTCGACGCGTCAACCCCTAGCTAACGATCGTTAGATTTTCGGCGCGGATGGGGTGGCTGCGATGAGTTCGAATGCGCGGGAAACGATTCTGGCCGCTGCCCGGAAAACAGCCCAGGCGCACGGCTACGGCGGGCTGAGCTACCGCGATCTCGCCGACGCGGTCGGCATCAAGGCAGCGAGCATCTACCACCACTTCGCCAGCAAGGCCGATCTCGGCGCCGCCGTGGCCAGGCGCTACTGGGAGGATACGGCGGCGGAGCTGGATGCGATGCTGACCGAGACCTCGGATCCAGTCCGCTGCCTGCGGCTTTATCCAGGCACCTTCCGCAGGTCGCTCGAGGACGGGAACAGGCTCTGCCTGTGCAGCTTCATGTCGGCGGAATACGCCAACCTGCCGGACATCGTGCAGCGGGAGGCGCAAGGCTTCGCCGACGTGAACATCGCCTGGCTCGGCAAGGTGCTGGTCATGGCGGGGGTCGTGGAGCCCGAGGACAGCGAGGCGCGGGCCCGAGCGATCTTCGCCGCCGTGTCCGGAGCCCAGCTCTACGCGCGGAGCCGCGCGGACGTCGCGCAGTTCGACAGCCTGATCGAGACCTACCGCGCCTCGGGCCTCCTGCCGGGGTAAATTCCGAGGCGCGGTCGGCCGGGATGCCGAACGCGCCTCGGGTTCGTCTGCGGTCCGTTCACCCCAGGGCGTCAGGCGCGCGCGAGCAGGCCGAGAAGGCGCTCGGCCGCGGGTCCGGACGAGGCCGGGTTCTGGCCGGTGATCAGCAGGCCGTCGGCGACCACGTACGGTTCCCAGTCGCCGGCCTTGCTGAACCGGCCGCCGTTCCGCTTGAGCTCGTCCTCGGCGAGGAACGGGACGACCTGGGTCAGGCCCACGGCCTCTTCCTCGGTGTTGGTGAAGCCGGTGACGGCCTTGCCGTCGACCAGCGGTCTGCCGTCAGGCGCCTTGGCATGACGCAGCACGCCCGGCGCGTGGCAGACGAGCGTGACGGGCCTGCCCGCCTTGAGCGTCGTCTCGATCAACCGGACGGAAGCGGGATCTTCGGCCAGGTCCCACAGGGGGCCATGCCCGCCGGGATAGAACACCGCATCGAAGTCTTCGGGGTTTACGCCATCGAGCCGGACGGTGTCCGCCAGGACGGCGTTGGCGTCGCGGTCCGCTTCGAAGCGTCGGGTCAGGTCGGTCTGGAAGCCCGGCTCGTTGCTCTTGGGATCCAGCGGCGGCCGTCCGCCCTTGGGTGAGGCGAGGACCACCTCGGCGCCGGCGTCCTTGAACACGTAGTAGGGGGCGGCGAGTTCCTCCAGCCAGAAGCCGGTCTTCCGGCCGGTGTCGCCGAGCTGGTCGTGCGAGGTCAGCACCATCAGGATCTTCATCGTCGTTCTCCGGGGTTGGTGTGAGTTTGTTGTCGGTACGTGCGCGATCGGGTCAGTTGTGGCGGGCCACCATCCCGTCGATGGAACGCGCGGCGGTCGCCTCGCGCGCCGGCCTGGCGTCGGCTTCCCCGGGCGCCGGGTCGGCGCGCCGGACCGTCTCGGGACCGGCCATACGGACGGCACCGATGACCTCCAGGGTGATGCGCTCCTCGGCCGAGGCGGCGGTGCCACCGAACAAGGCGGCCCCGAGTTCGGCGAGCAGCAGATAGGGAGCGATGGGATTTGCGATGGGTGGGGTCATGGTCTCTCCTCCGATAAATTTTAGTAGACTGGTCGTCTAAGATCCGCGCGCGGACATGCCCCGCATCGGGATCGTTCGCCCGGTCAGACGGGTCGCGGCTCCAGGATGCGCCGCGTCGTCGTCATCGCGGCCTCGAACGGTACGTCGGTGCGCTCGATCTTCGCCATGAGGCTCGCACCGAGCCACAGGTGGTAGAGCGTCTCGGCCGTCGCGCGAGGTTCGGCCTCGACCTTCAGCGAGCCCTCGGCAATCCCCGCCTGGATGGCGCCCGTCACACGGTCGATGATCCCGGCCGTGCCGCGCTTGAGAGCCAGCCGCATGGGCTCGGACAGGTCCGAGACTTCCGCCGCGAGCTTCACCGCAAGGCACTTGCGCTGGTAGTCGATGCTGCCCTGCGTCGCCTGCCACTTGCGCCAGTAGTTCATCAGGCGCTCGGCATGGCTGAGGCCGGGCTCGGCGAGGGTCGCGTCGATGTCGGCGAGGTACGCCTCGAAGTAGTCGGCCAGGAGGGCCTCGCCGAACGCCTCCTTCGAGCCGAAGTAGTGGTAGAAGGACCCCTTCGGGACCCCGGCCGCGACCAGGATCTCGTTGAGGCCGACGCCCGAGAACCCCTTGGCACCCACGATGCCGTGGGCGGTGTCGAGGATGCCGCGCCGGGTGTCGATGTTGCCGCTGACCTGTGCCATGACCCCGACATAGGCTCGATTAGACCGGTCGTCTAGAGGGAGCGATATACTTTTTGAACCGACGGCGCTGCGCGTGCGACGCTCCAGTCCTGGAGCCGGGCGACGAGGACGGGTGGCCAGGCGCCCAGAACGGCGATCGACCAGCGCGTCTGGCGGCAGGGGCAGATCGCCAGACTGATGAGCGTGGCATGCCCATGGCCAGGACCCAAAGGTTGGCCAGTGCCGTCGAGCCGGTTGTCACGCTCCATTCATCAAGCATTCATCAGCAGAACCTTTGTTCTAAAGGAGAATTCGATTCCGATCAGTGCTATGATTTCCGAAAATCAAGGGCGTGGCAGCTATAATTATTCGTCCCAACACCTCTTAAATCCGGTCTTCCAGCGCTTACATCTCTGCCACAGCAATGATGCTGCGGAGAGGAGACGATCATGATGAAGCGTGTCGCCACGGCCGCTCTCGCGGCGGGTGCCCTTCTGGCTGCCGGTCCGGCGGCCGAGGCGAAGGGCTGCATCAAGGGCGCCATCGTCGGCGGCATCGCCGGCCACTACGCGGGGCACGGCGTCCTCGGCGCCGTCGGAGGCTGTGCCGCCGGGCGCGCCTTGGCCAACCGCCAGGCCGAACGCCAGCAGGCCGCCCCGCCCGTGAACACCAGCGGCGCGGTCCGCCCCGGCCAGGGCGCCGGCGGCTACGTCAGCTACTGACTCGGAGGCGCAGCATCACGGGCGGGCGCGCCGGGACCCTCGGCAATCCTGTCCCGGCTCTGGTAGCCCGCCACCGCGACCAGGCGCAGGAGAGCCATCACCGAGAGGCTCCCTCGCTCATGTGGCGCCCTCCCCGGGGCGAACCAACGGAAGCCGCCGCGCGGGCAGCTCGCGGCGGCGGCGCCACCCGGAGCGGTCAGGAGCCCCAGCGCGTGCACGGCGCCGCCGTCTTCCAGGTCTTCGGTCGCCTCCCGAGCGACGCGCTTCGCTTCCCGGAGCGAGAGGCTTTCACGGAACTCCGCACGCGCTCAGCCGTGCGATCGAGGCCGACATTGGCTCCGGGATGAGGGTGAGTCCGGCGGCGCTTGCCGATCTGCGTCGCCGCGAGCGGCGGCCGTATAACCGGAACCGACACAGCACATGGGACCAGGAGAGGCCGGACAGGCCTCAGTGCCGGTAGCGTTCGGCGAGGGCCATGAGCGCCTGAGCGAGCTCCGTCAGGTTGGCCGAGGCGGTCTCGACCTGCCGCGTGCCGGCCGCCGTCTGCTGGCTGGCCTGCCGGATGTTCTGGAGCGCACCCATCACCTGCTCGATGCCGAGCTGCTGCTGGTTCGTCGACGCGATGATCTGCTGGAAGACCTGAGCGCCCTCTTCGACCTTCGCGGTGATTTCCTCGATGGTCCGCTGCGTCGTGTCCGAGCGCGTCTTGCCGGCGGCGGCGCGCTTGACCGCCTCCTCGGTGAGCATCACCGACGTGTTGATGCCCCGCTGGATCTCGCCCAGGATCCCGCGCACCTGGCCGGTCGCCGCCTTCGCCTGGTCGGCCAGCAGCTTCATCTCCGAGGCCACCACCGCGAAGCTGCGCCCGCTCTCGCCGGCCGCCGCCGCCTCGATCGCGGCGTTGAGCGCCAAGAGGTGCGTGCGCTCCGAGATGTCGTTGACCGTCTCGATGATGTCGCCGATCGTCTGGGTCTTCTCCGACAGGCTGACGATGTTGCCGGCCACCGCCTCGGCCTGCTCGCGGATCGCGTCCATGGCCTTGGCGGTGTCCGAGACGGCGCGCAGCCCCTGGCGGGAGGTCTGGGCGGTGGCCTGGGCGGTGGCGATCACCTCGGTGGCGCGCTTGCTGATCTGCGCGCCCGAATGGGTGATCTCGTCGACCGTGGCGGCGGTCTCCTGCACGGCGGCGAATTGCTGCTCCACCGAGGCCGCCTGCTCCTGCGCCGAGGCGCGGATCTCGGCCGCGGCCGCACTCAGGTCGGCGGTGGCGGCCCGGTTGGTGCGCGCGAGATCCGACAGCCCCGCCACCATCGCGTTCAGCGTCGTGCCGAGGCGGCCGACCTCGCCGGCCACGCCCGCCTCCAGCCGTCCCGACAGATCGCCCTCGCCGACCTGCGCGACGAAGGCCATGACGCGCACGAGGGGACGGACGATCAGGCGGTTGATGGCGATCCAGATACCCGCGCAGATCAGGAGCGTCAGCAAGGTGCCGCCCCACAAGGCGACGCTCTCGTCGCGCTGTGCCTGCGCGACACGTCCGACCAGCGCGGTGCGCACCGCATCCTCAAGGGTCTCGATGGCCGCGAGCTTCTCGCGCACCGTGTCGAAGAACTGCTTGCCTTTGCCGTCCGCCTCGATGCGGACCGCTTCGGCCCGGGTCGACGGGTCGGCCGCATTGCGGACGGCCGCCTCGCCGATGTCGGCCTGCCAGCTCCGCGCGGCGGCCACGGCGTCGGCCAGGAGACGCGTGCGCTCGGCATCGTTGCCGATCATCACCTTGAGCCGGCTGATGGCCTCATCGAGAGCCAAGCGTCCGGACCTGTACGGCTCCAGGCTGCCCTCGCGCCCGGTGAGCAGGTAGCCGCGCAGCCCGGTCTCCTGATTGAGCATGGCGGTCCGGAAATTATCGAGGCCGCGGGTCAGCTGACTGGAGCGGTTTCGGGCGTCCGTTGCCTCCTGCAGCTGGTTGCCGGTGATCAGGACCGCGCCGCTGCTGAGGACCGACACTAGGGCGATGACGCCGATGGCGCTGCCCAGCGTGCGGTTCAGGCCAAACGTGCTCGGCATGCGCGGATCCCTTGCTCAGTCCGGAAAGCAGACGTGAGCGGCAAAGCTGCTCATCACGTGCAGGCATGGCCGATACCAGCGACCGGCCACCGGAGGAACCCGCTACCCCATGCGTTCGAAGGCGTTCGCGCGGCGGATGCAGCCCACCGCCATTCGCGGATTCCGTGAGGCGGGCCCGCGCCGCTGCGGGATCACGCGCCGATCAGGGCGTCCCAGAGGGTCGGCGACGGGAAGACTTCGCCGAGGAAGGCCAGGAACGCCTTGACGTTCGGGTTGCCGCGCCGGCTCTCCGGCCAGAGCGCCGTGACGGCCGAGCGCTCGACCGCGAAATCCCGCAGGATCGGCACCAGCGCGCCGCGCGCGACGAGGGGCGCGACCACGTAGGTCGGCGAGATGCCGATGCCGCCGCCGGCGACCAGGATCGCCGCCACCGCGTCGCTGGAATCCGTGACGAGGCCGGCATCGGGCGTGACATCCAAGACCTTTGCGCCGATCCGGAACGGCCAGCGCAGCGTCTGGCCCGTGCTCTGGAAGCGGAAGTTCACGCACGCATGGCCGGCCAGCTCGTCGGGATGCGCCGGGGTGCCGCGACGGGCCAGGTAGTCCGGCGACGCGAAGGCGCAGAGCCGGTGCGGCGCGAGACGGCGGGAGACGAGGCGCGAATCGGCGAGATCGCCCACCCGGATGGCGACGTCGATGCCCTCCTCGATCAGGTCGACGAAGCGGTCGCCCAGGCGCAGGTCGACCGCGAGCTTCGGGTGGCGCGCCCGGAACCGCGGCAGGGCCGGGGCGAGCAGGTGCACGCCGATCGGCAACGGCGCCGTGACCTTCAGGGTGCCGGCCGGCTCGGAGCGCGCCGCGACGGCGGCCTGCTCGATCGCCTCGGCCTCGCGCAGGAGCCGCAGCGCCCGCTCGTGCAGGTCGCGGCCTTCCGGCGTCAGGGTGAGCGAGCGCGTGGTGCGCGTGAACAGGCTGAGGCCGAGGCGCGCCTCCAGCCGCTGCACGCTCTTGCTCACCGCCGAAGGCGAGACGCCGAGGACGCGGGCGGCGGCCGTGTAGCTCCCGAGCGACGCCGCGCGCGCGAACGCGATGAGGCCGGTGAGGCGGTCGAGGCCGATCTGTTCCATGACGGCACGACTGAACCGAGAACGAGCCCGATTATCAAGCGTCCGGGCTGGTCCCAGTCTGTGGTCCACAGGCGCCGCCGGGGCGCCGCACGGGACCAGCGTCATGAGCAGCACCCTTCAGGATCGCACCGTCGTCATCTTCGGCGGCACCTCGGGCATCGGCCTCGCCGCCGCCCGGCAGGCCCAGGCCTCCGGCGCCAGGGTATTCGTGGTCGGCTTCGACGCCGCGGGCGCCGAGCGCGTCGCCGCCGCGCACGGCTTCGCCGGCTGGCGCGCCGCGGACGTGACCCGGCCCGAGACCATCGCGGCGGCGCTCGCCGACATCCCGCAGGTCGACCACCTCGTGCTCCTCGCCGGCACCTTCGTGGCCGGGAAGGTGCTGGAGGCCGACGTCGATTACCTGAAGCGCGCCTTCGACGAGCGGGTCTGGGCGGCGGTGCACGCCCTGCGAGCCCTCGGCGACCGGCTGGCCCGGGACGGCTCCGTCACCCTCATCTCCGGCGCCCTGGCGGATCGCCCGAGCGCCCAGGGCACCGCGGTGCTGGCGGCGGCCTCGGCCGCCATGGAGGCCCTCGCCCGCGGCCTCGCTCTCGAACTGGCGCCGGTGCGGGTCAACACCCTGTCGCCCGGCACCACCGACACGCCGCTCCTCGCCCGCACCCTCGGCGCCCACCGCGAGGCCTATGTGGCCGCGCTGACCGAGAAACTGCCGCAGCGCCGGCTCGGCACGGCCGAGGAGGCGGGCGCGGCAATCGTCTTCCTCATGAGCAACGGCTTCATGAACGGCGAGACCCTGCACGTTGACGGCGGCGCCCGCCTCGTCTGACGAACGAACCGGACGGATCCGAGCGCCCGCCTGCGGATGGAGATGACCCGATGCCCGAGACCAGCGACACCGTCCGGCCCGAGGCGGAGCCGGATTACGACCGGTTGCTGCGCGCCAACCTGGAGCGCGTCTTCAACGAGCGCGACGCCGGCAGGCGGGCGGCGGCGCTGGCGGAGCTCTTCGTGGACGAGCCGGTCCTGTACGAGCCCGCCGATATCGTACGGGGCCAGGCCGCCATCGCCGCTCTGGCCGGCAGGCTGCTGGATCAGTTCGGGCCGACATTCCGGTTCACGCCCGTCGGCCCGGCCGTCGGGCACCACGGGCTGGGTTCGCTGCAGTGGCAGGCCGGTCCGGACGGCGGACCGGTCGCGGTCACCGGAGCGGATGTGGCCGAGATCGTCGGCGGCCGGATCGCGCGGCTCTGGGTGCTGCTCAACCCGCCCGGCCTGTGACCGGACCGCGGCGGCTCAGGCGGCCACGAGATTGAGGGTCCGCGACGCGGGCGCCGCGACGCGCCGGCCCCAATCGAAGGCGACGAAGTCCTGCTCGATCCCGTCCGCGAACACCACGCCGCCCTCGTTCATGCGCGACGTCACGGTGAGCGGGGCGCCGGCGAACCGGCCCGCGCGCATCGCCGTGCCGGTGGCGACGCTCGGGAACGGCTCGCGCACCCAGTAGCCGAAGGCCGCCTCCTCGATGCCCACCTCCAGGGTGAGATGCGTCGCCTCGCTGATCGAGCGCGCCCACCCGGTCAGGCCGGTGCCCGACGCCACGATCAGCCCGCTCGGCGACTGGTCCTCCGCCCGCGCGCCGTCGTCGATCCGGTAGCGCGCGGATTGATGGCTGCGGTGGCCGACGAAGATCTCGTTCAGGGCGAGCAGCCGCGCGCCGTCGTCGAACAGGGCCTGCACCATGGTGCGCCGCTGGAGCGGCACCGTGCCGGCGGCGCTGGCGGGCAGGAGGGCGCGCAAGCTCCCCACCCCGGCCCGGGCGAGGACGCCGTCGTAGAGGTCGGGCGCCGGATTGACGCCGACGACCGGCTGGCCGTCCAGGTACTTGGCGACGTTGGCCACGAGCCCGTCCTGCCCCACCGCCACCACGATGTCCTCGGGGGCGAACAGGAAGCGGTCGAGATCGGGACGCCGCACCAGCGCCTGTCGCCAGTCCAGGGGCACGCTGCCGCGGGCCTCGGCCAGCACCGCGTGGAACTGCGCGTGGCGGGCCTCGACCTCGGCGATCGACTGCCCGCGGCTCTCCAGGAAGAACCGGATCTGGCCGCGCGTCGCGTGCCGGGCGAGGAGCAGCTCGTAATCGGTGTCGCGGATCACGAAGACCACGCGGGGCGTCGCGGCCGGCATGGCGCCGCGCCTCAGCGCACCGCGGCCGGCGCGGGAAGCGCGCCGCGGACCTCGCCCAGAACGGCGGCGAGCAGGTCGGGGGTGACGTTGAGGTGCTCGATCGTCTCGAGCTTGCCGGCGAGCTCGCGCGCGGCCAGCCCGAGCAGCACGGCCGGCGGCATGTCCCGGTAGACCGCCGCGCGGCGCTGCTCGGCCTCGGCCCGGGCGCCCTCGACCAGCCGGATGCGCTCGGCCTCTGCGGCCGCCTCCAGGCCGCGCGCCTCCGCGAGGCCGGCCGCGCGGTCGCGGGCGTTCTCCGCCTCCTGGGCGATCAGCACCGTCTCGCGCCGCGCCAGCTCGGTCTTCGTCGCGAGTTCGTTCTCCGCGATGGCGCGCTCCTTCTCCACCGCCAGGGCGCGCCGGGCGAAGGTCGCCGCGTCGGCCTTCTGCTGCAGGGCCTCGAAGGTCGGTGTCTGCAGGGCCCGCTCCAGCTCGCTGGTCGGCGCCAGGTTGGTCAGCCGCACCGACACGGCCGCGAGGCCGATCTCGGCCAGAGCCGGGGCGGCGGCCAGAACCGCCTCGAGGGCGGCGCGCAGGGGCTCCGGCCCTGCGTCGAGGAGCGCGCCGATCGGGCTCGCCCCGAGATACTGCAGGGCCGCTTGACCCGCGATGCCGCCGAGGCGCGCCTCGATCCGCTCCAGCGGCTCGCCCTGCAGGCGCCCGGTCGCAAGATTGATCGAGAAGTCGACCCGGCGCGCCAGCAACTCGGGATCGACCACGTGCCAGCCGATCGTCCCCTGCACCACGACGGTCTGGAAGTCCCGGCTGCGGCCGCGGACGAACAGGGTCATCTCGCGGTCGTCCACCGGCACCTCGCTGATGCTCGCGGTCTCGGGCCGGAACCAGAACACCAGCCCCCGCCCGCTCTGGCGGACGCGGCCGTTCTGGAAGCGGATGATGTGGCTGCTCGCCTCGCTCCGGAGCTGGGCGATCACACCGATGTTGCGGATCGTGGCCATGGGGGTCTCCTCAAGACTGACGTGACCTGTCGAAGCGGAAGAGTTCGGCCGGGCGGAACGCCGTGCCGGCCTCACGGGCGCCGGTCGGCGCGATCCAGCCCCGATCGCGCATGCGGCGGCGGAAAGCGGAGGTGTTGAGAGCTGCGCCGAGCACGGCCTCGTGGACGTCCTGGAGCTGCCGCAGCGTGAACTGCTCGGGCAGCAGCGCGAAGGCGACGTCCGTGTAGTCGAGCTTGCCGCGCAGCCGCTTCACGGCCAGCGCCAGGATGTCGGCATGGTCGAAGGCGAGGGCGAGCGGCGCGCCGTCCTCCGACACGGCCGAGACCGGGCCGCCGGCCTCGCCCGCCCAGGGCACCCCGAGCACGGCCGCCGTCAGGCCGCCGCCGGCCAGGACCTCGGCGAAGGCGGCCGCGGGCAGGAGCGCCAGGTAGGCGACCGAGACGATGCGCATGCGCGGATCGCGGTCGACGGCGCCGAACGTGTAGAGCTGCTCCAACCGCGCCCGGGCGATCCCGGCCTTGTCGCGCAGGACGCGCTCCGCCGCTTCGTCGAGAGTCTCGTCGATGCCCACGAAGCCGCCGGGCAGCGCCCAGAGCCCGGGCTGCGGGAGTTGGGTCCGCCGCATCAGGAGCGCCGCCGGACGGCTGCCCGGATGCCCATCAGCACGAGGTCCACCGCCAGGGCCGGCCGCTCATAGGCCGCCGGATCGTAGCCGGCCAGGAACTCGGATTCGGTCACCGCAGCACCTTTTTGCTCGACTTGAGCATAACTAAGATGCAAGTTGCACATAAGTCAAGGCGCTTAGTAGGCATTCATGGATGTGAATGCCGTCATTCCGGGGCGCCGCAGGCGAGCCCGGAATCCAGAACCGCCGACCATGACAGGCTAAGCACGCGGTGCGGATCTAGATTCCGGGCCCTGCTCCGCAGTTCCGGAATGACGGGGTTGTCCCTCCGAACCTGAGCGAGGTCGCGTCGGCCGAAGTTCGTGGCCGTGGCTTACCCGTCAGGACGAGCCGCAGGGCGCACGGGACCGCACCGCCTCCGCACCGATCCGCCGCGGCCTGTCCGGCGCGTCCGGTTCAGGCCCGGAAAAGGGCGAAGCTTCCCGTGGCGGCGCGTCGCCCGGCGCGGGAGCCTCAGCGCTGAGCCGGCCGCGATCCGCCGGCACAGGAGGGACTCCGATGCCGTTCTCCGTTCCACGATCCGCACTCGGGCAGCCGCGCGCCGCCGCGCTGTCCCCGCTCTTCCTCGGTCTGCTGGCGCTGCTCGTCATGCTCGCCTCGGCCCACGCGATGCCGGGGCCGGCACGGGGCGGCCTGATGCTGCGCGGGCCGGCCGGCACCGCGCCGGTGGAGGCCGTCCGACTGGCGACCGATATCGGCGTCGACGTGAGCGGCCCGACCGCTCGCGCCACCGTCACCCAGGCCTTCCGCAACACCACGGCCGACTGGGTCGAGGGCACCTACGTGTTTCCCCTACCGGAGGATGCGGCCGTCGACGGGATGAAGCTCGTCGTGGGCACCCGCGTGATCGTCGCCGATATCCGCGAGCGGGCGGCGGCCAAGCGCGCCTACGAGGCCGCGAAGGCGGCCGGGCAATCGGCGGCCCTCACCGAGCAGGAGCGGCCGAACGTCTTCACCAACACGGTCGCCAATATCGGCCCCGGGGAGACGGTGCTGGTCCAGATCACCTATCAGCAGACGATCCCCGTCTCCGGCGAGACGCGGATGCTGCGCCTGCCGCTGGTGGTGGCGCCGCGCTACAATCCGGCGCCGTCGACCGTGGGCACGGTCGCCCTCGACGGTTCGGCCGAGGCGGCGCGCGATCCCGTTCCGGATCGCGCCCGGATCAGCCCGCCCGTGCTCGACCCGGCCGCGTCCCTGCCGGTCAATCCGGTCGCCGTCACGGTGCGGCTCAAGGCGGGCTTCGCCATCGGCGCCGTCCACAGCGCGACCCACGCGATCCGCGTGACCGAGGCCGGCCCGGAAGCCCGCACCGTCACCCTGGCCGACGGCGCGGTGCCGGCCGACCGCGACCTCGAACTGACCTGGGAGCCTGTCCCGAGCCGGATGCCGGGTCTCGGCCTGTTCCGCGAGACCGTCGCCGGCCGGACCTACCTGCTCGCCACCCTGACCCCGCCGACGGTCGAGGCCGAGGCCGCCGCCCGGCCGGCCCGCGACGTCACCTTCGTCATCGACAATTCCGGCTCGATGGCCGGCGCCTCGATGCGGCAGGCCAAGGCCGGGCTGCTCGCAGGCCTCGCCGGCCTGACGCCGCGGGACCGGTTCAACGTCATCCGCTTCGACGACACCTGGGACGCGCTGCATCCCGCGCCCGTCCCGGCGACCCCGGAGGCCTTGTCGGAGGCCGAGCGCTTCGTCGCCGCCCTGGAGGCGCGCGGCGGCACCGAGATGCTGGCGCCCCTGAAGGCGGCCCTGGCCGATCCCCACCCGGAGGACGGGCGCGTGCGCCAGGTCGTGTTCCTCACCGACGGCGCGGTCGGCGACGAGGAGCGGATCTTCGCGGCGATCCACGCGAATCTCGGACGCTCGCGCCTGTTCATGGTCGGCATCGGCTCGGCACCCAACGGCCACCTGATGCGCCACGCCGCCGCCATCGGCCGCGGCAGCTTCACGGAGATCCGCGACCTCGCCCAGGTCGACGCGCGCACCCGTGAGCTCTACGCCAAGCTCGAATCCCCGGCCGTGACCGACCTCACCGCGACCTTCTCGGGTCCCGGCGCCGAGGTGACGCCGGGCGCGCTGCCCGATCTCTATCGCGGCGAGCCGCTGGTCTTCGCCGCCCGGCTCCCCGAGATCGGCGGGTCTGTGACCGTCTCGGGCCGGGTCGGCGGCCGGCGCTGGAGCCGCACGCTGGCCCTTTCCGGGGCCGCGCCGGGCGCCGGCATCTCGAAGGTGTGGGCGCGCTCCCGGATCGGCGAGACCGAGACGGCGCGCATCACCGGGCGCCTCGGCACCGACGCGGCCGATGCCGCGATCCTCGCCCTCGCCCTGGAGCACGGGCTGACGACGCGCCTGACCAGCCTCGTGGCGGTCGACGCCACCCCGCGCCGTGCCCCGGGCACGCCGCTCGTGGCCGCCGATCTGCCGCTGAACCTGCCGGCGGGCTGGGACTTCGCCAAGGTGTTCGGAACGGATCGGAGCGTTGCGCCCGCGGACGGCGCCGGAGCCCGCATCGTGCCGATCAACGCCGCCGGGGACGGCATCGACCTGCCTCAGACGGGGGCCGGGATCCTGCCGCAGCTCGGCCTCGGCCTGCTGCTCGCCCTCCTGGGCGTGCTGCTGAGCGCCGGCCTGCGCCGGTCCGGCGGCCGGCGGATCGGGGAGGCCCGATGAGCGGCCGTCCCGGAACCGGACTGGGGAGGGCCCTCGCGGCCCTCCTCACCCTGGCGGGCCTGGGGCTCGCCGCGCAGGCCGCCTGGATCCCCGCCAAGGCCATTCTGGCGCAGGTGCTGCTGGAGCGCGCCTTCGCCCGCACCCTGGCCGAGGGGCGCCCGATGAAGCCGTGGCCCTGGGCCGATACGGAGCCGGTCGCCCGGCTCGACCTGGCCGGCCGCAGCTTCGTGGTTCTGCGCGGCGGCAGCGGGCAGGCGCTGGCCTTCGGTCCCGGCCAGCTCGACGGCACGCCCGAGGCCGGTGAGCCCGGCATCGCGGTCTTCGCCGCGCACCGCGACACGCAGTTCGCGGTGCTGGGGGATCTCGCGCCGGGCGACCCCGTCACGGTCACGCGCCGCGACGGCCGGGCCGTCCGCTTCCGCGTCACCGGCGCGCGGGTGGCGCCGTGGGATGCGTCGGGGCTCGACCCGCAGGCCCCCGGCCGGCATCTCGCCCTGGTCACCTGCTGGCCGCTCGCGGCCCTGCGCTCCGGACCCTTGCGGCTGATCGTCGAGGCGGAGGCGGAAACGCCCTGACGAGCCACAGGGATCGGCACGGCGACGCTTGCGCAAATGTGCGGTTCCGTGCGGATCTGTGCGGGTCGAGCCCCTGCGAGCCTGCCCGTGAGCGAGATCGAGCTGTCGGAGGCGCAGAGCCGCGCCATTGCCCAGACCGTGCGGGAGGCCCTGGCTCGTCGCCGCATCTCCCGACAGACCCTGGCCGAGGAGGCCCGGATCAGCCTCTCGACGCTGGAGAAGGCGCTGGCCGGCCGCCGCCCCTTCACCCTGGCGACCACGATCCGGCTCGAGGAGGCTCTGGGCCAGTCCCTGCGCCAGGAGACGGGCCGGCCGGCACCGGAGGCGGCGCGCCACGCGCCCGACGCCCTGGGATCCTACTCGCGGGAGAGCGTGGCCTGGATCGAGGGGCGCTACCTCACCCTGCGGCCCTCTTTCGGCGACGCGGGCGCGATCTTCGCCTACCGGACCGAGATCGCCTGGGACGCCGACAGCGCCCGCTTGGTGTTCCGCGAGGCCGAGCGGATCGACGCCCCGTTCGCGCAATCCGGCAGCGTCGCCGTGCCGAGCCAGTCGGGCATGATCTATCTGGTGACCAACTGGCACGGGCAGCACCGGCTCGCGGTGCTGTGCCGCCCGAACATCCAGGGCGAGATGTACGGGATCCTGACGACGCTGGTCGCCGGCCGCGGCACCCAGCTCACGCCGGCCTCCGCGCCGCTGGCGCTGCTTCCCGAGCAGGCGGGCGCGGAGTTCGGCTACGGGCGCATCGGGCCGGAGGCGCCGGGCCACGCCCGGTACCGGGACTATCTCCGCCGGGTCCACGAGGACGGCTACGCGACGTTCTTCCCGGGCGCGCTCTAGCATCACGGCGGGGCCTCCTCGACCCGCGCGGGCCTAGGGCTGCGCGCCTGAGGAGATCCATCGTCACGCGTAAAGTCGGCAAACAGTACGCCGCACCGTCATTCCGGGGCGCCGCAGGCGAGCCCGGAATCCAGAACCGCTGTCGGCGCAGGATCTTGGCGCGGCGGCGGGTCTGGATTCCGGGCTCCGCTGCGCGGCCCCGGAATGACGGGTCTTCCCCGCCGCCCGGCCGCTACAGCCAGCGCTCGCCGAGGTCGGTGGCGTTGCGCGCGGCGATCGGCTGCGTGTCGTCGCCCTCGGCGAAGACCACGATGTCGTCGGGACCGACGTCGCGGGTCGCGTAGAAGTCCCAGCGGCGGTGGATCACCCGCGGGCCGCCGAAGATCCGGAACGCGTTCCAGTAGCGGTCGTCCCGGAAGCCGACATAGTGGACGCAGCGCGTCGCCACCGGGTCACGCCCCGGATCGCCGGGCGACCAGCCGCGCCAGCCGGGGCCGCACGGTCAGGGACAGGCGGTAGGCGGCCTCGGCGACCGGCAGCACGGGCCGGACACCCAGCACGCGCCAATCGATCAGCCGTCCGAGCCAGCGCCAGCCCGGCAGACTCTGCCAGAGGCGCGCAAAGGCCGCCGCGCCGGAGACCAGCTGGCCCTCCGCGGTGCGGACGTGGAAGCGCCGCAGGGCGGCGTCGCGCGGGAGATCCGGCCCGAGCGCCGGCTCCGGCACGCCGCGGCCGACATCGACGAAGGCGAGCCGCTCCGCGCCCGCGCAGCGGCGGTACTGGTCGATCTCGGCCCGGCACAGCGGGCAGCCGCCATCGTAGTAGACGCTGAGGGTCTGTCCGGGCGCGTCGTCGCTCATGGCCGGTCTCGAAGCCCCCTCCCCATCCCCGGCCTGCAGCGCCACCGTCATCCCGGGGCCGCGCAGCGGAGCCCGGGATCCAGACCCGCCGAGGTGCCGATGATTTGCTCCGACAGTGGTTCTGGATCCCGGGCTCGCCTGCGGCGCCCCGGGATGACGGCGCCCCCAAGGTGCGCCGGTTCCTCAGGCCGCGTCGGAGCGTTGCGGCAGCCGCCAGCCCGGCCGCACGAAGTGGCAGGTGTAGCCGTTCGGAATCCGCTCCAGGTAATCCTGGTGCTCGGGCTCCGCCTCCCAGAAATCGCCCGCCGGCGCGACCTCGGTCACGACCTTGCCCGGCCAGAGGCCCGACGCGTCGACATCCGCGATCGTGTCCTCGGCGACCCGCTTCTGCTCGGGCGTGACGTAGAAGATCGCGGAGCGGTAGCTCAGGCCGCGGTCGTTGCCCTGGCGGTTCGGCGTGGTCGGGTCGTGGATCTGGAAGAAGAATTCGAGCAGGCGGCGGAAGCTGATCGTCGCGGGATCGAACGTGATCTCGATCCCCTCCGCATGCGTGCCGTGGTTGCGGTAGGTCGCGTGCGGGACGTCCCCGCCCGTGTAGCCGACCCGGGTCGAGACCACGCCGGGCAGCTTGCGGATCAGATCCTGCATGCCCCAGAAGCAGCCGCCGGCGAGAACTGCGCGTTCGATGCTCATGATACCGTCTCCACCTGAGGCAGGTAGGCGCCGTAGCCCTGCGCTTCCATGTCGTCCCGGTGCACGAAGCGGAGCGCCGCCGAGTTGATGCAGTAGCGCAGGCCGCCGCGGTCGCGCGGGCCGTCGTTGAACACGTGGCCGAGATGGCTGTCCCCGTGCGTGGACCGGACCTCGGTGCGGACCATGCCGTGCGACACGTCCCGGAGCTCGGTCACGTGCGCGGGGTCGATCGGCTTGGTGAAGCTCGGCCAGCCGCAGCCGGATTCGTACTTGGCGGCGCTGGCGAACAGCGGCTCGCCGGAGACGATGTCGACGTAGATGCCGGGCTCCTTGTTGCCGAGGAGCGGGCCCGTGCCGGGCCGCTCGGTGCCGTTCTGCTGGGTGACCCGGTACTGCTCCGGCGTCAGCGCCGCGATCGCCTCGGGCGACTTACGATAGGTTGTCATGGCGGACGTCCTTTGTTGCCGCCAAGATGGTGAGCGCGTGCCGGGTTGTCGAGCGGGCGACCGCGCCGCAGCCCGGCCCGCGCGGGCGTTGCGGCCTCACCGATCCCGGTGCGGCCCGCTCAGGCGCGGCTCTCGGCGAGAATCGCGGTCAGGGCGCGCACCAGCTCCCGCGCGAGGAACGGCTTCTCCAGCCGCGGCCGGTCCCGGTAGATCGAGGTATCGGCGAGGCGCACATCGCCCGTGGCGAACAGGTATGGCACCCCCAGCGCTCCCAGCCGGTCGGCGAGCGGGTAGGCGTCATCGCCCGCCCCGGGATTGACGTCGAGCACCGCCACGTCGGGGCGGCGCGCCTCGATCAGGTCCAGGGCCTTGTCCACGCTCGGCACCGGGCCCAGCACCTCGGACCCGGCCGCCAGCAGCCAGCGCTTCACCTCGCTGGCGATCAGGTACTCGTCCTCGGCGACCAGGACGCGGCGACCGGTCAGGGGAGCATCAGCGCGGGACATGGGCTCTCCCGGGGGGAACGATCAGGACGTACAAGGTTCAACAGGACGGCGTGGCCGAGGGTTCACACCGGTGAGGACACCGGCATCTCGATCCGGCAGCGCACGCCGTCCGATTCGAGGACGTACGCGACCTCGGCCTGCAGCGCGTAGGCGAGCGCCTCCTGGATCAGCTCCGTGCCGTAGCCGCGCCGGGGCGCCGCGTCCCGTGGGATGGCGACCCCGCTCTCGATCCAGCTCAGCGCGAGCCGTTGGCCCGCGCGCGGGTCCTGCGCGACGTCCCACGTGACCGACAGGCGCCCGGAGCCGTCCCTCAGGGCGCCGTACTTCACCGCATTGGTGGTGAGCTCGTGCAGGGCCAGGGCGAAGTTCTGCACCTGCCGCGCCCTGAGCCGGACCTCCGGTCCTTCGATCGCGACGGCCGGTGAGGCCTCGTCGGTGTAGGCGGCCAGCTCGGCCCGCACCAAGTCGCCGACCGCGACGGTGTCGTTGCCGCCCTGGCTGAGCAGGGCCTGGGCCCGGCCGAGGGCCTGCAGCCGTTCCTCGAACGCCTCCACCGATCCGCCCTGCTTCACCGTCCGGTCGGCGACGGCCGAGACCACGCCGAGCAGGTTGCGCGCCCGGTGCTGCAGCTCGTTGACCAGGACCTCCTGCCGGGCCTGGAGCTGGCGGATGGCGTCGATGTCGGTCGAGGTGCCGAGCCACTCCAGGGCGCGGCCCGCGGCGTCCCGCACCGGCAGCGAGCGGGTATGATGCCAGAGCCAAGCCCCGTCGGCGGCGCGGCGCACGCGGTACTCGACATTGAGAACCCCATCGGGTCCGGCCCGGTCCCAGGCCTCCAGGGCGGCGCCGCGGTCATCCGGGTGCACGGCCTCGAGCCAGCCCATGCCGGTGCTCTCCTCCTGGGTCTGCCCGGTGAAGGACAGCCATTGCGGGCTGCCCCAGGTCCATTGGCCATCGTCGGCCGAGCGCCAGACGAGCTGCGGGATGCCCTCGATCAGCGCGCGCTGGCGCGTCTCGCTGGCGCGCAGGGCCTCGTGGGTCTCCCGCCGGTTCGTGGTGTCCTGGCCGATCTTCAGGAAGCCGCGGAGCGACCCGTCCGCGTGATGCAGGGCCCGGGTCGTGCCCTCGATGAACACGCGCGCGCCGTCCTTGCGCAAGTGCCAGCGGACATTGAGCGCCGAGCCCTCCCGGCGCGCCTCCTCCAGCTCCTTCTCGTCCTCCCCGTGCCGCCGGTCCGCCGGCGTGTACAGGATGCTGCCGGTCTGCCCGATGGCCTCGTCGGCGGTCCAGCCAAACACAGCCTCGGCGCTCGGATACCAGTCGGTGATCCGGTTCTCGGGATCGACGGTGAAGATGGCGTAGTCCCGGGCGTTCTCGGCGACGAGGCGGAAGCGTTCCTGGCTCTCGCGCAGGTCGGTCTCGGCCCGCTTGCGCGCCGTGATGTCGGCGAAGGTGATGACCACGCCGGCGATGAAATTGTCGATGCTCCGGTAGGGCAGGACCCGCACCATGTAGTGCGCGCCCGTCACCACGCTCTCGATTTCCCGCTCGGCCGCCGCCAGGGTCCGCAGCACCCGCCGGGCGTCGGCCTGGAGGTCGTCGTAGGCGAGGCGCGACTTGATGTGGCCGATCGGGCGGCCGGCATCGGTCTCGGCGAGGTGGAAGATCTCGGTGACCGCCGGGGTGTAGTTCGTCACCCGCAGCTCGTTGTCGAGGAAGATCGTGGCGATCTGCGTGCTCTCGAGGAAGTTCTTCAGGTCGCTGTTGGTCCGGCCGAGTTCCTGCACCCGCAGGCTGAGCTCGCCATTGACGGTGGTCAATTCCTCGTTGAGCGACTGCAGCTCCTCCTTGGAGGTCTGCAACTCCTCGTTGGCGGATTGCAGCTCCTCATTGAGAGACTGGTACTCCTCGTTGGAGGCCTTCAGCTCCTCGCTGGTGGTCTCGGCCTCCTCGGCGGTCGCCTGGAGCCGCTCCCGGGTCTCGCGCAGCTCGGCTTCGAGCTGCTGGATATAGGCCTGCTGGTCGGAGGAGGCGGTCGTGGCCGCGATCTGCTCCGGTCCCGGCGCCGCGTGCCCGTCCTTGAACAGGACGAAGTAGCTCCGCACCGGTCCGGACGCGTGCTTGACCGGCTCGACCACGAGGTCGGCGACCAGGCTGTGGCCGTTGAGCCCGATGCGCCGGTTCTCGAGCTCGACGGTCTCCTCCGCCTCGGCGGCCCGCGACAGCGCCTCGCGCACGTCAAAGCGCAGGTCGGGGTGGATCAGTTGCAGGAGGTTCAGCGTCGCCGCCCCGCCGACCGGATCGAGGTAGCGGCCCGTCCGGGCGGAGAAATGCAGGACGTTGTAGCCCTCATCGAGGATCACGTAGGCCGGCGCGTAGCGCTCCGCGAAGCGCTCGGCCCGCTGCGCCAGCGACGGCTCGATCGTGCTGGGCGGGGCGTTGCGCGCGGGCAGCTTCTCGGCGGGCAGCGACGCCACCGTGAACGGGAAGTTGGGCAGCAGCCGGTTGGGCGCTTCGAGCCGGCGGAACACCCGTGAGCGGTTCTCGAGCGGGGCGAACAGGTTCGTGTGGCGGGAGACGTTCTCGGAATTGCCCAGGAACAGCACGCCGTCCGGCCGCAGCGCGAAGTGGAACAGCGGGATCACTTGGTTCTGCAGCTCGGCGTCGAGATAGATCAGCAGGTTGCGGCAGGAGACGATGTCGAGGCGTGAGAACGGGGCGTCCTTGATGATGCTGTGCTGGGAGAAGATGCACATCTCCCGCAGCTCCTTGACCACGCAGTAGGTGTTGCCTTCCTTGACGAACCAGCGCGCCAGCCGCTCCGGCGACATGTCGTCGGCGATCGTGGCCGCGTAGCGCGCGGCGCGCGCCGCCGCGAGCGCCCGGCCGTCGAGGTCCGTGGCGAAGATCTGCACCAGCGGCGCGTCGCCGAGGGTGGCCATGTGCTCGCGCAGCAGGATGCCGAGGGAATAGGCCTCCTCGCCGGTGGAACAGCCGATCACCCAGACCCGAGGCGGTCGTTCTGCGTCTTGCCGGCGAACAGCTTCGGGACGACCTCGCGGGCGAGCAGGTCGAACTCGTGCGGATCGCGGAAGAATTGCGTGACGCCGATCAGGAGATCGTTGAACAGCTCCTGGGCCTCGTCGGGCCGTTCGCGCAGCAGGTCCAGATAGGCGCCGATGGAGGTCACCTGGACGACCTGCACCCGCCGCTGGACCCGGCGCAGGAAGGTGCCGGGCTTGTAGCCGTGGAAGTCGTGTCCGGTCCGCTTGCGCAGGACCGCCGCGATGCTTGCCAGCGCCGCCGAGACATCCGCGTCGTCGGGCCGGGCAAGCCCGGCGGCGGCGGGTCGGACTGGCGGACGCCATCCTTGATCCGCTCGGCGAGCTGATCGATCGGCAGAACCGCGTCGGCCAGGGCGGCGGGATGATTGCTGCGCGCGAGCTCGCTGGACCGGGATTCCTCCGTCTCCTCCGCGAGCGCCAGTCCGCCCGCCGCCTTCACGGCCTTGAGGCCGAGCGTGCCGTCGGCGCCGGTGCCGGCCAGGATGACCGCGATGCTGTGGCCGTCCTCGTCGCTGGCCAGCGCCACCAGGAAGCTGTCGATGGTTCCGCGCGCCCCGGGCTGCTCCTCGGCGGGCTGGACCCGGAACCGGCCGTTCTCCAGGCTCACGATCACGTCCGGATCGGGCAGGTAGGTTTTTCCCGGCTCGAGCGGAGCATCGGGCGCGATCGGGCTCGGCACATGGCCGGCCTCGCGCAGGGCCTGCATGAACGGCTCCGTGTCCAGCGCCTCCCGGTGCTGCAGCACGATGACCAGCGCCATGTCGGATTGCGGCGTCAGCGCGCGCAGGAGTTGCAGCAGCGGCTGCGGGCTCGCGGCCGAGGCACAGACCGCGACGACGGCGGGCCGGCCGTCGGGGGCGGCCGCATCGGGGGAGGCTGTCACCATCGCGGCGCTGATCCGGGGCTCATGGACGCGTGCGGACGGGCGGTCGTTACCCGCCAGAATGGGGGCCAAGACCCCGCTCCTGTCGCGGACATTGCAGCCGGCGTGCGCATCACTCCTCCTGTGCTCCCTCATTACCCGAGGGCTCGGGCGAGGGAAGCGTCTGCAGCACGGCTTTTCGGATCGTCTCGGCATAGGCGCGGTACTCGGCCGCGCGCTCGTCGTACATCTCGGCCAGCGCCCGCCGCCCGGCCTCGCGGCCGTCGGCGGCCATGCGCCGGACGAGCTCGGCCCGCTCCTCGATGATGCGCAAAGCCACCCGCATGGCCTCGTCGACCGAGTTCTCCTGCTCCTTGGCGACGAGCTCGGCCGTGTAGCCGTGGCCGACCTGACAGCGGAAGCGGAGCGGCTTGCCGTCCTTCATCGTCGAGAGGACGCCGCCGCATTGCGGGCACGAGAGGGCGGCGGGGCTGCCCAGACGGCCGATCACGTCACTGTCGACCCGGGCGCCCGCCGCGATGTCGACCTCCAGCCGCAGCTCCGGCGGCACCGGCCGCGGCGGGCCAGCGGGGTCGCGCACGAGATCGGCGAGGACGTCGCCGATGCGGGTCGCCGACAGGGTGAGATCGACCTCCAGGGCCGAGAGCGCGCTGCGCGGCATCTCGTCGGCAATGGCGTCGGTCGGATCCTGCACGAGGGCGAGGCCGCCGCAGCGCTTGATCGCGTCCAGGCCGGCGGTCCCGTCGTTGAGGAGGCCGCTCAGGAGCACGCCGATCACCCGGGGGCCATACGACACGGCGGCCGAGCGGAACAGCGGATCGATCGACGGTCGCGCCATGTTCTCGCGGGGGCCGCGCCCGAGCCGGATCCGTCCGTCCGCCAGGATGAGGTGGTAGTCCGGCACGCCGAGGTAGATGTTGCCGGGGGTGATCGCCATGCCGTCCGCCGCCGGATGGACCGGCATGTGGGCCGCCGCGGCCGTCACGGTCGCGAGCAGGCCGAGGCTCCGGGCCGGGATGTGGACCACGACGAACACCGCCGCCGGCAGATCCTTCGGTAGCGTGCCCAGGATCGTCTTGAGCGGCAGGGTCGCACCGGACGAGCCGCCGATGACGATGATGTCGCGATTGGTCATGCTACGCCGCTCCTCCACGCCCGGGGGGAACACTGCGGCGGGCGGCTTGGATCTCCAGGCGGATCATGGCGCGGTCTGTTCCAGAAGCGCGCGCGACCGCCGGATCGCCTCCCGGGCGCTCTCAATCAACCACCGGTCGTACGCGGCCGGGGACCGGAGCGGCGATCAGGTCCGGCAAGAGAGCCTCCGTGAGAGCCTCCGTGCGACCAGGGAGAAGACCGTCCCGCTCAGCCACGACGATCCGGGTGTGCCATCGACGCTCGAGCGGGAGCATGCGCCGCCTCAGCCGGGAAGTCCAATCCGGCTCCTGCGTCCCCGTCAGAGCGCGCGCTCTAGGAGCCTTCCAGCCTGCGGATTGCCCGCAGGATCTCCGCGCGGTGCGCGTGCCACTGCAGGAGCGTCTGGCGCAGGCGATCCAGGAGTTCCTCGGCGCGGCCGGTGTCATGCCCGCGCAGGCGCATCCTCTGGATCCGCAATTCCTGCGCGGTGATCCGCATCTGGCCCGCGGCGATGTCCTGCTCGGCCTTGGCGAGGTGCGCCCGCTCCTGGTCCAGACTGAGCATGCGGTGCGCCCGCGTTTCCCGACGGCGCAGCATCAACCGCCGCCGGCCCCGCCGGGATCCGGTGCTCCCTACCCCGGCGCGCTCGGTCCCGGCGCTAGGCCGCCGCCGCGGCGGTCTCGTCCTGCGGCACGGCGAGGCCGAGATGGCGGTAGGCGTGCTTGGTGAGGATGCGGCCGCGCGGGGTGCGCTGCACGAAGCCGCGCTGGATCAGGTAGGGCTCGATGATGTCCTCGATCGCGTCGCGCGGCTCCGACAACGCCGCCCCGATCGTCTCGATGCCCACAGGCCCGCCCCCGAACGAGCGCGCGATCAGGCTCAGGTACTTGCGGTCCATCACGTCGAGACCCGCCCCGTCCACGTCGAGCAGCTGCAGCGCCCGGTCGGCGATCGCCCGCGTCACCGTCTCGGCCTCCGCCACCACCGCAAAGTCCCGCACCCGCCGCAGCAGCCGCCCCGCGATCCGCGGCGTGCCCCGCGCCCGCCGGGCGATCTCGTTGGCGCCCTCCGCCGACATCCCTAAGCCCAGCACCCGCGCGCCGCGCGCCACGATCTGCTCCAGCTCGTCGATCTCGTAGAACTCCAGCCGGATCGGGATCCCGAACCGGTCGCGCAGCGGCGTGGTCAGCAGGCCCGCCCGCGTCGTGGCGCCGACCAGCGTGAACTTGGGCAGCTCGATCTTGACCGAGCGCGCCGCCGGGCCCTCGCCGATGATCAAGTCGAGCTGGTAATCCTCCATGGCCGGGTAGAGGATCTCCTCGACCGCCGGGTTGAGCCGGTGGATCTCGCCGATGAACAGCACGTCGCGCTCGTCGAGGTTGGTCAGCTGCGCGGCGAGATCCCCGGCCTTGGCGATCACCGGACCCGACGTCGAGCGGAAGTTCACCCCGAGCTCGCGCGCCACGATCTGGGCCAGCGTGGTCTTGCCCAGGCCCGGCGGGCCGACGAACAGCACGTGGTCGAGCGCCTGACCGGTCTTCTTCGCCGCCTCGATGAAGATCTGCATGTTCGCCCGCGCCGCCCGCTGGCCGATGAACTCGGACAGGCTCAGCGGGCGAATCGTCTGATCCGGCTCTCCGGCGGTCGCGGATGGCCGCGGCGGGACCGGCGGTCCCTGCCGGACCGTCCTGATCGGCGCGGCCATCTCAGGCCGCCACCTTGATCCGGTCCGCCGCCGGCTCGAACGGCTGCACGAGGACGCGCCGGCCCGAGAGGTCGTGCACGCTCACCCGCCACTCGGACCAGTCGGTCCGGTTCGCCAGGGATTGCCGCACGTCGGCCGCAACCTTCCGGGCGCGTGTGATCAGGCGGGACGCGGCGCGCACCTCCGTGCCGCGCGCGTCGAACACGCATTCGAGACCGTTGGTGCAGTGGAACCGGTACCGAGCCATCCCTCGCTCCTCCTCGTCCGCCACGCGCGGCGTTCCTATACGTTCACTATATGTTCTCATTTCCGCGGGATCCAGCCCCGGCGAACGGTCGCAGCCCCGTTTGGGTGCGGCGCCGGTCGGGTGCGGCCGATCGGGGCGGCACGGAACAGGGCCCACCCGGCAGGCTTACCGCCCAGACCGTTTCTCGCCGGACCCGGACCCCCATGATGCGCGCCGCGATCCTCGCCCTCCTGCTGGCCGCCGGCCTGGCGGCGCCCGGTCGCGCCGCGGAGGCCCCGGCCGGGTCCGATGCGCTCAAGCCGATGATCCAGTCGGACAACCTCGTCTTCAACGGCATCACCCGATCCCAGGACGGCCGGCTGTTCTCGCCGTTCCAGCGCCAGAGTCCGGACACGGGGATCGAACTCGGCGAGTGGCGGGACGGCAAGGCCGTGCCGTTCCCGGACGCGGGCTGGAACGCCTGGAAGCAGGGCGATGACCCGGCCAAGGCGTTCGTGGCGGTCAACGCCATCCGGATCGGCCCGGACGGCGATCTCTGGGTGGTCGACAAGGGTGCGCCCGGCATGGGCGCGGCGCCGCTGCCGGGCGGCCCCAAGCTCGTGCAGATCGACCTCGCCCGGAACGCCGTGCACAAGGTCTATCCGCTCCAGGCAGCCACCACCGACAAGAGCTTCATCGACGATTTCCGCTTCAACGGCCGCAGCGTCTACCTGACGGATGCCGGCCAGCCCGGGCTGATCGTGCTCGACCTCGAGACCGGGACCCTGCGCCGGGTTCTCGACGGCCATTGGTCGACCATCGCGCAGCGCCCGCTCACCGGCCAGGGCCGGGTGCTCCGGGACGACAAGGGCAAGCTGCTGTTCATCCACGCCGACCAGCTGGAGGTCTCCCCGGACGGCAAGACCTTCTACTACCAGGCCTGCACCGGCCCGCTCTACAGCATCGAGACCCGCTACCTCGACGACGCCGCCCTGAGCGACGCCGAGCGGGCCACGCACGTGAAGCTCCATGCGGCCACCGTGGCGACGGGCGGCACCGCGATCGACGCGGCGGGCACGATCTACGCGAGCGACACGGACGGCCTGCGCATCCTCAAGATCGCTCCGGACGGGACGATGAGCACCCTGGTGCAGGATCCCCGGCTGGTCTGGGTCGACGCGATGTGGATCGACGAGCAGGGCGGCCTGTGGATCCCGGCTGCGCAGATGAACCGCACCCCGGCGATGAATGGCGGCGAGGCCTCGGCCGTGAAGTTTCCGACGACGATCTACCGGATGCAGATCGACGCCAAGCCGCTGCGCAACTGAGCGGCGGCCAAGGCAGGCCTTCCGGCCGGAGACCCGGACGGGCAGTCCGGCGTTGATCGAGGGCGGCATCGGTGCCGCGGCCCGGCGCGCGACGGAGGATGGGACGGATCATGCAAGGCTTGCGGTACGCACGGTTGTTTCCCGCCCTCCTGGCGGCCGGCGCC
Organism: Methylobacterium tardum; assembly: GCF_023546765.1. Taxonomy (NCBI): domain Bacteria; kingdom Pseudomonadati; phylum Pseudomonadota; class Alphaproteobacteria; order Hyphomicrobiales; family Methylobacteriaceae; genus Methylobacterium; species Methylobacterium tardum. The sequence continues at coordinate 5,058,106 of NZ_CP097484.1, forward strand.
GGCCTCGGGGCCGCCTCGCCGGTGCGGGCCGACGGCGCCCTCGCCGTCCAGGAGACCCGGCTTCACACGCCACCGGACTCGCACGAGCCGCAGCGCGCCCTGTTCACGGTGCGGAACACGGGGCCGGATCCGGTGACGCAGGCGACCGTCGAGTGCACGTTCACGGGGGCCGGCGGGGCGGTCCTCGACACGCCCACGGCCGCGGTCCCGGAAGTTGCCGTCGGTGCGACCGCGCAGGCCGAGACGATCTACTACGGCTGGCCCCGGGCAAGCGGCGCGGCCTGCCGGCTCGCCGCGCCGCGCTAGGGCCGCGCCGGGGACGGATCGCGGAAGATGCAGCGCAGCCGCTTCAGCCCCGTCATTCCGGGCTCCGCTGCGCGGCCTCCTTATTCCGGGGCGATTGACCGGTCGTAGAACATCCGCGCGGAGACGGATCGTCGCGAGCATGTCGTCCCAAGCCCGTGCCGGAGAAGGCCCGGATCCGGGCTTCGATGATGCCGGATCCTCGCGGACAGGGCGCTCCCGGAGCCGGCCGGGATGGCCGCGCGTTAAGCTTCACCCGCTGTGGCGCTGCGGGCCGGTTTCCGGCAGAAGGCGCCCACGCGACGCCCGCCCTCCGCACGACAAGCTCCTCCCGCAAGACGGACCCGCCCGCCCGTGCCCGCCGCCACCGCTGCCCCGACCGAGACCGGCCGCGCCCCGCGCAGAGACGCCGGCGCGCGCGTGTCCGGGTGGCGGCCGGCGGATCCGATAGCACGGCGCGGGATCTGACCATGGGCGAGGCCGGGATCGACGATCTCCTGCAGCGCGCCCGCGCCCTGGAGGAGGAGGCCGCCGGGCTCCGCACACGGGCGCGGGCGCCGCCTCCGCGGCGGACCAGGACGGGCCCGCTTCGCGCGCGCGGCAGCAGCGGGCGATCCTGGACAGCACGACCCAGTTCGCCATCATCGCCACGAACCAGGACGGACGGGTCACCGACTGGAATTCCGGCGCGGAACACATCCTTGGCTGGACGGCGGACGCGATGCGCGGCCAGTCCATCGCCCAAATCTTCACCCCCGAGGACCGGGCCGCGGGCCGCCCGGAGCGCGCGATGCGCGCCGCGCTGGACCACGGCCGGGCCGAGGACGAGGGCTGGCACCTGCGCGCCGACGGGTCGCGCCTCTGGACCTCCGGCGAGGTCATGCCGCTGCGCGACGAAGCCGGGTCTCACATCGGCTACGTGAAGATCCTGCGGGACCGCACGGACCTGCGCGCCACCGGGCAGGCGCTCGGCGCCGCCGAGGCGCGCCTGCTGCGGGCGCAGGAGGCAGGCGGGATCGGCCTGTTCTCGGTCGATATCGGCGACCAGATCCTGCACCCGACCTCGCATTTCTGCCGCCTCTACGGATTGCCGGAGCGCGCGACCTACCCGGCCGAGATGGTCGAGGCTCTGGTCATTCCGGACGACCAGAGCCTCGTCTCGACGGCGGAGAGCCGGCGGGACGGGCGGGTCCTCGGCGACGTCACGTACCGCATCCGCCGCCCGGATACGGGGGCGATCCGCTGGATCGCCCGCCGCGGCGAGATCGAGCGCGACGCGGAGGGACGGCCGGTCCGGTTCTCCGGGGTCGCGCGCGACGTCACAGAGCAGTGGCAGGCCCGCGAGGCCCTGCGCGCCAGCGAGGAGCGCTACCGGTCGCTGTTCGAGGCCATCGGCGACGGCTTCTGCGTCATCACCTTCCTCGACGGCCCGCACGGCCCGCTGAGCGACTACGTCCATGTCGAGGCCAATCCGGGCTACGAGCGCCACACCGGCATCGCCGACATCGTCGGGCGGACGCTGCGCGATCTCGTCCCGGCCGACGACGCGGAGGCCTGGCTCGACCTCTACGGCGGCGTGCTCCGCACCGGCAGCCCGATTCGCTTCGAGCGCTACTTCGCGCTGGTGGAGCGTACCATCGAGGTCTCGGCGGTCCGGATCGAGCCGCCGAGCCGGCGGCAGGTCTCGGTGCTGTTCCGGGACATCACCGCGCGCCGGCAGGCGGAGGACGCCCTGCGCACCAGCGAGGCGGTCGCCCGGACCAATGTCGAGCGCGTCCAGCTCGCGCTGGCGGCGGGCGCGATTATCGGCACCTGGTTGTGGGACCTGCCGAGCGACCGCTTCACCGTGGACGAGGCCTTTGCGAAGAGCTTCGGCCTCGATCCCGTCCTCGGGCGCGACGGCCTGAGCCTCGCCCAGGTGGTGGCGACCGTCCATCCGGACGACCGGGCGGGATTGGCCGAGGCGATCGAGGCCGCGATTGCCCGGGGCGGGGCCTACGCGCACCAGTACCGCGTCCGCCGGGCCGACGGGCGCTACTACTGGCTGGAGGCGAACGGCCGCGTCGACCACGGGCCGGACGGGACGCCGCTCAGCTTCCCGGGCGTCCTCCTCGACGTCGACGAGCGCCGGGCCGTCGCGGCGGAGCGGGACCGCGTCACTGCGGCCCTGCGCAGCCTCAACGAGACCCTGGAGCAGCGGGTCGCCGAGCGGACGCGCGAGCTGATGCGCGCCGAGGAGGCCCTGCGGCAATCGCAGAAGATGGAGGCGGTCGGGCAGCTGACCGGCGGCCTCGCCCACGACTTCAACAACATGCTGGCCGGGGTGGTGGGCTCGCTGGAGCTGATGCAGACCCGGATGCTGCAGGGCCGGGTCGGCGACCTCGACCGCTATATCGGCGCGGCGCAGGGCGCAGCCAAGCGCGCCGCCGCCCTGACCCACCGCCTGCTGGCCTTCTCGCGCCGCCAGACCCTCGACCCGAAGCCTACCGACGTGAACCGCCTGATCGAGGGGATGATGGACCTCGTGCGCCGCACCGTCGGCCCGGCGGTGACGATCGAGTCGGTGGGCGCCGGCGGCCTGTGGCCGACGCTCGCCGATCCGAGCCAGCTCGAGAACGCCCTGCTCAATCTCTGCCTCAACGCCCGGGACGCGATGCCGGCGGGCGGGCGCATCGTCATCGAAACGGCCAATCGCTGGCTCGATCACCGCTCCGCGCAGGAGCGCGATCTGGAGCCCGGGCAGTACGTGACGCTGTGCGTCTCGGACAACGGCACCGGCATGACCCCCGACGTGATCACCAAGGCGTTCGACCCGTTCTTCACGACGAAGCCGATCGGCGAGGGCACCGGCCTCGGCCTGTCGATGATCTACGGCTTCGCCAAGCAATCGGGCGGGCATGTCCGGATCTACTCGGAGGTCGGCCAGGGCACGATGGTCTGCCTGTACCTGCCGCGTCATCTCGGCGAGGCAGAGGGCGACGGGCTGTTGCCCGACCTCGCCCACGCGCCCCGCGCCGAGCAGGGCGAGACGGTCCTGGTGGTGGACGACGAGCCCACCGTGCGGATGCTGGTCACCGAGGTGCTGGAGGATCTCGGCTACGCGGCGATCGAGGCGGCGGACGGGTCCTCGGGCCTGAAGGTGCTCCAGTCGGACGTGCGCATCGACATGCTCATCACCGATGTCGGCCTGCCCGGCGGCATGAACGGCCGCCAGATGGCCGATGCCGGCCGCCAGCACCGCCCGGACCTGAAGGTGCTGTTCATCACCGGCTACGCCGAGAACGCCGCGCTCAACCACGGCCATCTCGGGCCGGGCATGCAGGTGATGACCAAGCCCTTCGCCCTGGAGGCCTTGGCCACCCGCATCCGCGGCATCATCGCGGGCGAGGCCTAAGAGCCGGGGGCGCCACCGTCCAGGGCCCGGAGCGACATCGACGCCGCGCCGGTCATTGCCTTGCGCGGCCCGGGCGTTCACGACGGCACGTCGCCCGAGGAGACGCGGCGGGCGGCGCGTGCCATGGGGATGGACCGCGCTAGTTGGACCGACCGGACGCACCGCGTCGGACCGATCGGAGGCGACAGGGAACCTGCCGTGGACACGCAGACCATTCCGGCCGAACTCAAGGCCTACTTCGCGAGCACGCACATCGCGCTCGCCCTGGCCGCCGTCGGCGACGACAACCCGCTGCTACTGGTGAACGAGCCGTTCCACCGGCTGACCGGCTACGCGGACGCGGATGTCGTCGGGCGCAACTGCCGCCTCCTGCAGCGCCAGGCACCGAACGAGGAGGCGCGGGCCAAGATCCGCGCGTTCCTCGAGAACGGCCGGCTGGACTCGGTGCGTACGCCGATCGTGAACTTCCGCAAGGACGGCCAGCCGTTCGTCAATCTTCTGTACATGTCGAAGTTGAAGTCCCTGTCGGGCGAGGTGCGCTTTCTTTTCGCATCCCAATTCGACGTCAGCCGCTCGCAACCGGAGCTGCTTTCTGCGTACGATACCGAACTGAGCCGGACCCTGACCCGGCTGAGCCCGACGCTTGCTGAGAGTGGCCTCGTCATCGAAGGGTCCCTGATGACGATCGCCAACACCGTCGCCACCGTCGCGCAGGCGAAGCTCACCCTCGCGGATCTCGATGCACCAGGATTTCCTTAACGCGCCGGGGGCGGAAGCCTCGGAGATCCTGGACGGCCCCGGGCAGGTCGTGCCCCCGCCCTTCACCGGGCCGGTGGTGGGGATCGGCGCCTCGGCGGGCGGGCTCGAAGCCCTGCGCGAGATGCTGGCCCGGGCCCGGGCCCCGACCGGGATGGCCTTCGTCATCGTCCAGCATCTCGATCCCAACCACGAGAGCATGCTGGCCCAGCTCCTCGACCGGCACACCGAGCTGGCGGTGCACCAGTGCGAGGGCGGCGAGCGGCTCGCCGGCGACCGGGTCTACATCATCCCGCCGGGCCGGGGCCTGGTCATCCAGAACGGCGTCCTCGAACTCACGCATTTCGTGCAGCCGCGGGGGCTGCGGCGGCCGATCGACGATTTCTTCCTGTCGCTCGCCGTCGACCAGCAGGCCAACGCGGCCTGCGTGATCCTGTCGGGCACGGGGGCCGACGGGACGACCGGCCTGCGCGCCGTGAAGGAGCATGGCGGCGTCTGCGTGGTGCAGCAACCGGACACGGCGCGCTACGACGGCATGCCGCTCTCCGCCGTCGGAACCGGCCTCGCCGATTTCGTGCAGCCGCCGGGCGAGATCGTGGATTGCCTCACGGCGTTCTTCCGCCGCCGCGGCACCGACGCCGCCGGCGCGGAGGCGGGCCCGGTCGCCGACCACATCGACGACCTCTGCCGGGTGCTCCGCGCGACGGTGGGCCATGACTTCGCCGGCTACAAACGGACCACCCTGGTGCGCCGGGTCGAGCGGCGCATGCACGTCCTCGGCCTCGATTCGGGCCGGGCCTATCTCGCCCGCGTCCGCGCCGACAAGGCCGAGTGCGAGGCGCTGTTCCGCGACCTCCTGATCAACGTCACCCGCTTCTTCCGCGACGCCGAGCTGTTCGAGCTCCTCCGGGAGCGGGCGATCGAGCCGCTGCTGCGCGGCCGCGATCCGGACGAGGACATCCGGGTCTGGATTCCGGGCTGCTCCAGCGGCGAGGAGGCCTACAGCATCGCCATGCTGTTCGCCGACGCCGCCCGCAGCCTCGGCCAGGTTCCGGCGGTCCAGATCTTCGCCACCGACATCGACGAGCGCATGCTCCAGATCGCCCGGGAGGCGAGCTACCCGGCGGCGGCGCTCGCCGACATCCCGGCGCCCCTGCGGGAGCGCTACGTCATCCCGCATGCCGAGCGCTTCACCATCGCGGCCGAGATCCGCGACCTGATCCGCTTCTCCAGCCACAGCCTGGTCAAGGATCCGCCCTTCTCCCGGGTCGACCTGCTCTCCTGCCGCAACCTGCTGATCTACTTCGACGAGCGCCTGCAGCAATCTGTGGTGCCGCTGTTCCACTACGCGGTGCGGCCAGGCGGATACCTGTTCCTCGGCCCCTCCGAGAGCGTGAGCCGCTTCGAGCACCTGTTCCCGGCGATCGACCAGCACGCGCGCCTGTTCGAGCGGCCGCCGGGCTCGCCGCAATACCCGATCGACCTGCCCGGGAGCGCCCGGCGCGGCGAGGCCCGGCGCGGCGGCCGCGAGGAGCGCCGCGGCGAGCCCTCCATCGCCGACGAGACCGTGGCGGTGCGCCGCGTCATCGAGCGCTACGCCCCACCCAGCATGGTGCTGAACGAAGATGGCGGCATCATCGCCGCCTACGGGCGCCTGAGCCGCTACTTCGACTTCCCGGTGACGCGCACCGGCGGCACCAGTGCGATCACCCTGGCGCGGCCCGGCCTGCGCGACGTGATCGGCCCGCTGCTGCGCCAGACCCGGGACGCCCGCAAGCGCGTCGTCGTCAAGACCGTGGAGATCCGCTCGGAATATGGCCTGCAGCCGGTCGAGCTGATCTGCGATCCCCTGCCGGACGGCTCGATGCTGCTCGTCCTGCGCGACATCGGCGCCTTCCAGCCGGCGAGCGACCTCGACCTGGTCGAGATGGATGCGGGCGGCGACCATGTCGAGGCGCTGGAAGAGGAGCTGCTGCGCACGCGCTACAAGCTGCGGTCCGCCGTCGAGGAGCTGGAGACTACGAACGAGGAGCTGAAGAGCTCCAATGAAGAAATGATGTCGATGAACGAGGAGCTCCAGTCGGCGAACGAGGAGCTGTCCACGGTCAACGACGAGCTGAAGACGAAGGTCGAGCAGCTCACCGTCGCCAACGCCGACCTGCGCAACTTCTTCGAATCCACCGACCTCGCGGTGATCGTGCTCGATCGCGAGCTGAAGGTGCGCAGCTTCACCACGTCGGCCACGACGATCTTCCCGCTGCAGCCGGGCGACCGCGGGCGGCCGCTGGCCGACGTCGCGAGCCGCCTGGCCGGGCAGGACTACCTGCACGACGCGCAGGAGGTCTGCGCCGGCGGCTCGGTGATCCAGCGGCGCGTCGCCACCCGGGACGGCGACCGGACGCTATCCCTGCGGGTGCTGCCCTACCGCCTGCAGAACGGCAGCGTCGACGGTGCCACCCTGGTGCTCACCGACATCACCGACGCCCTGTCGTTGGAGCGCCAGCTCGCGGCGGAGCGGGAGCGGCTGGAGCTGGCCGTCAAGGCCGGGGGCATCGGCGTCTGGGAATACAGCCCGGATGCCGGGACCGTCCTGGTCGACAGCACGGCCGGCACGATGTTCGGCCTCGCCCCGGGTGTCGCCCACACCACCGCGGCCCTGACCGCCTGCGTGATCCCCGAGGACCGCCCCGGCCTGGAGGCGGCGCTCGCCAAGGCGGCACACGGGCTGGACGAGTTCGAGGCGCGCCTGCGCATCCGCGCGGCCGAGCACGGACCCCGGCACATCCGCAGCTACGGGCGCCTGACCCGGAGCGGTGACCGGAAGCGGATCGTCGGCGTCTGCATCGACGTCTCGCCCGAATACGCGCTGGCCGAGACCCGCGATCTGATGCTGCGGGAGATGAACCACCGGGTGAAGAACCTGTTCGCGATCATCGGCGGCATGATCTCGGCGGGCGCCCGGACGCACCGGGAGATCGGCGTCTTCGCCTCCGATATGCGCGACCGCATCTCGGCCCTGGGGCGGGCGCATTCCCTGGCCGATCCCTCGGACGGCCAGGGCATGAGCGACCTCGCGGGCCTGATCGGCGCGACGCTTCGGCCCTACCGCGACCATGTCCCGACCGTGATCGAGGGCCCGCTCGTGGCGATCCACTGGCGCCACGTCTCGTCGCTGGCGATGATCCTGCACGAATGGGCGACGAACTCGGTGAAGTACGGGGCGCTCGGGTCCGACGACGGGTCGCTGTCGGTGACCTGGGACCGGGATGCGGCGGGGCTCGTCCTGGTCTGGTGCGAGCGCATGGCCCGCGTAGCCGAGCCGCGGCCCGGGCGCGGCTTCGGCTCGCTGCTGGTGGAGATGTCCCTGCGGCAGCTCGAGGCGAATGTGGAGCGCCGCCACGACGCGTCCGAATACCGGATCACCCTGACCCTGCCGGACGCGGCGCTCACCCGCAGCTGACGCAGGCGCCGCGCCGCCCCGGTCGCGATCCCGTCCCTGCGAGCGCAGCGAAGCAACCCAGTGCGGCGGCACGCCTCTGAACGCAGCGCCACCCTGGATTGCTTCGCTGCGCTCGCAAGGACGTGGAAGCCTCTTGCGGACAGGTCGAATTGGTGGCGGGCGCCGGAAGGTCCGGCGCCCGCCACCTGTCCGTCGATCGTCAGTCGATGACTTCGACGATGCGGTGGGTGCGATCGACCAGGACCGGCTGGTCGTTCACGATCGTGTAGCGGTAGCCCGGACGCACCCGGTACTCGCTGGGCACGTCGTAATAGGTCACGCTGTCCTCCGGCAGCACGGTGCCGACCCGGACCGGGCCGCCCCAGCTGTACGAGCGCGCGCCGCGCTCGCGGACGTAGCTGCGGAAGCGCGGGCGGTCGCCGACGCCCAGGATGCCGCCGACCGTACCGGTGGCCGCGCCGACCGCGCCGCCGACGATGCCGCCGACCGGGCCCGCTGCCGCCGAGCCCGCCTCGGCGCCTTCGGCGGCCCCGCGCAGGGTGCCCTGCGCCTGGGCGGCCATCGGCAGGGAGAAGAGGCCGGCGGTCGCCAGCGCGAGGAGGAGCTTGTTGGTCATGTGTGAGTCTCCGTGAGCGTCAGAATGATGTGAGCCGCGGGATCTCAGTTGCAGCCTTCCTTGTGGACGGTCTTGGAGTTGCCCATGCCGTCCTCCTTGTGGACGGTCTTTGAGCCGCAATCGACGCTGCCGGTGGTGACCTCACGGCGCTCGACCGTGGTGTCGCGGTGATCGACGACGGCGGGCCCGTCGCGGCGAACGACGGTGGTCTCCTCGGCGCTCGCCGCACCGCACAGAGCCGCGAACAGGGCGCCCGAGAGAATGATGTTCCGCATAGGTTAGCCTCCTGAGTTCAATCGAAGGCAGCAACGGCAAGCGCGGAAAAGGGTTCCACACAAAACCGCCCGTACAACACCGCACGGTCAGCGTTGAAGACACGTATTGATTGCGGGCAATCGAGTACATCCTGACCGAGCCGTCAGGTCTCATGTGCCGTTTGCATCGGCACGCCGAGGCGGCGCCTGGCGCTCTGGTGTGCGGTCGCTCGGCGCACGATGGGAGTTGTGCCGCTCGACGTGGCATCCCGCGCGGTTCCCACGCGTGACGACGGGTCGCGGCGCCGTCCCCGACCAGCCGGCCATGACCCCGTTGCCGCGCCCTGTGCGAGTCCCGATCTTCAACTCTCGGGTGAGAACCCTCGGATGTGAACTCTCAGATCTGAACTTTTGGGCGCGCCCGCCCGGGTGCAGCCGGTCCGGGCATGAACCAGCGCGCGACGCCACAGACTGTCGACCGCCATCAGCCCGTCGAGGCGCTGGCCGGCACGATCGAGCGCGTCACCTTCCACAGCCCGGAGACCGGCTTCTGCGTCCTCAAGGTCCAGGCGCGCGGCAAGCGCGACCTCGTGCCGGTGATCGGCCACGCGCCGGCGATCGGCGCGGGCGAGTGGATCACCGCCACCGGCATCTGGCACACGGACCGCCAGCACGGCCTGCAGTTCAAGGCCGACACGCTCAAGGTGACGCCGCCCACGGGCGTCGAGGGCATCGAGAAGTATCTCGCCTCCGGCCACATGCGCGGCATCGGCCCCGCCATGGCCAAGCGCATCGTGGCGGCCTTCGGGGAAGGCACCTTCGAGATCATCGAGGCCGAGCCCGGCCGCCTCACCGAGGTGGAAGGGATCGGGCCCAAGCGCGCCGCCCGCATCGTCGCCGGCTGGGCCGAGCAGAAGGCCGTGCGCGAGATCATGCTGTTCCTGCACGCCCACGGCGTCGGGACGGCCCGGGCGGTGCGGATTTTCAAGACCTACGGCCACGAGGCCATCGCGGTCATGACCGAGGATCCCTACCGGCTGGCGAAGGACATCCGCGGCATCGGCTTCAAGACCGCGGACGCTATCGCGATGCGGCTCGGGCTGACCCGGGAGGCGCCCCAGCGCCTGCGGGCCGGGATCTCCTTCGCGCTGCAGACCGCCACCGATGCCGGCCACTGCGCCCTGCCGGTGGCGGAACTCGTGTCGCTGGCGGTCGACCTCCTCGGGGTGGAGGCGCCTCTGATCCGCACGGCGCTCCTCGACGTGCTGGAAACCGGGGAGGTCGTCCAGGACATCATCGGTGACAAGGCCTGCATCTTCCTCGCCGGCCTGCACGCCGCCGAGCGCGCCATCGCCGAGCGGCTCCGGCGGCGGGCGGCGGGCGGCCCGCCCTGGCCGGAGATCGACCTCGTCCGGGCCCTGCCCTGGGTGGCGGAGAAGACCGGCAAGACGCTCTCGCCGTCGCAGGAGGCGGCCGTACGGCTCGTGCTCGGCGCCAAGCTCGCGGTGGTGACCGGCGGGCCGGGCGTGGGCAAGACCTCGACCCTCGACACGATCCTGCGGGTCCTGCGGGCCAAGGGGGTCCGGGTGCTGCTGGCCGCCCCGACCGGCCGGGCCGCCAAGCGGATGAGCGAGCAGACGGGGCTCGAGGCCAAGACCCTCCATCGGCTGCTGGAGATCGACCCCAAGCACGGCGGCTTCTCGCGCAACGAGGAGAACCCCTCCCCTGCGATCTGCTCGTGATCGACGAGACGTCGATGGTCGACGTGCCGCTGATGAACGCGCTGACCAAGGCGGTCCCGGAGCATGCAGGCCTGCTCCTCGTGGGCGACGTCGACCAGCTGCCCTCGGTCGGGCCCGGCCAGGTGCTCGCCGACGTGATCGCGTCCGGCGCGGTGCCGGTGGCGCGGCTCACGGAGGTGTTCCGGCAGGCGGCCGAGAGCCGGATCGTGGTCAACGCCCACCGGATCAACGCGGGCACGATGCCCGAGCCCGCCCCGCGCGGCGCCGAGAGCGACTTCCACTGGATCGCGATCGACGAACCCGAGCCGGCGGTGCAGACGCTGATCGAGGTGGTGACCCGGCGGATCCCGGCCCGGTTCGGCCTCGATCCGGTCCGCGACGTGCAGGTGCTCACCCCGATGCAGCGCGGCGTACTCGGCGCGCGCAACCTCAACCACGAACTCCAGGCCGTGCTGAACCCGAACCCGCCGGTCTCGGTGGAGCGCTTCGGCTGGCGCTTCTCCCCGGGCGACCGGGTGATGGAGAGCCAGAACGACTACGACCGGGAGGTGTTCAACGGCGACCTCGGCACGGTCGCGCGGATCGACGCGGACGAGGGCGCGGTGATCGCCGATTTCGAGGGCCGGGAGGTAATCTACCCCTACGGCGAGCTCGACACGCTGGTGCCGGCCTACGCCACCACCATCCACAAATCGCAGGGCTCGGAATATCCGGCGGTGGTGATCCCGCTGGCGATGCAGCACTGGACGATGCTGGCGCGCAACCTCCTCTACACGGGCGTGACCCGCGGCAAGCGGCTCGTGGTGCTGCTCGGGCAGCGGAAGGCCGTGGCGGTGGCGGTCCGCGGCGGCACCATGAAGCCGCGCTGGACCAAGCTGCGGGACTGGCTGAGCCGGTGAAGCCTTCCAGAGGCGGACACTCCATTTACGGGGGAACTGGGGTCCTGGCTGCCTTGGGGCACGCCGATCACCGCCCGCACGCTACCCCATGATGGCGCGCATCCCGCGCCGAGTGCAGCGTCTCGCGCCGGATGATCCATTCATTGCGCCGACCGCTCGGGATCAGTAGGCCTTGCAGCGAGAGCGCCGTCGCCCAGGCCGCAATCGCCATGTCGGGCAGCGCGAACGAGGACGATGCGGTCCGCAGGCTCGCGACCTCGGCCGGTTGAAGGCGGCTGAAGCGCCGCCGCACCCAGCCCCGCTCCCGCACCTGCCGCAGCGCCGTCTCGACCTTCACCGCGCCGGGGCCGCGCACCAGCGCGCGATCGAGCGCAGACATGAGGATCAGAGCCTGCCAGTCCCGAGGCGAGACGCTGAAGCAGCCGAACCCGGCAACCTCAAGCCCGATGGCGTGGGACAGGCCGTCGGCCTCGATCCGGGCCGGCGCCAAGCCCGCGACAGGCATCGCGCGCACCTCTCGGCAGGCTGCGGCGTAGGCGCGCTCCAGAGCGGCAGAGGTCCGGTCCGGCCGGACGGGGCGGTCGACCGCCTCCGCCAGCGCGGCGGAAACGCGTTGAAGTTTCGGGTTGTGCAGCCATCGACGGGGCGACCGGAAGAGGATGGCATCCTCAAGGTCTCGGCGCCCTGCGCTCTGCAGCAAGCCGGACAGGTCGATCTCGACCGCGGCGAGCCCGAGGTTCGCGATCCCGGCGATCTTATCGGGGCCGCACGCGTGCGTGACCTGAAACTCGACCAGCAGATCCCGGTCTGCGCGGCGCACGATCACGTCAGGCACGATGGTACCGAGCCGGTGCTCCAAGAGCGCCGAATCGAACCGGTAGGGTCCGCCCGGGTGAAGAGGCTGCCGCTCACCATCGCGGAGCACGGGAGGGGGCGAGCGTCAGCTTGGAGGCGAGCAGTTCCTTGGCGAACCGGTGCAAGGCTGTCTCCGGGCCGCCGTGACAGGAGCGCTCCCCAGCCGCGCCGTGATGCCCGAAATGGTGTTGGACCCGGTCACCTCTGCGGGCCACCAGCGGCGTTCCACAGCGTGGGCACCGACAGCCGCACGCCAAGCCGGAGCCGACCTCCGAGATGTGGGCGAGAGTACCGTCGGCACGGACGCCGAAGACGAGGCCCTCAGAGACCGCAATGCCGCCTCGCATGTCGCTCCCCCTCGCACGGACCCATCTTCCGCTGCGTCGGCGGAAGCGTCAGACTTGCGTCACGATCTCTCATGCCGTTGGAGCGGCATCGGCTCGCGTTCGGCATGAGCGGCAGCTGTCCCATCCCTTGTGCCTGTTGCGTGCGGAGCCCGACTAGAACAAAATGCGAACCCGCTGCCAAGGGCAGCGAGCGTCTTCGCGGTCAGCGACATGTCACCTCCGAATTCCGGTCGCACGCTGTTCTTCTTCGAGAAGCCCTCGGCCATGCGTCAGCTGCAGCGCTTCTTCCGCTCGCCGACGACCGTCTGCGTGGCTGCCGAGGGGCACCTGCTGTCGGCCGAGGAGCCGGGCAGCATCCGGCCCGAGTGGAAGCCCTGGCGCTTCGAGGCCTTGCCGATCGTGCTCGATACGATCCCGGTCAGCCACGGCACGAACCGGTCCGGCCAGTCGCACGCGCCGAAGATCGCGTCGATCCGGCAGGCCCTGAGCGGCGTCGACCGGGTGATCATCGCCACCGACCCGGGGCGCGAGGGCTCCATGATCGCCTGGGAGGTGCTGGAGCACCTCGGCTGGCGCGGGCGCGTCGACCGGCTCAAGCTCGGTGCGCTCGACGATGTCTCGATCCGCCGCGCCTTCGCGGCCCTGGCCAAGGAGCCCGGTTCAGGCGAGCGCGACTACGCCGCCTACCTGGAGGCGCTCTGCAGGCAGTACGAGGATTACCACCTCGGTCTGAACGGCACACGGGCCATTTCGCTGCGGCTGCGTCCGCCGGCCTTCGGTGAGCCCTGGCGCTTCGGCGGCGTGCAGACACCCACCCTCGCCATCCTGGCCGACTTGGAGGCGCGCATCCGCTCCTTCGTGCCGCAGGATTTCTTCAAGGTCGCCCTGCACCTGGGCACCCGGTCCGGCGCCGAGCTGGTCCTGTGGCATGCGCCCAAGGAGCGGATCTTCGACCCGGCGGTCGCCGAGACGATCCGTGCCGCCGCGGCGACGTGGTCGGGTCCCCTGGCCGTCGAGCACAAGGACGTGCGGCGCGCGCCGCCGCGGCTGTTCTCGAAAGACACCTTGGCGCGGCGCTGCGCCAAGTGGTTCGGCTGGGATCCGCAGCACACGGCCGGTCTCGCCCAGGAGCTGTACGATCAGGGCTATCTCAGCTACCCGCGGACCGAGTCCGAATACCTGCCGGACGGACAGGCGGGCGATGCCGCTGCGGTCATGACGGCCGTGGTTTCCGTGCTGACCGATCTGCGCAGCGTCATACCCGGGACCGAGGCACCCTTGATCCGACGCGGGGCCAAGGGACACTACGTCAAGGACCCGGGCGAGCACCACGCCATCGTGCCCTTGCGCAAGGTTCCTGAGCGCGGCCGCCTCTCGGCCGACCAGTTCCGGCTGTGGGAACTCGTCGCGAAGGCCTATCTGGCCGCCCACCTTCCCGACGGCATCGATGCCCGAACGAGTGTCGCGGCCGAGGTCGGGACCCCTTTGGGAACGAAGCGCTTCGCCGTGTCGGGCAGCGTCATACGCGCGCCGGGTTGGCGCGCGATCTACGGCAGCGAGGCTGACCTCGAGACCGATGCCGTCCCCGGTAAGGCGAAACGCGACGCCGAGGCCACGTCCGCGCGCCTGCCGGCCGTGGACGACGGCGAGGGCGCCTCGGCCACGAAGGCAGGCGTCGCCACCGCGATGACCGAACCGCCGCGGCGGATCAGCCGCGGCGAGCTACCGGTGGTGATGGGCCGGCTGATCGACCAGGTGGATGATCCGGCGGTCAAGCGCGCGCTGGAGAATCCGGTCAACCCGAACGAACCCAAGGGCCTCGGCACCGCCGCGACCCGCGACACGATCCTGCCCAAGCTGCTGAAGAGCCGCTACGTCACGCTGTCCAGCGGCAAGGATCCAGCCATCGCGGTGACCGAGGTAGGGCTGGCCTTCATCACGGCGGTGCGGCGCGTATTCCCGGCCTACGGTGACCCGGTCGGGCGCGCCATGTTCGAGGCCGAGCTGGCGGAGATCGGTCGCGCGGCCACGCGTGCCGAGGCCGTCGATCGTGCGAACGCGTTCCGGCAGCGGACCCGCGCGCGCCTCGATGAGCTGATCGCCGCGATCGCGGACTCACCGGTGGTCAGCCTCGATCCGAGCCTGATCCCGCCCGGTCAGGCCGACAATCGGCCGCCGACCTCGGCCATGATGTCGTTCGCCGTCAGCTTGGCCGAGCGAAAAGGCGTGACGCTGCCCCGCGGCTGCAAGAGCAGCATCAGCATCTGCCGATCCTTCCTGGACACCCATGCCGGGCCACGCGTGCCCCAGACGGACAGCGCCGGCGAGCCTCGTGATCGGCGTATCCCGAGCGCCGCGATGCTCCGTTACGCGCGCAGTCTGGCAGAGCAGCGAGGCGTCCCCTGTCCGCCGGAGACAGAGACGGATTTCGACGCGTGCCGGCGCTTCCTCGACGCGCACGTCCCCCAGCCGCAGGAGCGACCCGGAGCCGGCAACCCTGGCGCGAGAAAAGGCAAAGCGCCGGTTGATCGTGGGAAGCGGCGGGGCAGAGTGGCGGGAAAGCCGAGACAGGCAGCAGCGCGACGCCAAGCCTGAAGGTGCCGGCTGCAATCGTCCAAGAGCGCAGGTCTCGATCCTGGCTCTTCAGGTGGTGCGCGGTCCTTTCACCGAGTCGCTGCGGGTCTCAGCACAGTTCGGGAACGCGTCGCGTCACGCGCCATCGACGCTCTGGGAACGCAGCCAGCGCGCGATCGCCTCGATCACGTGAGCCTGCTCGGAACCGGTCAAGGCCCGCCCCGCCGGTATGGCGTACCACTTGGCCAGACAGCCACGGCAGCACGTTGCCGTCGCATGCTGCGCCGTGAAGACCGGATGACCGCGAAAGGGCGTCTGCTTACCGTCATTCATCGGCTCGGCGGGCGCGAGGCGCCGTTTGACGAAGTCCCGAGCATGCTCGAGAACCGTCGAGAGGCCCTTGTCGCGCAGGTAGGTCCGGTCGGCGGCCGCCAGCCGGAATCGCTGACGGAATGCGGATTGTGGCAGGCGATCGAAGACCTCTTCAAGCGCGCGCATGCGTATCGACACCCGTTCAACCGCCGCGCATCTGACGGGCGCGGCTCACGAGCCTCCGCGGCAGCCGATGCGCACACCAGAGTCTATCATGATCGGCACTGCGGGCTGGAGCCTGCCGAAAGCCTACGCGCCGCACTTCCCGGGAGACGGCAGCCATCTGGAGCGGTACGCGCAGCGCCTCTCCGCCGTCGAGATCAACACGTCCTTCTACCGGCCGCATCGCGTTGCAACCTACGAAAAATGGGCTGCTGCGGTGCCGGCCGGATTCCGGTTCGCCGTGAAGGTGCCGCGGGCCATCACGCATGAGCGGCGCCTGACCGATGTGGACGAGGTCCTCGCCCGCTTCCTGGGTGAGGTGGCGGGCCTCGGGTCCAAGCTCGGGCCGCTGCTGCTTCAGCTTCCGCCAAGCCTGGCGTTCGACTGCGCGTCCGCCGCGCGATTCCTGGCGACTTTCAGGCGGTGCTTCGCGGGCGACATCGTCTGTGAACCGCGCCACGCGACTTGGTTTACCCAGGACGTCGATAAGGTCCTTTGCGACCATGCGATCGCTCGGGTCGCTGCCGATCCCGCGCCCGTCCGGGAGGCGGGCAGGCCCGGGGGTTGGCTGGATCTCGCCTATTACCGGCTCCATGGCTCCCCACGCATGTACCGTTCGGCCTATGAGCCGCCCGTTCTCACCCGGATCGCCGAGCGCCTGCACCAGAAGACAATCCAAGGACGTCGCGCGTGGTGTATCTTCGACAACACCGCGGAGTTCGCGGCCCTTGGGAATGCTCTCGAGACACTTGCGCTCTCCACACGGAGCAAGCCTCACGAGCCATCAGCCTTGAACGGGGAGAGCGGCACATCAAAGCCTGGACAGGGCTTTTCATCAATGGATGAGCGTCGTGACGACGGCAACGCTGCGTGAGCGCGAAAAGATGTCCCATCGACCATGCGACGGGGAACGCCCCGTACGGTCAACGGCGAGCCGAGCGCTACGTGGGCGCCGGCACCTCGCGACGGATCGACGGGTGGGGCGCCGTCCTACGCCGGCTCGCTCGCCAACGCGTCCAGAGCCTGGGCAAGTCCGCGGAAGGGCCGAAGACGGTTGGCGGGCACCGCGCCGTCATCCTACGCTGCGAATTGGCCGGGCCCGTTCAACGACCTTCAATGGAATGTCGCGTGGCCGCGAGCGTAGCTTTTCGTAAGCGTCTGGTTCGACTGTGCTTCAAGAAATCGGCGCTTGTCACAAGCCAAGTATCTGGCAAGAGCGCTCAAAAGCGATCACAGCGTCCGGGGCGAGGACTAATTGCATCCCATGCTGCCGCAGAGCGAATTGTTTGCGTTCAGCGATGGTGATGTGCCCGCAGTGCCGCGCAGCACGTTAAGAGCGCTCTTAGCTTCTTCGTTATCAGGCTTCAGACGAAGAACCTCTTCGTAATCTCGGATTGCCGCCTGCGTGTTTCCCAGGGTGACATAAGCCTTCGCCCTGTTCATGAGCGTGTTCGAGAAGGTCGGCCGCATCGCCAGCGCACGGTTGAAGTCCGTGATCGCCGCGATCGGGTTCTGCAGGCCCGCATAGGCGATCCCGCGATTGTGGAAGGCATAGGGGTACTGATCGTCCGCCCGGATGGCGCCGTTGCAATCCGTCAGGGCGTCCGCGAACGCGCCCCGGTCGATATTCGCCCAGCACCGTCCATCGAGGGCGATCGCGCGCTGCCGCGGCGTCCGGGCCTCGGCGAGGAGGCGGCTGCATCCGCCGACGCGCATCTCCGGGCTCCCGGACCGACAATCCTGGGCGGGATCGGCCAGAGCGGAGGAACACGGGAGCGTCATCGCCGCGATCAGGCCGGCGTGGCCCCATGCAATGAGGGCGAGCAAGGGGGCGCGCATGGTCGATCCGTCCTGCTTCCGGCTTCTCGGGCGGCTCATCGCTGTCAGCCGCAGCGATTGTTGAAGACATCGCGGCCGGGCAGCTGCATCGAGTTCATCATGCGCAGCAGTTCGGCCCGGTACAGGTCGCTGAACTCGGCGGGGAAACGCCCGCCGATATTCGTGATCGTGCTGCGGTCGTCGCGCCGGATCGCCGCGAAGTCGTAGAAGCTTCTGTCGTCGAAGCTGCCTTGGGCGACGGCCGTCCCGCGGCCTTCGAGCACGAACCCGGCGCGGACCGGCGAGGTGTTGACCTCCTGCGCGCGGCTGATCTGGCTCCGTCGCGGCCGGATCTGCTCCGTGATGAACTGTTGCGCGCTGCCGCAACGCTCGTTCGGGCTGACCTGCACGTACATCACCACCTGCTCGCCGTGCTGCCGCGAGTGCCAGATCGTCGTGTAGGTCTGCTTCTGCGGATCGTACTGGTCGTTGGCCATCGGCGAGATCTCGAGCAGGTTGGTCGAGTAGTTCAGCGTCCAGCCGGAGGCGCTTCCGACCGTGGTGCGCTGCTGCAGCTCACGCTGGCGCCGCTCCTCCTCCAGGCGGCGCTGCTCGTCCTGCTCCCGCTGACGTCGGGCGTCCGCCCATTGCCGATCCATCTCCTCCTGCCGTCTGCGCCTGTCCTCCTCTTGACGTCGGGAATCGTCCGCCTGCTGCCGTCGGGCCTCGTCCTGGCGATCCCGCGCGCGGCCGCACTCAACCGCGAAGGTGTCGACCAGGGCGCGGAAGCGACCCGCCGGGTAGGACGCGCTGTAGCTCGCGGTGGCCGTGGCATCGTCGCAGGAGGCGACCGCCCGCTGATAGGCCCGCTGCTCCCGCCCGGCCTGCAGCCGGTCCTCGAAGGGCCGTGCATAGGGATAGGTCCCCGTCATCGCCTCGCAGGCGCGGATCGCGGGATCGAGATTCGCCCCGCGCAGCGCGGCCGGCTCGGCATTCGGGTCGATCTTGTTGCACTCGGTCCACAGGCCCGCGAAGAACCCCTGCGGGATGAAGGCGAACGAGGTGGTGAGCGCGCCGCTCGCCCGGGGCTCCAGATCGCTGCCGGCGAGGCCCCGCTTCAGGGTTTCGTGCGACTGCAGGAAGGTCTCGCCCTCCTGCGCCATCGCGGCGAGCATGGGATCGCGCAGCGAGGCGCGGCCCGCGAGCGGTGCGCCCGATGCGTTGCGGCGACCGGCGCGTTCGCCGCCGATGACGCTCGCGCCCGAACTTCCCGCTGCTGCATCGAAATCGCAGTGCCCGCCCGACGCGGGTTGACACTCGTCGATCACGACGACGAGTTCGCGGGTCCGGCGTCGGGCGACGCGGCGCAGCACGTCGCTCAGCCGCACGCCCTCGCTGTCGAGCAGGCCCGGGCGCTGTCCGGCATCGGACGGGGCGTCCTGCGGCATCAGATAGATGTCGTCGGCGCCGCCGATGGTCGGCCCGAGGGCGAAGACCGCCACCTGGGCCTCCTCCGGCAGGCGGCCGACGGCCTCGCGCAATCCGCGATCCAGCTGCGGGCGGTCGGCCGGCCCGACCGTCCACACCTCGAATCCGATGTCGCGCAGGCGCTTGCGATAGGCCTCCTCGTCGGCGTTGGCCGTCGCCGCCCGGCCGCCGGAGGACGAGGCTTGCGGCACGATCAGCAGCGCGATCCGCTGTCCGGTGACGGCGCTGCTGCGCGCGGCGGCGGCCTGGACCGTCAGCCCGGGCGAGGCCGCGTGCCCGGCGGTGGCGGCGACACCGAGCGCGGTCGCGGCGGCCAGGCGCCTCCAGCGACGGTCGGTTCGGGCGGGCGGGGCCATGTCGGGAATCCTCGGCATCGGAGAGTGTGAGAGTCGCGGCCGGACGGACATCGTGGGGCGCGCCGGGGCCATCAGGGACGACAGATCGCCCGGAGGCGGTCGCTGGCGGCACTGCCCTCGCACAGCGCCCGGAGCGCCTCGGTGTGGCGGGGGGAGCGGTTGCGCCAGAGGGCGTAGTA
The DNA here is from genome assembly GCF_023546765.1 of Methylobacterium tardum. NCBI lineage: Bacteria > Pseudomonadati > Pseudomonadota > Alphaproteobacteria > Hyphomicrobiales > Methylobacteriaceae > Methylobacterium > Methylobacterium tardum. Next base: position 5,077,681 of record NZ_CP097484.1, read on the forward strand.
GTAGGCTGCCCGCACGATGTCGGGCCGCGCCGCCTCGCGGTACGCCGCGTCGGCGTTGCCGGGGTCGTAGAAGCGCGCGAGCTGCCAGGCCGCGTCCGCGCTCGTGACCGGATCGGCCTCCTCGAAGGCGCGGAAGGCCGCGCTCCCCTGCCGGGAGGCGAGCGCCGTCTCGCCGAGCGCCAGGAAAGCGCCGGCCGGCGCGCGCTCGTCGACGAGGCGGGCGTAGCGCTGCCGCAGCTCGGCGGCCGTCAGGCGGGAATCCGGCTCGGGAGGAGCCGGCGGCGGGCTCGGCTCCTGGGGGGGCGCCTCGCGGCGGGCCACGAGGTCGGGCAGCCGGTCGCGGTACAGGTAGGCGCCGCCAGCGGCCAGCGCGAGGAGCATCAGCGCGACCAGAGGCCAGAGCAGCCGGCTCTTGCGCGCAGCCGGCGCGGGCGCCGGCGGAGCCGCGGGCGCGGCGTCCTGCGGCGGGGCCGGCTCCGGTTCCGGGAGCGGCACCGCCTCGGTGGCCGCGACGGACGGACCACCGATGCCGTCCCGGGTCAGCGTCGGAGCCGCTGCCGGAAGGCCGGCGAGGATGCCCCCGCCGGACGGCGCGGGCGAAATGGTCGGCCACGCGACCACGCCGAAAGAGGTGCCGTCCTGCGCGACGATCTCGATCGGGACCAGCTCCTCGATGCGGTCGGCGACGTTGGGGCCGAAGCGCGCGACGGCCCGCCCGTCCCGCTCGGTCACCGCGAGCGGCGCGAGCCACGCGACCTCCGGCTGCCAGCCCTCCGCCCCGAGATGCCGCGGCTCGGTATCCTGGCGGCGGAACGAGAGCAGCGGCGACGCCAGCGGGCGACCGAGATCGATGAAGGCGTAGCCGCCGGACTCGTCCTCGTCCTCGGTGATGCGGATCGTCATGGCGAAGGCTTCATGCGTACAGCGGAGCGAGCGGGCGGGGGCGGTCAGGCGGCGCGCGCCTGGAGACCGGCGAGGATCGCGCCGATCCGGGCGTTCTGCGCGAGGTCGATCGTGACGCCGGACGCGCTCTTGGCGTTGTCCTCGACGATCCGGTAGAAGCCGTGGAACCAGTCGGTGGCGTAGGTATGGGCGAAGGTCGCGGGGGCCTGCCCGATGCTGCGGGCGTCGTAGCTGACCGGTCGCTGGGCGAAGGCGACCCGATCCCCCGCCTCGTCCTGGATCGCGGGGCGCTCGCCGGCCGGCGGGACGAGGGTGAACCCGAGGCTGCCGGTCAGCCGGTTGAGGCGGGTCGCGGCGATCAGCGCGAGCTTGACCGTCGACTGCTCGGAGCGCTCGACGGTTGCCGTGTCCCGCAGATCGGACGCGATGCCACCCTCGATGTCGGCGCGGCGGGCCAGGATGATCAGCTCGCTGACCACGATCTCCAAGGCGGTCAGCGGCACGGCGAAGCGGCGCGCGAAGTCCTCGGTCTCGATCGTACGGCGCAAGGCCACAATCCAGGCGGCGACCACGGCCCGCGCCATCGCGCGCTCCCGGTCGTTGCCCAGGCTCGACGGCTCGGCTCGAGGCGCCGGCGCCGCGCCCGGCCGCGGGATCGCCCCGGGGCGGGCGATGCGCGGCGCCGCGACGGGGGGCGCGGCCTCGGTGGTCACGCTCTCCGCCCCGTGCAGGGCCTGCGCGAGCGCCGCGGGATCCACCATGAGCGCCCGGAGGAGCGAGCCGAACTGGCCGGCCGCCACGACCGCATCGAGCGCGTCGAAGACCTCGCCGGCCGCCTCGCGCCGTTCGGCCAGCCGCGTCTCGATGTCGAGGGCGACGTGGAAGCGGGCAAGCCGCTCCCGCATCTCGGCGCGCAGGGCCTCCAGCCGGGAGGCGATCTGCTGCGCCTTCAGCGCCGGCCGGCAGACCCGCGACAGGTTCTCGGCGAGGTAGCTCACGCCGCCGTCGTTGAGGCGGAGGGCCTCATCGAAGGCGCGGCCCGGATCCGCGAAATGCGCGGTCGCCTCCGGCAGGGCGGCGAAGCCGGCGCGCAGCTCGGCGATCCGCTCCTGCTTCTCGGGCAGGAACGCCACCTCGCGCCGTCCGTCGTAACGGATGACCGATTCCGCCGGGTAGTTCGGGTTCCGGAACCAGTAGGTGTTGCGGAACGGCGCGCCCGGAATCCATTGCCGCGGCCACGTGTGCGCCTTCCCGAAGAAGCCGAGCAGCGAGGCTTCGATCCGGTTGCGGAAGCGCAGGCCCGCATCCTGGCCGACGTCGCCGGCCTTGTCGGCGAAGTGGCTGTCGAACCACGTGAGCACGAGGAACAGCAGGTTCGGCAGCTGCGCCCGCGCCTCCGGGCTCGATCCGTGCGTGAGCGTGATCCAGCGCTCCACGAGGTCGGGCAGCGTCACGACCTCCTGGTTGGAGGGGCGGACGCACAGCATCATCGCGGTCAATTCCTGCTCGGCGACGTAGCGGTCGAACAGGTAGGCGACCTTGCCGCGCAGGAAGGTCTCCTTCAGCGCGTCCGGGTGCGCGGTCAGGAAATGGGCGAGATCGACCTTCTGACGGCTGCGGGCGCCGGGGAAGTCGAGCAGGTCCGCCTCCTGGAGAAAGGCCCGGGGCGTGTCGGCGATCTCGATGCGCAGCTCCGCGGTGATCGCCGCCACCGTGGCGCGCGCCAGCGTGACGGCCCTGCCGCCGGCCGCGTGCACCGTCAGGGTATCGTCCGAGCGAGCCGCCCCGAGACCCGCCAGGGTCGCCACATCGAGGATGCTGCCCTCGCGGGGCACCAGAGCGGCGAGCGGCGCGAAGATCTCCTCCGGATGGTCGAGGCGTTCCAGCGCCTCCGCGAGCTGGCGGTAGACGGCCGTGAAGGCCGCGTGGCCGCCCCAGAGGGGCGCGAACAAGCGGGCGCGCCCGTCGAGGTCGAGGCCTCCGGCCAAGCTGCGGGCCTCATCCCAGTAGCGGGCGAGATCGTCGAGAGGCCGCGTGCCGCGGGCCTGGTCGCGCACATAATCCTGCAGGTCGTCGATCGCGACGTCGCCGAAGCGCGACGTGCCGGGTCGGGCCTGGGCCTTCAAGCTCGCCAGCAGCGCGGCAATGGCCTCGGGGCCCGGCGGCGTCTCCTTGGTGGCGTCGCCGTCGTGCAGGAAGGTGTTGCACAGGACCTTGACGAGATCGACCTCGCTGAGGACCCGCAGGCGGACCGGCGCACCGGGCGGCGTCTGCCCGGCCGTAGCTCCTGCACCGGCCGTGAAGCGGGTGACCAGCCCCGTCGCCTCCTTCTCGCCGATCGGGTTGATCTCGGCCAGGAAATCCACCGGCTCGTGCCCGTCGAAGCGGGCCCGCAGGGCACCGTCCTCCGGACGCGCCAGGACCTCGACCAGGTAGGATTTGCCCGCCTGGCTCGGCCCGAACACGCCCGCGCACATCGGCCGGGCCGCCGCGCGGGCCAGCCGCTCGGCCCGGTTGGCCGCCTTCCGGACGTAGCGGATGAGATCCGCACGCTCGCGTCCGACCGCGCCGGCATTGGCCTCGTCGCCGAGCCACTGCTCGGCGTCCTCGGCCAGCCGGCCCGTATTCCTGCAATCCTGCGCCAGATGTTCGGTCGACATGCGTGATCTCAATTCAGGGCGAGGATGCCGGTGTCGAGCCAGTATCCCTGCTCCGAGGCCAGGGTATCGAGCACGAGCTCGATCTTGCGTCCGACGTCGAGACCGTCCGCGTCGTAGGCGTCGGTGATCTCGAACTCTTCCTTCATCGACTCCGAGCGCAGCAGGGCATCCGGCCCTTCGTCGTCGGGCCGGCCGTCGCCGCTGCGCTCCAGGGTGATCTCGAGGGGCAGCCGCAGCTGCGTCGCCTCCTGGCCGGCGCGCATCCGCAAGCGGTAGAGCGGCGTCGCGATCCAGCGCTCCACCGGCAATTGCCGGTACCCCAGGCGCATCGGCGCGTAGTACCGGAGCTTCGCGCTCATCGCCGGTCCCTGGCGCCGGGCCGAGGCCGGCGCGTCGAGATCGACTTCGCGGAAGACGAGGCCGGCGTCGCGGAGCTGGCCGCTCAGCTCAAGCTCGCCGATGTAGCGGGCCGTGGAGCGCAGCGCGAGTCGGCGGGTGAACAGGGTGAAGTTGGTGAGCTGGCCCTCCGCGAGCGCGCAGAGCATGCCGCCCACAGCCGTGGTGGTCTTGGGATCGCCGATGCGGCGGTTGTCCCGCTCCCGGAACGGGTACCACGTGCCGGCCTGATACTGGTGGAGCGGCACGATCCGGTCCGGCGAGACCGCCAGCTTGTCGGCGAGGCAGTCGGCGAAGGCCTGGAGCCGGGACGGGCGGCCCGAGAGCAGGACCACGTCGACGTCGAGGGCGTGCACGGCCTCGCACAGGTTGTCGAGGACGAGGTCGAGCGTCGCGACCACGCAGGCGCCGACCACGTCGGCCCGGCTCTCGAAGACGCAGTCGGTCAGGGCGAAGTCCGCCGCGCCGCCGGTGCGGGCCGGGATCTCGAGGAAGTCGAGCAGGCGCTGCTGCGGCAGGGCGCGCCGCAGGATCCGGCCGCCGCGTTCGGGGAAGAACTCGGCGAAGGGGCGGGCGGTGGTCTCCGCGCCCGCCTCGACGTCGCCGAGGATGCGCAGGCCGATCGGCTCCAGCACCCGCGACACGAATTGCCGGCGCAGATGCTTCTCCTGCTCGGCCATGTTGGCGCGGTCGCCGCCGAAGCGCTCCAGCAGCAGGGCGTGTGGGTCCGGATGCCCGGCCGAGCGCAGGGCCGCCTCGATCGTGGGCAGGACGAGGCGCTCGATCACCCGCTTGAGGATATCGTCGCCGGCGATCCGGAACCCCTCGCGGAAGTTCTGCACCGGTTTGATCGCCCGGTTGCCCTCCGCGTAGTAGGTCGTGATCATCAGGTCGGTGGTGCCGCCGCCGACATCGATGCTGGCGATCCGCACCGACGGCTCCGGGCGTATTTCCGGGCCGGGTGTGGTGTCGGGCTCCGCGAACGGCCGGGGGCGGCCGACGAGCCTCAGGAAGCCGTCAACGGCACCGCCGAGCTTCTGGGTGATCTCCCCGTACAGGTAGACGAACTGGACGCAGCTCGCCTCGTCCCACGCGACGTGGACCTCGGGCTGGGTCAGGCCGGGGGGCGGATTGTCGGCCCAGCCCATGAGCTGCCAGATCAGCTTCACCGCACCCTCGGCGCGGGACCGGAGCAGGCGCTGCTCTTGGACCGGCATGGCGGGCGGCAGGGTCAGGATGATTCGGCGCAGCTTGCGCGGGGCATCCTTCGTGCGCCGGCGCTCGCGCACCCCGGCATTGTTGATGGTCGACAGGGCGTGGCAGACCACCTCGGCGACCATGAAGGTGAAGTAGGACGAGCGCGAGAAGGTCAGGCGCGAGGCGCCGACGCGGTCGTCCGGCAGGACCCGAATCCCGTAGCGCTTCCGGTCGGCGTCGAGCTGCGCGATGACGTCGCCGCGGCTGTTGACGAACTGCCGGATCGTGCGGTCGATCAGCGGGCTTGTCCCGTCGGCGCCGTAGTCGCGATCGGGGAAGCGCCATTCCTGGTTCACCGGGCGGACGTCGCACAAGTAGCGCTTCGGGCTCGACAGGCCGCCCACCGCCTCGGTGCCCTGGGCGAGCTCGCGGAACCGGCTGGCCTCGGGCCCGACCCGGACGGGGCTCGGCCAGAAGAACGCCCGCGGGCGCGCCGACAGGCGCGAGAGGTGATCGCGGCCGAACCGGGCGTGCGACAGCTCGACATGGCTCTCGAACGGCTCGGTGTAGACCTGCTCGGGCTCGGACAGGTCGCGGAGCTGCAGCACGAACGAGTTGTTGAGGTCGACCCGATCCTCGTTCGGGTGGGACTCGATCAGGATCCCGCAGGTGCGGCTGTTGCCGATGTCGAGGATCAGGTCGACCGTGACCGGCCGGATCGCCGGCTCTGCCGTCACCGTATCGGTCAGCCGCAGGGTCCGGGGCCGGACCGCCATCTGCAGGTACTCGAGGAAGACCAGATAGCGCGCGTAGTGCTCGAGCGTGTTCGGGAAGTCCGTATCGCGCAGGGGGCGATCCGGCCGCTGTGCCGCCTTGAACTCGCGGAACTGCTCCAGCAGCCATGCGGGCACCCATTCCTGGAAGCCGGCCAGCCGGCGGGTCTCCTCGCCCTCCCCGGCCGCGCCCAGGAACCAGCCGATGTCGCGGAAGCGATGGGCGAAGCGGAACTCGTGCTCGTTGGCGGCATCCTCCAGGCAGGGCGCCGTGTACGGCCGGTTCGGGCGCCGCTCGAGCAGCTCGGTGTCGAAGGCGAAGATCACCCGGTGGCTGATCGGGCTGTCCGGCGCCCGGTCGGCGACCTCGACGATCCGCACGCGCGCCCAGTTGGTCGGTCCGAGGTCGAGCTCCTCGCCGCCCTCGACGCCGGCCTTGACCCGCAGCATCGGTACCGGGGTCCATTTCTCCAGGAAGACCTCGAGGGCGCCGCGCTCGCCGACCGCGTATTCCCGGTCGTCACCGCGGGCGGTCTCGACCGCGTCGGCGCCCGGGTCGTCCTCGTTCCAGGTCGGAAGCAGGCTGTAGGTCCGCCGCCCGTCCCCCTGGGGCGCGCCCGTGACCGCGCGCTCGGCGAAGCGGCGGGACAGGCGCCCGACCGTGTCGATGTGGAAGGCGTATTCCACGAACTGAACGCCGCTGTGCGGGACCAGCCGGATCGTGGGGCCGAAGGGGACGGGATCGACAAACATCGGGGAGACGGATCTCGTGGGGCGCGTGGCGGCGGATCGGGGGGCAGCTCTGGGCGTCGGGTCGGTCAGGGCACGGCCGCGCTCCCGGTCGGGGCCTGGAGGCCGCTCTGCGGCGGTGCCGCGATCGGCAGGTCGAATGACAGCACGGCTTGCGCGACCCGCTCCGCCGAGATCCGGCCGGCGCGCTGCTCGGCGATCTCGCCGTGGCGCGACAGGATGACCTGGAACGGGATCTCCGGCCGGGCCTCACCGTGACGGGCGAACAGCCCGACCTCGACGCCGTAGCGGCCCTCGGGGGCGGGGGCGTCGTCCCAGATCACGTGCTCCACCGGCCGGCTGGCGCTGCTCCCACCCTTCTCGTTCTGGTCGGCCACGAGGCGGGCGCCGCAGGAGGCCCGGTGCTCGAAGCTGATGCGCGTGCGGTCCGGACAGACGACCTGGAGGTCGAGATCGGACGCGCCTTCCCACGCGAGCGTCAGTTCGAGACCCTGCCCGCGCTCGATGCCGGCGAGACGCCGCGCGAGGTCGGGGGGGAGTACCTGCGGGGCCTCGAGCGCGGCCCGGCGCGGCGGCACCGGGCAGCTCGCGTCGCAGGTGAGCGCCTGGCGCGTGAGGGCGAGTTCGGCGGCCCGCACGGCGTCGTCCGTGGTCTGGATCGTCGCGAGGATCGCGCTGCCGTCGGGATCAAGGGCCACCGACGGCGCGGGGCAGTGATCGGGCAGCACCGCGCGCATCCAGGCGGGCCAGTCGCCGCTGCCGACGGCGCAGGCGCGCAGGAGCCGGTCCGCCAGGACGCCGCAGAGCAGCACGAAGACGAGCCAGAGGATCGGCGCGAGCCATGGCCGCCGCGCGGGCGCGAGCCGGACGCCGGGCCGCGCCGGCGCCGCTCCGGCCATGTCGGGAAGCGGCGCCGGCGGCGCCCAGAGATTGGCCGGGGCTTCCACCGCCGCGGCGCTCGCCGTGATCGCGGCGCCGCGCGCGACGGCCGGGCCGTCCGAGCCGGCGCGCCGGTAGCCCCAGGCCACCAGGACCGGCTGGCCGTCGACCGACCACAGGTGGTCGGCGTCCGGGACAACGAGCGCGTCCCGCAGCAGACGGGCGAGGTCACGCGAGGCCTCGCCCTCGCGCTCCAGGCCGTCCGCGAAGGTGGTGATCTCGGCGACCAGACGGGCCGCGGTCTCGCGCAGGGTCGTGGCGGCGGCGGGATCGAGCGCGGTCACGGGCCGCGCGTCGCCGTCGACCGCGGCGAACCACGCGAAGCCGGGACGTCCGGTGCCGGCGACCGCGACGGGGGCCGGTTCGGCGAACAGGTGCGCGTGCGCCGGGCTCAGACGGCGCGCCAGCAGGTCGACGAGCTGCTCGTATTGCTGCGCGAGCTTCGGATTGACCGGGTCGAGGCCGAGGCGCGGCGTCTCGGTAAGCTTCGTGGTCGCGGACATGATGACGGCCCCTCAGCGTGCCGGCGGCCGGGCGTCGCGCCCCGGCCGTGGGGCGGTCCGCGCGTCCGGCCGCGGAGCCGTCTGGCCGGCGGGCGCGGCCGGTGCCGGGGCGGGCGGCGTCGCGGCAGCCTCGGCCGGCTCGGCCGCGGCGGTCGCCGCCGGGCGAGGCGTCGCCTGGAGATCGCAGGGACGGTCGTCGACAGCCGCGGTCACGCCGGCGCGCGCCAGGAACGCCGCGAGACCGTCGGCGCCCAGGGCGTAGCGCGCGGTGACCGGCATGCGGTCGTCCGTGCGGCCGAAGGCGTTCACGCCGACGACGCGGCCGCAATAATCGGCGAGCGGGCCGCCGCTGTTGCCCGGCGCGATCTCGGCCCCATGCAGCACCAGCGTCACGGCGGCCTCGTCGTAGCGCTGTAGGTGGTTGACCACGCCGGTCTGGACCACCGGGACGAGGTCGCGGCTCGCCGCGGCGTCGCCGTCCCGGAGGCGCGCGAAGGTCGGGTCGGTGCCGAGATAGAGGCCCGGGAACCCGGACGCGACCACCGGCGTCAGCGGGCGGCCCGGCTTCGCGAGGGCGAGGGGCCGCCCCCTGAGCGCGGCGGGACCCGCAGCAGGGCGAAGTCGGTCAGGGTGCCCGGGGCGCCGACCTGCACCAGGGTCGCCGGAGCGACGCCGGCGTGCCGCCCGGCGATCATCAGCGTCGAGGCTCCCTCGGCGACGTGGCGATTGGTGACGACGAGATCGTCCGCGACGAAGAACCCTGACCCGGTGGCGTCGCCGGCCAGGACCAGGACCGTGCTGCGCTCCAGCCGGTCGACGAGCCCGTCGGTGGCCGGCGCGCCGGGCCGACCGGCTTCCGACGGGAGCGCCGACGGCTCGACGGCGGCGCGGGCCGCGGGGGGCGCGGCCGGATCCGCGGGCAGGCGCACGCCGGCGGGGCTCTGCGGAACGAGCCCGGGAAGTTCCGTCCGGAGGCGGGGGCAGGCGAAGCCCTCAGCCGCTGCGAGGGCGTCGCGCCGGCGGCGAAGACCGTCGAGCCAGGCCGTCTGGAAGGCCCTGGACTCAGCCGATACGGCTTGGGGCAGCGGCGGGAAGACCAGAACGCCCGGCACATAGGAGAGCGCGACCAGGGCCGCCGCAATCCCGGCGGCGACGACCGGCGCGATGCCGCCGCGCCAAGCCGGTCGCACGGGAACACCGAGCCGCGGTCCGGGAGACGCATCCTGGCCGGCCGGGGCCGCCGGCTTGAAGCGTGCGGCCCAGTCGTCACGGCCGATCGGCGGATGGGGGAGGTGATCGGGGGCGAACGCACCGAGCGTCGACACGTAGTGGCGCACGCGTCCGCGCTCGTCCGCGGCCAATCCCTGAGGGAGCAATCCCCAGTCGGCGAGGAGCGGGGCGTCCCCGACCGCCAGCACGGCGGAGGGTCCCGCGAGATTGAGGCACGCCGCCGTGAACGCGCCCGCCTCACGGTCCCGCAGCACCGGCTCCAGCGCCGCCAGCGCGGCGCCAAGGCGGTGCCTGAGCTGGACCGCGCTGTCCGGATCAAGGTCGGCCAGCGGCCGGATCGGGCCGTCGAGATTCGTGTACCAGTCCACGCGCGCCGGGGCCGCCCCGTTGCTGCGCGAGATGACCGGCTCGGCGAAGAGTTCGGCAGCGGCTTCGCCGCCGTGCTGGCGCAGGATCCGGCGCAGCCGGTCATAGGCCTCGATGACCGGCCGGTCATCGGTGCGGACAGCATCCAGTCCGGCCAGCGTCCGGCTGGCGACGAAGCGCGTGGCGCCGGTCATGGCCGCACCGCCTGCACTGCCCGCGGCCGCCGGCTAATCACAGCGGGTCCCCGTGCCGGCGCCGTCGAGTTCGAGACGCACGAGCGCGTCCCGCGCCTTCGTGGTGCCGCGCGCGGCGGCCTTTACGTACCAAGTCCTGGCCGCCGCGGCGTCGGGAGAACCGCCGATCCCGTTGTCGAGGGCGACCGCGTAGCAGTACATCCCCTCCGGGATGCCCGTCTCGGCTGCGTCGCGGAACCAGGCGCGCGCCTTGGCGTCGCTCTTCTCGAACCGGCGCCCCTGCTGGTAGAGGATCCCGATATTGACCTTGGCCGCACCGCTGCCCAGTTCGGCCGCGCGCCGATAGGCCTCGAACGCATCCTGGTTCGCGCCCTGCCGGTCGTAGGCGCGGCCGAGCTGGAAATGGAACCGGCGCAGACGCGGGGCCTCGGCGATCGCCGCCTGGCATGCCGCTATGGCCGCGCCGGCGCGCAGATCCCGGAAGTTGACGGTCCGCTGCGCGTCGGGGGCATCCGGGTCCCACGGAGCGCTCGCGAGATGGTCGCAGGACTGCGCAGCCCCGACGCCCGGATCGCCGTCGTGCGCAGAGGACGCGCCACAGGAGATAGAACCGACCAGCACAAGGAACCCGATACTTACCGCGGATCTTGGCCTGCCCTCGCTAGAACTGCTCAAGGTCAGCACCAGAGTGTCTCTCGAACACGATTGCCGCTTTCTACTTATACGCCAGCAGGTTAACGCGGCTACAATCTAAAGTGGTTAAGGCGCACGCGCTGAGATTGCGTGGGAAAACGCAAGGTGATTGTCGCGGGCCGTGGCAGGGCAGACACACGCGGACGGGGGATCCCCCGATCGCGGCGCGATCCCGCCCGAGCTGTCGGCTGCCGGAGAGCGGCCCTGTTACGACCGGGCCAGCCTCAACGGCAGGTGATCTGAACCGTGAAGTCGCGGGCCTTCTCGGCGATCGCGGCGCCGTCCATCGGGTCCGTCATGCGCACGTTGATCGGCGCCTCGACGCCGTTCGCCTCGAGGAAGTTGAGGGCGATCGCCGACTTGATGGCGAAGTTGACGTTCTGCGGCACGTCGCCGGAGGCGAAGGCGACCTGCTTGGATTGCACCACCCCGATCACGTTGCCGAACTGGTCGAGGGCGGGGCCGCCGCTATTGCCCTGCTGAACCGGTGCCGAGATCTGGATCTTGCGGGTGTCGTCGCCCGAGCCCGCCGTCGCCGTCACGCTGCCGATGGTAAAATTCCCGGTTGAAGCCAGAACATTGCTCTGCGGATAGCCGTAGACGTAGACATTCTCGCCGAGCCGCGCCCGGATCGAGAGCGGCGGCACCACCTTCTGCGGGAAATCGGTGGTCAGCACCGCGAGGTCGTTGGCGGCGTCCCGGGCGACGAGACGGGCCCGCAGGGCGGTATGGCCGGGCTGCTGCACGGAGATGTCCGAGCACGCCTCGACCACGTGGTTGTTGGTCAGCAGATGCCCGCGCTCCGACACGTAGAAGCCGGTTCCGGTGCTTGTCATGCCGGCCTCGAGCTTGCGCGGGTTATCGGGCGCGGGTTCCGCTTTCGCGGCCGCAGTCGTCACGTCCTTCTGGCAGCCGATGACGGCGTCGAAGGCCTCCGTGGATCCGACAAGGGACAGGACGGCGATCTGCCGCCCCTGGAAGATCACGTTGATGCTGCCGGACTCGGACAGGTCGGCGACGAAACGCTCCTTCAGCCCCGACTGATACAATCCGTGCGCGTCTCCGCGCTCGAAGCCCGTGAACGTCCCGTGCCACTTCTGGCGGCCCGCAATCATGGAGAGCTCGTACTGCCCGCCGACCTCCAGCGAACGCCACTTGGTGTTGGTGAGGGCGGGTACGACGCGCCGCGGGCGCCGTTGAAGCCGAACCACAGCGTCGTCCCGTCGCCGTAGCTCGCCGCCGCCAGGCAGCCGCCGAGGCTCTCACTGTAGCCGATGGACCAGCCCGCGACCTTGCCGAAGCTCTTGTCGACCGTCAGCTTCGGGGGCGCGGGCGAGGCGGCAGCGGGGTGAGCCACGCCGCCAACGGCCGCCAGAGCGGCGAAGGCAACCTTCATTCGGGACATGCGCGTCGATCCGGCGTGCGTCGTGGCGCTGGGTCTCAGCGCGTCTGGTTGACCGAGGTCGTGGCGTTGCCCCGCGGCGAGGCGAAGGGATCTGCCGACGCGTTCACCACCTGCGCTCCCGTCGGGCCGGCGGCGGGCTGCATGGGCTGGCGGCTCGCACGAACGACCTTCCGCCGGGGAGCCGGCACGCGCCGAACCTCGTGGATAACGCGGACGGTACGGCGCGGCGCAGCATAGACGACCACGGGGCGCTCACGCGCCGCCTGCGCGGCAATCGAGCCCGCGATGACGCCGCCGAGGACACCTCCAGCCAAGCCGCCGAATACGGCACCCGCGCTTTGCGCGTGAGAGGGCGCAGGAGTCAGACTCAGTACGATGATCGCGCCGGCTGCGCCTGCCGACAACAAGAAACGCCCTTGCATCAACTCACCCTCTACAGACCAAACCCAGAAGTGACTGCGGCCTGATCGAAGCTTAGCCATATTTATAACCCTGTGAAGGGGGATCGATCACATTTTGCGCATTTTAGGTTGCCTCTTGCTGAGCAAGGGCAACGGAAAGTTACGTAGATGGGGTCGGCGACTGCGGTGCAAATTCCAGGGCTCGCCCGGGTCTGTATGCGACTGAACCATTCCAGCGCTGCGCGGCGTCAAACGTTGAGAGTGCAGTCGAGATTCGTGCCCCATGGAGAAGCGACTTCGCCGCGCAAGCACGTCGTGCTTGCCGGATTACAGGCATCGGCGATCCAACAAACCATCGAACCTGGTGCACACTCTCAAGCCACCGGCTCTCGCGATATTTGCTCTGAAACGGGATCTGGATGCTGCTGCAGACCTATCAATGATGATTTGATCAACCCAGAAGTGCCCGTTTTGCTTTAAACAAAATCGAAACCAGCAAATGCAATCGAAAACATATTGCCAGAATTACTGCGCCGCCGAGCGTTCCAGTCGGCAGGGAAGCCGCTGTCGGCAAGCCAAGCGGGCAGATGGATCTGCTCAGCATGGACATGGGCAACGCCTCGCGTTCCCGGACTCCGAACCCGCTAGGCTCAGTGGCGGAGCCGGGTCTGTATTTTGATGTTCTCGACCTGCAGGCGGCTGTAGCGGCTTCGGTGGAGGGTGGTCATCGCGTCGTGCGCCTCGCCGGTCGAGTCGCAGATTTCGTCCGTGACGACGTCGCACTAGCCGGCCCTTCGATGGGCTTCAGAGCAAAGCCTCGGGGCGACCTTGTCGGCTAACGGCCGACCTCGTCACCATCCTCCATGGACATGCGGGACTGATCGGCACCGCTCCGTGCGGCGTTCATCGCGTGTTCCGAGTCTTGCTTCGTCGCACTCTGAGCCATGCCGCCGAACTCGGTCGCCTGCGCCTGCACGGCCGCAAGTTGGCTGCAAGCGAAGTCGGCCTGTAGCTGCAAGGCCTCTTGGAGGCTCCTGGCCCGAGTTAGCCTCTGCGCAAAGTCGAGGGTCGCTCGAACATTCTGCTCAGCAGCCCGGAGGCTGTAAGACGCCATGTCTTGCGTGCTCGCACCCGCCGTGTGCGCCCCGCCCTGGGTTGCTGCAACCGTCTGGCGCGCTTCTTCGATGAAACCCTCAAATGCCTGGCGCGCTTGGTCGATGCCCTTCTCAGCCAGCTCGCGCAACGCGTTCGGCACCTCAAGGTTCGGGGCGATGTTCACGAGCGTGTCCTCCGGTCATTTCTTGTAGAGCAGCGGAAATAATTCGAGAGCCGCACTCAACGAGAACATTGTGGAGGAACCCCGGTTCAACGCGGACGTGGAAGTCGCGGCTGATCGACTGCCACCGCGAGGGGGCGCTGAAGAAGTTGCACAGGGCTCTGTTGCTCGCCGGCACCACAGCCCCTCAATTGCCGACACGAACCCCAGACAGCCATGGTCAGAACACTTCCGCGCTGGCAATTTTATGCCAATTTCGCGGGCGATTCGCCCTCGCGGGGTGCATGCAACGCATCATAGTGCCGGAGCGTTGGGCAACTCGGAGATGTGCGGCCGTGCGGCTGCCGGAGGAACTGCTCGTATGCTGTACCTGATGCGTGATGCCTACGACCAGATGCTCTCGCCTATGCGGATGGCGGCAGAGATGGCCCGGACCGCTTGCGAGAACCCGTTCAGCCCCCTCGCTTACACCCCGAACGGCCGAGCCGTCGCAGCTTCCTGCGAGCTGTTCGAGCGGGCAACGCGCACCTATCCCAAGCCGGCTTTCAACCTCCCCACATGTGAACGTGTGGTGTGGGAGCGCCCGTTCTGTCGCGTGATCGCCTTCGGTATGCCTTCGGCGAAGCCGAAATTGCTGCTGGTCGCCCCACTCTCGGGGCACTACGCGACCCTGCTCCGCGGGACGGTGGCGGCCTTCCTCGACACGCATCAGGTGTTTATCACCGACTGGGCTGACGCCAAGAAGGTACCGCTCTCCGCCGGACGCTTCGACCTCGGCGACTACATCGACTACTGCACGGCGATCTTCGAGGCGCTCGGGCCGGACCTGCACGTCATGGCCGTGTGCCAGCCCTCAGTCCCGGTTCTGGCGGCGATAGCGCGCATGGAAGCCGAGGATCACCCACTGGTGCCGCGCTCAACCGTGCTGGTCGGCGGCCCGATCGATACCCGCCGCTCACCCACCGCGGTCAACAAGTTGCCGCAGGAGAAGCAGATTGGCTGGTTCAAGCAGCACTGCATTCACCCGGTCCCATGGACCCACCAGGGCCACGGCCGTGACGTCTACCCCGGCTTTCTCCAGCTGGCGGGCTTCATCAGCATGAACCTTGACCGCCACCAGACGGCGCACTGGGACATGTTCAACCACTTGGTGCAGGGCGACGGCGACTCGGCGGACAAACATCGTGAGTTCTACGACGAGTACCTCGCTGTGATGGACCTCACAGCGGAGTACTACCTCCAGACGGTCGAGACCGTGTTCATCGAGCACCTTCTGCCGAGGGGCGAGATGCGCCATCGGGGCAAGCCTGTCGATCCCGCCGCGATCCAGCGCTGCGCGCTGATGGCGATCGAGGGCGAGAAGGACGACATCACCGGCATCGGCCAGACCCGAGCGGCACTCGACCTGACGCTCAACCTCTCAGCCGAGAAGAAAGCCTACCATCTCCAGATGGGGGCAGGTCACTACGGCATCTTCAACGGATCGCGGTTCCGAACCGAGATCGTGCCGAAGATCGTCGCGTTCATGGAAGCGCATGCCGAGCCGGCGATGATTGTGCCTCCGATTTCGCTCGGCCATCTCCTTCCGGACGCCGCTGACCCTGACCTCTCCGTTCCGGCGGCGCTGCTCACGCACGATGCGTGCGCGGCCAGCGAGGCAGCTCGCGCGTTGCACGCGTAAACGCAGCGGGCTCGCCTGACGAAGCGCGACAGGGCGCAAGGGCGGTCAATGGACCGTGTCGCAGCCTGACGGGACGCGTGTTGTCGCGCGCTTCGGGTCGGGCGCCCCTCGCATCATGGCGTGTACGGCGTCCTGCTGGAGTTGCTGAAACCGCTTGTTCAGAGCCTCGCGCTGGTGCTGCCGCTTCTGCCCAAGCTGGTTCAGAACCCGATCCTTCTCGTCGGCAGAACCGGACCAGCCCTCTAGGCGCTCGCAGTCGATCTGGTAGTTGAACTCGACATCAGCCAAGGCAGCCAAGGTGGCCTGGAGTGAGCCTGTCAGGTCTTCGAGATGGAGACCTGCTGCCCGTATCTCCAGCACCGGTGCAGCCCATTCCTCGGCTGGAAGATCGGTCGGGCCGGACGCGTTCAGGTTCGTGATCTTGAGAAGGACGTTGGACGCGGCCACCAGATTGCCCGACGAATCTCGCAGCGGTGTCGGGTAGGGCATGAATGGGATGCGTGTACCATCCGGTCGCTCCAACACGGCCTGCACACCGCGGATGGGCTGCCCTGACTTGATGGCGACGGCCATCGGGCACTGGTCGAGCGGCAGGAGCGCCCCGTCAGGCGTGTAGATACGCCAGCACCCGCACCAGCGCGTCTTGCCGAGTTCAGGCCGGTAGCCCCATAGCTCAGCGGCCGAATCGTTGTAGTAGGTCAGCCAACCCTCGGCGTCGGTCGTGTAGACCGGCGACGTGAAATCTCGGAACAGCTCGGCACGCGACGGCTCGTAGTTCCAGCCGCGGTCAGGAGCGCTGAATTCGAATTCGTCGTCGTCTGGAAACATACCGCGATCCCTCGACAGACGGGCGAGGAAATGCCCGTCCAAGCATTTCGATCGCCCCCTCTGTCGCGGGTGCCAGCAAGCCGATGCCACCGTTACGCTGGCCGTTGCGGCTCGTCAGTGACGCAGAATGCGTCGCACTCCAGATCGTCCAGCGATACGAGATTGTGCCTCAGAGCTTCCGGGGGCGGTCGCTCCTCGACGCCATAACCGGCTCACGCCAGCCTGGGCTCTCCCGCATCGCCTGTTGCGGACATCGCTTTTTTGCACGGACAGGAATACTGTTCAAGAGCGATACGAGTCTGCAATTTCTGGGGCAAGATCAAATTCCTCTACGCTCCGGTGTCGAGCGCAATTCAATTGTAGGCCACGAAAGAAGAAAATTCGCTGCGAGGAGCGGGATTAAGTGCAGGCTGCGGTTGAAAGCCTTTTGATTGGGAGCGTGTTCGACGCAACAGTGCGTTGGCCGTTTCCACCGAGGCGACCTGCCGACATGCCGTCGAGTGCTTCGCTGTAAGCAAACGCCTGCCGCTGCAGGAGCGGCGTGTGGGCCACCTCACGCAAGGTCGCAATCCGCCCCCGGGGCGTGTCCTAGGAGAGCAACCGGGCAGCCATCTTTCGCGGGGCACCGGAATTTCGTGGATGTGATCTACCCTGGCTTTATGCAAGAATAAGCCGGCCTGCACGTCGTGTTTCGCGAGAGCGAGCAAGCAATGGCCGAAGTCACGCCTTTAGCGCTCCACGTTCCAGAGCCAGCGGTCCGGCCGGGCGGGGTCCCGGATTTCTCCAGCGTCAAGATCCCCAAGGCCGGGGCGGTGCCGCGTCCCGACGTCGATACCGGTTCGGAAGCGATCCGGGATCTGGCCTTCTCGATCATCCGCGTCCTGAACCGGGAGGGTGAGGCGGTGGGGCCGTGGGCCGGCTTGCTCAGCGACGATGAACTCCGGGACGGCCTGCGGGATATGATGACCCTGCGCACCTTCGATGCGCGGATGCTGCTCAGCCAGAGGCAGGGCAAGACGTCCTTCTACATGCAGCACCTCGGCGAGGAGGCCGTGAGCTGCGCCTTTCAGAAGGCCCTCGCGCCGGGAGACATGAACTTCCCGACGTACCGGCAGGCCGGACTCCTGATTGCGAGCGGTTATCCGCTGGTGACCATGGCGTGCCAGATCTACTCGAACGCGAGAGATCCGTTGAAGGGCCGCCAGCTTCCGGTTCTGTATTCGTCAAAAGAGCACGGGTTCTTCACGGTATCGGGGAACCTTGCCACGCAATATGTGCAGGCAGTCGGGTGGGCGATGGCCTCCGCGATCAGGCGGGACACGAAGATCGCGGCGGCCTGGATTGGGGACGGCTCGACAGCCGAGTCGGACTTTCACGCCGCACTCGTCTTCGCGTCGACCTATAAGGCCCCCGTCGTGCTCAACATCGTCAACAACCAATGGGCGATCTCGACCTTCCAGGGCATTGCCCGGGGCGGGGCCGGAACCTTCGCGGCGCGCGGCCTGGGGTTCGGCATCCCGGCGCTCCGGGTCGACGGCAACGATTACCTGGCCGTCTACGCGGTCGCCAAATGGGCCATCGCGCGGGCCCGGAGCAATCTCGGGCCGACGCTCATCGAGTATGTGACCTACCGCGTCGGCGCTCACTCGACGTCGGATGACCCCTCGGCCTACCGCCCGAAGACCGAATCCGACGCCTGGCCCCTCGGCGATCCGGTCATTCGGTTGAAGAACCACCTGATCCGGCGCGGCGCGTGGTCCGAGGAGCGGCACAAGCAGGCGGAGGCCGAGATCCTCGAGTCGGTGATCGCTGCGCAGAAGGAGGCGGAGAGTTTCGGGACGCTCCATTCCGGCTCGAGGCCGTCGGCGCGGGAGATGTTCGAGGGCGTCTACGCCGAGATGCCGCCGCACCTGCTCCGTCAACGCCAGCAGGCCGGAGTGTAGGCCATGCCGCGCATGTCGATGGTCGAAGCCATCCGCGACGCGATGGACGTGATGATGGCGCGCGACGAGAGCGTCGTCGTCTTCGGCGAGGATGTCGGCTATTTCGGCGGCGTCTTCCGCTGCACTTACGGGCTTCAGCAGAAATACGGAACGTCGCGCTGCTTCGACGCGCCCGTCAGCGAATCCGGGATCGTGGGAACGGCCGTCGGCATGGCCGCCTACGGCCTGCGGCCCTGCGTCGAGATTCAATTCGCCGATTACGTGTACCCGGCCTACGACCAGATCGTGTCGGAGGCCGCGCGGCTGCGGTATCGCTCGAACGGCGAGTTCACCTGCCCCTTGGTGATCCGCATGCCGACGGGCGGCGGCATCTTCGGCGGACAGACCCACAGCCAGAGCCCGGAGGCGCTCTTCACCCACGTCTCGGGGCTCAAGACCGTCGTCCCCTCAAACCCCTACGATGCCAAGGGGCTGCTCATCGCGGCGATCGAGGATCCGGATCCCGTGATCTTCCTCGAGCCGAAGCGGCTCTACAACGGACCCTTCGACGGACATCACGAGCGCCCCGTCACGCCGTGGTCGAAGCACGCGGCCAGCGACGTTCCGGCCGGCCACTTCGCTCTCCCGCTCGGAAAGGCGTCCATCGCTCGGGCGGGAACAGACGTCACGGTGCTGGCCTACGGGACGATGGTGCATGTCGCGCAGGCGGCCGCCGCGGAGACGGGCATCGACGCCGAGATCATCGATCTGCGGACCCTGGTTCCATACGATCTCGACACGATGGTGGCCTCCGTCGCCAAGACCGGTCGCTGCGTGGTCATCCACGAAGCGACGCTGACGTCGGGGTTCGGCGCAGAACTGGCAGCCCTCATCCAGGAGACCTGCTTCTACCATCTTGAGGCGCCGGTCGCCCGGGTTGCCGGATGGGACACGCCCTATCCGCACGCGCAGGAATGGGACTACTTCCCCGGTCCGGGACGCGTGGCGCGTGCGCTGGTCGAGACGGTGGAGGCCTGACATGGGCGAGCACCTGATCACCATGCCCGATGTCGGCGAGGGGATTGCCGAAGCCGAACTGGCCGAGTGGTTCGTGACAGTGGGCGAGCTCGTCCATGAGGACACCGTGCTGGCCGCCGTCACCACCGACAAGGCGACCGCGGAGCTTCCCTCCCCGGTGACGGGGCGCGTCGTATGGCTTGGGGGCGAGGCCGGCGACATCGTCGCTGTCGGCGCGCCGCTGATCCGCTTGGCAGTCGAGGATGCGGGCGATGCAGACCAAGTCCCCGACGGCCTCCCCATCCCGAACGCGGATCCGCCCTCCCCTGCGCCCGGCCATGATCCTGCCGCCGCGCATAGGGAGGGCGAGAAGGCGAGCGCGTCGCCGGCGGTCAGGCATCGCGCACGCAAGGCCGGAATCGATCTGGGTCGTGTGCCCGGCTCGGGGCCTTCAGGCCGCGTGACGCACGAAGATCTCGACGCCTATCTGACCGGTGACGCGCGCGGGACGGGAACGCCCAGCCTGAGGCCGAACACAACGGTCGAACAGATCAAAGTCACGGGTGTCCGCCGCAAGATCGCGGAGAAGATGACCCTCGCGGCTTCGCGCATTCCCCACATCACCTATGTCGAGGAGGTCGACGTCACGGCGCTCGAGGATCTCAGGTCCACGCTCAACGCGAACAGGCGCGCGGAGCGACCGAAGCTGACGCTGCTCCCGTTCCTGATGCAGGCTCTGGTGAGAGCCATCGCCGACCAGCCGCATCTGAACGCGCTCTACGACGATGAAGCCGGCATCCTCCACCAGCACGGCAGCGTGCATGTCGGTGTCGCGACCCAGACCCCCGCGGGTCTCGTCGTTCCCGTCGTCCGGCACGTGGAGGCGCGGGACCTGTGGGACTGCGGCGCCGAACTGACCCGCGTCACGGAGGCGGCCCGAACGGGCTCCGCCACGCGGCAGGAATTGGGCGGCTCGGCGATCACCGTCACCTCGCTCGGTGCCCTGGGCGGCATCGCCTCGACCCCGATCATCAACCATCCGGAGGTCGCCATCATCGGCGTCAACAGGATCGCGACGCGGCCGGTCTGGAACGGGGCGGCGTTCATCCCGCGCAAGATGATGAATCTGTCGTCGAGCTTCGACCATCGCGTCATCGACGGCTGGGATGCGGCTGTGTTCGTCCAGCGGATCAAGACGCTCTTGGAAACGCCGGCTCTGATCTTCGTGGATGCGTAGCTCGGCACCGCCTCGTGCCGGATGTTTGCCCTGAGGCCATCCGGCTTGCACGCGGTCCCGGCCTCACGCACGGCCCTGAGGGGCGCCCCGGTCGAAGCGCTCCAGCAGTCGCTCGGCGCGGCGCAGGTGGGGACGGTCGAGCATGGCCCCAGCCTGCCCGATCACCCCCGTCCCCGGCGAACCCGCGAAGGCCGCGACCACGGCCCGCGCTTCGGCCAAGGCCGCCTCAGAGGGCGAGAAGGCCGCGTTGATGATCGGGACTTGAGCCGGGTGGATCGCCAATTTCCCGACGAAACCGTCCCGGTGGGCCTCGCGGCATTCCCGTTCGAGCGCCGCGAGGTCCCGATAGGCGAGATGAACCGTGTCGATCGCGTCTGTCTCGGCTGCGGCCGCCGCGAGCAGGGTGAGGTCGCGCGCGAGGCGATACGGACCGGTCCAGGCTCCGGTCCCGTCGCGGTTGGTCTCGGCTCCCAGATCGGCGCAGAGGTCCTCCGCCCCCAGGTGAGCCCGCAGAGACGCGGATGCCCCTCGGACAGGGTCGTCAGCGCGAGGACGGCGCGGGCCGTCTCGGTGGCGATGGGCAGGATCCGCGTCGCGCCGGCAGCGATGCCGCTGGCGGCCTCGAACCGGTGCAGATGTGCATCGAGCGCGCGGATGTCCGCGCTCATGACGGCTTTGGGCAGCATGATGCCGTAAGGTCGCGCCGGCATCACCGCCGCGAGGTCGTCCTCCGCCCAGCCCGTCCCGAGGGCGTTCACGCGCACGAAAACCAGCGGCCCCCCGGCGGTGCTCCCGACCTCCTCCAGGAACGCGGCGGCCTGCCGGCGCGCCGCCGCCTTACCGCTCGCGGCGACCGAGTCCTCCAGGTCGATGATGAGGGCGTCGGCGCCGGCGTTCAGCGCCGTCTCGAGCTTCCGCGGGGCGTCGCCCGGAACGAACAGCAGCGCGCGCATCGGCGTCACGCTCCGCTCGTAGCGGGCCGACGGCGCATGAAAGCCTGCCTGCGGCACTCGGCAACCAGAACTTCGTCCTGCCGGTAGGCCCGGTGGATGAGATCGGCGATCCCCGCATCGTCGCGGGAGCGCGAGACGCGTTTGGCCGCCACCTCGGTGGTCACGCGGATGGTGTCGCCCTCGAAGAGCGGGGCCGGGAAGCGCACCTCGGTCATGCCGAGATTGCCGATCGTGGTGCCCAGCGTCAGGTCGTTGACCGCGATGCCGATCATCAGCCCGAGCGTGAACAGCGAGTTCATCAGCGGCCGACCCCACTCCGTCTCGGTCGCGCAGAAATGCGCGTCGATGTGGAGGGGCTGCGGGTTGAGCGTCATGCTCGAGAACAGGATGTTGTCCGTCTGCGTCACCGTGCGGGTGAGCCGATGGGACAGGACCGCGCCGACCTCGAAATCCTCGTAATAGAGGCCGCCCCGCGGATGGGGCGCGTGGGACGAGGGAGTCATTCGGATTCCGCCTGCGTCAGGGTGAACAGGCTGGCGCCCTCCGCCACCTGCAGGCCGGGCTCGGCCGTCACCGCGCGGACCGTACCGTCTGCCGGTGCGGTGAGCGTGTGCTCCATCTTCATCGCCTCGATGGTGCCGAGGCGCTGGCCGCGCGTGACATGGTCGCCGGGGGCGACATGGACGGCAACGATCCGGCCGTGCATCGGTGCGGTGACGTCACCCGCCTGCGCCGTCTGCGCCGAGGCGGCTTGCGCCGGATCGGGCGCTTGAAGGCTGATCTGGCGCCCTCCGTGCAGGACGAGAAACCCGCACCCGGTGGGCACGACCTCGATCATCCGGTCTTCAGCCGCGTGGGTCGGACAGGCTTGCCCCCGGTAGCGGACCTCCGGCAGGCCGCGCGCGCCGGGATCCGGCCAGACCAGGGTAACCTCGTCGCGCCGACCGTCGATCCGGAGCGGCCAGGGCTGCCGGCGCGGCGCGCCGAGCTGAAAGCCGTCGGCGCAATCCCAGGGTGAAGCCGTCCTGCCCTCCATTGGCTGCGGCTCGAAGCCCAGCAGCGCCAGCACCCCGAGGCCGATGCAGGCCGGGTCGATGTCCGACGGGAACTCCGCGAGCCTGTCCCGCTGGCGCTCGATCAAGGCGGTGTCGTACCGGCCGGCCTGGACGGCCTCGGACGCGGTCAGGCGCCGCAGGAAGGCGAGATTCGTCCGCGGCCCGGCAACGCGCGTCGCCTCGAGCGCCTGGCGCAGGCGTGCGATGGCCTCGGCGCGTGTTGGGCCGTGGGCGATCAGCTTGGCGATCAGCGGGTCGTAGTGAGGGCCGACGACGTCGCCGGCACGCAGGCCCGTATCGACGCGCACGGCCTCGGGCAGGCGCAGCGCGTGGAGTCGGCCGGTCGAGGGCAGAAAGCCCGCCGCCGGATCCTCGGCGTAGAGCCTCGCCTCGATCGCGTGCCCTTCGATCCGCAGATCGTCCTGGCTTGCGGGAAGCGGCTCGCCGGCCGCGACCTTGAACTGCCACGCGACGAGGTCGAGGCCGGTAATCGCCTCGGTGACCGGATGCTCCACTTGGAGACGGGTGTTCATCTCCATGAACCAGAAGCTCTCGGGCGTGAGGGCCTGGTCCCCAGAGGCGATGAATTCGACCGTGCCGGCGCCGACGTAATCGACCGCCCGGGCGGCATGGAGGGCGGCCTGCCCCATTGCCGCGCGCACCGCCGCCGTCATGCCCGGTGCGGGCGCCTCCTCGATGACCTTCTGGTGGCGGCGCTGCAGGGAACAGTCGCGCTCGAACAGGTGGACCGCGCCGCCCTGCACGTCGCAGAAGACCTGAACCTCGATATGGCGCGGGTTCGGCACGTACCGCTCGAGCAGGACCTGCGCATTGCCGAAGGCGCTTGTGGCCTCGCGTCGCGCACTCTCGAGGGCCTCGGTGAAGCCCGTCGGCGCATCGACGCGCCGGATCCCCTTCCCGCCCCCGCCGGCGACCGCCTTGATGAGCAAGGGGTAGCCGACAGTATCCGCCTCGGCGCGCAGGCGCTCGCTCTCTTGATCCTCGCCCTGATAGCCGGGGACGACGGGCACGCCGGCCGCCGCCACGAGCGCCTTCGCGCGATGCTTCAAGCCCATGGCCCGGATCGCGCCGGGGGGCGGCCCGACGAAGACGATGCCGGCCTCCGCGCAGGCCTCCGCGAGGCCCGGATGCTCGGACAGGAAGCCATATCCCGGATGGAGGCAATCGGCCCCGGCCCGCGAAGCGGCCTCCACGATCCGATCGATCCGCAGGTAGGAATCCAGGGCCGGCGCCGGCCCGATCGGGTAGGCTTCATCGGCCAGGGCCACGTGCAGGGACGCGCGGTCGGCCTCCGAGTAGACCGCGACCGTCCGCATCCCGAGGCGCCGCGCCGTGCGCAGGATCCGGCACGCGATCTCGCCGCGATTGGCGACGAGGACGGAGGTGAGGGGCCGGGTCATCGGTGGACGCCTCACATCCGGAACAGGCCGAAGCGCGTCTCGTCGACCGGTGCGTTGAGGCAGGCCGACAGAGCCAGCCCGAGCACCCGCCGGGTCTCCTCGGGCAGGATGATGCCGTCGTCCCAGAGCCGGGCCGTGGCATAGTAGGGCGAGCCTTCCGCCTCGAACGCGGCGCGGATCGGCTGTTTGAACGCCTCCTCGTCGCGGGCGGTCCAGGTTTCGCCCGCAGCCTCGATGTTGTCGCGCCGGACGCTGGAGAGCACGCTCGCCGCCTGCTCGGCGCCCATGACGGAGATGCGCGCGTTCGGCCACGCGAACAGGAACCGGGGCGCGTAGGCGCGCCCGCACATGCCGTAATTGCCGGCGCCGTAGGACCCGCCGACGAGAAGCGTCAGCTTGGGGACGGCGGCGGTGGCGACCGCCGTGACGAGCTTGGCGCCGTTGCGCGCGATCCCACCGGCCTCGGCGTCGCGCCCAACCATGAAGCCGACGATGTTCTGCAGGAACAGCAGAGGAATGCGCCGCTGGCAGCACAGCTCGATGAAATGCGCGCCCTTCAGCGCGCTCTCAGAGTAGAGGATGCCATTATTGGCCAGTATTCCCACCGGCATGCCCCAGAGCCGCGCGAAGCCGGTGACGAGGGTCGTGCCGTAGAGCCGCTTGAACTCATCAAATTCCGACCCGTCGGCGATCCGGGCGATCAGTTCCCGGGCATCGTATTGTTTGCGCAGGTCGACCGGCACGATCGCGTCGAGGTCGCCCGGATCGAGCCTGGGCTCGATGGGCGGCCGGATATCCAAGTCCGGCTGCTTGCGGGTGTTGAGGGTGCCGACGATGCGGCGCAGGATTGCGAGCGCGTGCGCGTCGTCGGCGGCCTCGTGGTCGGCGACCCCGGACAGCCGGGTATGGACCTCCGCGCCGCCGAGTTCCTCGGCCGTCACAATCTCGCCGGTCGCCGCCCGCACGAGGGGCGGGCCACCGAGGAAAATCGTGCCCTGGCCGCGCACAATCACGCTCTCGTCCGACATGGCCGGCACGTAGGCGCCCCCGGCCGTACACGAGCCCATGACGCAGCTGATCTGCGGAATACCGGCCGCCGAGAGCCGGGCTTGGTTGTAGAAGATGCGGCCGAAATGATCACGGTCGGGGAATACTTCTGCCTGCTGCGGCAGGTTGGCGCCGCCCGAATCGACCAGATAGAGGCAGGGTAGACGGTTCTCTCCCGCGATCTCTTGGGCGCGCAGATGCTTTTTGACTGTCAGGGGATAGTAGGTGCCACCCTTGATCGTGGCGTCGTTGCAGAAGATCATGACCTCGCGGCCGGAGACCCGGCCGATGCCCGCGATGAGGCCGGCCCCGTGGATCTCGCCGCCATAGAGTCCATAGGCGGCCAACATCCCGATCTCGAGGAAGGGGGAGCCCGGATCGAGCAGCTGCACCACGCGATCGCGCGGCAGCAGTTTGCCGCGCGCGAGGTGCCGGGTGCGGGCTTTCTCGGCGCCACCCGCGGCGGCCATCGCGCGGCGCTCCCTAAGGGTGCTGCGCAGATCGGCCCAGGCGGCCCGGTTCTCGGCGGCAGCCTCGGAGGTCAGGTCGGCGCTGGTGGCCAGGATCGCCACGCGTCACCTCAGCCTGGGGCCCGGGCGAACAGCTCGCGCCCGATCAGCATGCGGCGAATCTCGCTGGTGCCCGCCCCGATTTCGTAAAGCTTGGCGTCACGCAGCAATCGGCCGGCCGCGTAATCATTGGTGTAGCCGTTGCCGCCGAGGAGCTGGATGGCATCGAGGGCGCACTGGGTCGCCCGTTCGGCCGCGAACAGGATCGCCCCGGCCGCATCCTCGCGCGTCGTCTCGCCCCGATCGCAGGCCCGGGCCACGGCGTACACATAGGCGCGCGCCGCGTTGGCCTGCACGTAGATGTCGGCGAGCTTGCCCTGGACCAGCTGGAACGCGCCGATCGGCTGGTCGAACTGGCGCCTCTGGCGGACATAGGGCGTCACCACGTCGAGGCAGGCCCGCAGGATTCCGAGCGGACCGGCCGCGAGCACGACGCGCTCGTAGTCGAGGCCCGACATCAGCACGCCGATGCCGCCCCCGACCGGCCCGAGCACGTTTTCTTCCGGCACTTCGCAATCCTCGAAGATCAGCGCCGAAGTGTCGGAGCCGCGCATGCCGAGCTTGTCGAGCTTCGGCCCCGTCGAGAAGCCGGGGAAGTCTCGCTCCACCAAGAAAGCCGTGATGCCATGCGCGCCGGCCTTCGGATCAGTCTTGGCGTAGACCACGAATGTTTCCGCAACAGGCCCGTTCGTGATCCACATCTTGGAGCCGTTGAGGCAGAAGCGGTCGCCGCGCTTCTCGGCGCGCAGGCGCATGCTCACCACGTCCGATCCCGCTTCCGTTTCGGACATGGCAAGCGCCCCAACTCGCGTTCCCGCGATCAGGGCCGGGAGATAGCGGCGCTTCTGCGCCTCCGTGCCGTTGCGTCGGATCTGGTTGATGCAGAGGTTCGCGTGCGCGCCGTAGGACAGACCGACGGAGCCGGAAGCCCGCGACACCTCCTCCATGGCGACGCAATGCTCCAGATATCCGAGGCCGAGCCCGCCGAACGCCTCCTCCACCGTTATCCCGTGCAGGCCTAGGGCGCCCATCTCGGGCCAGAGGTCGCGTGGGAAGGCGTTGCTGCGGTCGATCTCGTCCGCGCGCGGCGCGATTCTGCTTTGGGCGAAGGTGTGCGCGCTCTCGCGAACCGCGTCGGCGGCATCGCCGAGACCGAAATCGAAGTCGCGTGCGGCGTCCCGGATCATCGGTTGCCTCCCCACGGGTGGTTCGGAATTATAAGCCCAAGTCTCGCCGAAGGGGCTACCATCCTTAAGCAGAATCGTGCGCCGACGCACCGGAAACGGTGCGTTCGCGAGGTGCTGGGGACGACGGCCATGACTGCAGACGCTGTGCTCAGTTACGTGCACGGAGCCGACACGACGCCCCTGATCGGCCGTACGATCGGGCAGATGCTCACGCGCGCCGCCGCGTTGTGGCCCGATCGCGTTGCCCTGATCGCGGACGGCCAGCGGCTGAGTTGGGCCGAGCTCGGCGACCACGCCACGCGTCTGGCCGCCGGCTTTCTCGCCCTCGGGCTGAAGGTGGGCGATCGCATCGGGATCTGGTCGCTCAACAATAGCGCCTGGGCGCTCACCCAGTTCGCCGCCGCCAAGGCGGGGCTGATCCTCGTCACGGTCAATCCGGCCTATCGGCTGACGGAGCTTGAGTTCGCCCTGAACAAGGTCGGATGCGCGGCGCTGGTCACCGCGACGCGGTTCAAGAGCAGCGAATTCCTGGGCATGGTGAATGCCCTGGCTCCGGAGCTCGCCTCCGCGGCTCCGGGCGCGCTCCACGCCGCACGCCTGCCCGCGCTTCGGCTCGTGATCCGGATCGGACGTGAGCCGACACCCGGCACGCTCGCCCTCGGAGACGTGGCGGATCTCGGGAGCACCGGGCACGGAGCGATCGCCGCCCTGGGCGAGAGCCTGCAATGCGACGATCCCGCGAACATCCAGTTCACGAGCGGCACCACCGGCACGCCGAAGGGCGTGGTGCTGTCGCACCACAACATCCTCAATAACGGCTACTTCGTCGGGCGGACGATGCGCCTTGGCCCTGACGACCGCATCTGCATCCCGGTGCCGCTCTATCACTGCTTCGGCTTGGTCATGGGCAACCTCGCGGCTCTCACATCCGGTGCGGCCATGGTTTACCCGGGCGAGGGCTTCGACCCGCTCGCGACGCTGCGCTCCGTCGCCGAGGCGCGCTGCACGGCCATTTACGGGGTGCCGACCATGTTCCTCGCGGAACTCGATCACCCGGATTTCGACAGGTTCGACCTATCGAGCCTGCGAACCGGCATCATGGCCGGTGCGCCATGCCCGGTGCCGCTGATGCAGCGTGCCATCGAGCGGATGAACCTGTCCGAGATGACGATCTGCTACGGGATGACGGAGTCGAGCCCGGTCAGTTTTCAGAGCGCTGTCGACGATCCCTTTGAGCGTCGCGTCTCGACGGTCGGACGCGTGCACCCGCATCTCGAGGTGAAGATCGCCGACGTGTCCGGGCGCGTCGTCCCGCGCGGCGTGACGGGCGAACTCTGCACCCGGGGCTACAGCGTCATGCGCGGCTACTGGGCGGAGGCCGAGCAAACCGCCGCGGTGCGGGATGAGGCAGGCTGGCTGCACACGGGCGACCTCGCCATCCTGGATGCGGAAGGGTTCTGCCGCATTGTCGGCCGGATCAAGGACATGGTGATCCGCGGCGGCGAGAACGTCTATCCACGCGAGGTCGAGGAGTTCCTCTATCGTCATCCTGCGGTCCAGGATGTTCAGGTTTTCGGCGTGCCGGATCCCCGATATGGCGAGGAGGTCTGCGCTTGGATCCGACTTCGGCCCGGCGCCTGTGCGACGGCCGAGGATCTGAGGGACTTCTGCGCAGGCCAGATCGCCCACCAGAAAATTCCGCGCTACATCGAGTTTGTGGACGCATTTCCGATGACGGTCACAGGCAAAGTGCAGAAATACCTGATGCGCGAGGCGATGATCGGCAAGATTTCAGACAAAACAGTGGCAGGACATCGCACTGAAGGTCCCTGATCTTTGCCCCGAGCCATGCTGGAGACCATCAGCCTGCCATCGCAAGCTTGCTGAGGCTCATCCCAATTCAAGTATTGCGCAAACGTCGAGGAAGGACCCAGCTCTGACTTTCACGATCTTCGGCCCGATCGTCGGGAGGCGCGTGTACAGGCTGGCGACGGCGAGCCCGATCAGCACGACAGAGTTCAGGACGGTCAGGAGGCGGGGTGCCGAGAGGTTGCGCATGAGCCAACCTCGCGCTGCGCGGTCACCGAGGCATAGAACAGCTCGACACGAAGCTGGCGGACAATCGGAGTCTGTCCGGCAACGTCAGCGCGGTGTGGATGTCCGCGGGTCCGCTTTCGCCATCTCCTTCAGCGCGCATTGAAATCGTCGTCTTGCCCCCGCAGATCGGCAGCACGGGCTGACTACGGGGCCTCACGGTGCCGGTGACGATCCTGACCGCCTACTGGCTTACGGGGCTGGCTTCTTGAGATCATCTGCGTCCGAACGTCGAACAGGATCTGCTGGCGGACGAACCTGATACTTGGTCGCCTCAAGCAGCTCGCGTGAGCGCTGGATGGCTCGCAGGGCGTTTTGGATGAGCGCTGCGTCATAACCGGCCAGACTGGCATTCCGGGTGATCCGGATGAGAGCATCACCGTACTCGACACGAGAACGCGAATTGTCAGTGAGGTCAGCCATAACGGCGCTCCGCGCGATGCAGGCGGGAGCACACGTCTCTCTCAGCCACCAGAGCCTACGGGTCAGGGACCGGCTGGTGATCCCAACACTCTACGCCCGTTCGGCTAAGGAGCCTAATCGGGGGCCGCATCCGCTCGCGGACGGGTCACTTCGTGCAACGTGGGATCGAACACCCACGATTCTGACGGCCGAGATCAAGCGCCTGCTGTTCGTCGTGGGCGCCTACCGCTTTTCGGTTCGGCCAGCGGTACACCGGAACGGCCAGAAGTTCTCGGGATCGTGCCAGGGCCTCGACGGTATGGCTCCTGACCATCCAATCGTGGCCCCGCGAGATCCGCATCTGCTCGGTGACGCGTTGGCGTTGTTCAACAGGTGTGAGGTCGTTCCAGTCCGTCATCGGGTCATCGTGCCCAACCCGGAGCCTTCCGACATTCACCCATGCGCACATCTGGTCATGCGCCCCATGGCTCGGCGTGCTCCCCTCCCAACCCGACCGGTGAGGAGAGCCGAGAGCTAAGACGGCTCGATCGGCGTTCGGCGCTGGCTCGCGAGCACCGGAGCCTCATGAGAGATGAAGTCGAAGCGGAACAGCACGAGCTGCCGCTCGTCCGTTACCTCGATGTGCCAGTCCACTCCCAGTGCGATGGTCTGGGCGTTGTCTCTAAAAATCACGCCCGCCAAGCGAACAGCTTCCACACGGGCTTCATGCCAGTCCGAAAGTTCTGTGCCCGTATCGTCAAGCATGCTGACGCCGTCGTAGATGTTGAAGTAGTAACGCGGCACGAGCTCCTCCCCCGTTGAAGGCGGGAGCTGAGGGCTCTCAGTCGCGGACATGCCTGGCTTAGAGACCGCGGATGCTCTGGGCTATGACACACATCGGCAGGTGGCGATCTCTTCTGGATCAGAATTCCAGCCGTGCAGCCAGTATGCCGCACCGTGCGCGCGAAGGGTTCAGGCATCTTCGCGAGCGGCAAGGCACCCGGGATCGGTCAGCGCGTCGCCCGTAGCGGATGGTCAGTCGGTGGAAGCGAGCCAAGCCAGGGTGCGCTCCACGATCCAGCGATGGCGGCCGAGATGCCGGCGGCTCTCGATGCCCCGCGGCGCCGCCCGGTCCGAGGCGCGCGGCCGCCCGCCTTTCGGCTTCTCAGCCTCGGATGGCAGAAGCGGCTCGACCACCGCCCGGAGGTCGTCGGATCCGAGAGCGTCCAGACCCGCCCAACCCCCTCATCGCGGTTTTGCCCCGCGCTCTAAACCCGCACCGTGCCGTAATCCATCCGCTCGAGATCCGCGATCAGCCCCGGCCCGGTCGGCGCCCAGCCGAGCCGGGCCCGCGTCCAGGCGCTTGAGGCCGGCATGTCGAGGCCGACGAAGGCGGAGAGCCAGCCGAAATGACCGGCCTCCTCGGGCGGCAGGCTGACGACCGGCACCCCGAGGCCCCGCCCGATCACCGCCGCGATGGCGTGGGCCGGGACCCCCTCCTCGGCGACCGCGTGGTAGCGCGCGCCGGGCTCGCCCGCCTCCAGGGCCAGCCGGTAGAGGCGCGCCACGTCGTAGACCGGCCCCGCCGCCCAGCGGTTGGCCCCGTCCCCGAGATAGGCGGACACGCCGGTCCGGCGGGCCAAGTCGATCAGGTAGGTGACGAGCCCCTGCTTGACCGTGTCGTGGACCTGCGGGAGGCGCATCACCGAGACGTTCACCCCCGCCTCCGACAGGGCCGCCCCCGCCAACTCGGAGGCGATGCGGGGGTTCGGGTGCGCGGTGTTGAAGACGTCCTCGGTCGCCGGCACGCCCGGCGCGGGGCAGCCGATCCCGATCCCCGAGGTG
Organism: Methylobacterium tardum; assembly: GCF_023546765.1. Taxonomy (NCBI): domain Bacteria; kingdom Pseudomonadati; phylum Pseudomonadota; class Alphaproteobacteria; order Hyphomicrobiales; family Methylobacteriaceae; genus Methylobacterium; species Methylobacterium tardum. The sequence continues at coordinate 5,108,625 of NZ_CP097484.1, forward strand.
ATGACGAGCGGCCGGTCCGACCCCTTCAGGGCCTCACCGAGCGCCGCGATGGCGCGCCGGTCCTTCTCGCAATTGGCGACGAAGTTCGTGAAATCATCGTGGTCGAAGGCGGTGTGGATCACGCCCTCGGCCCGGGCGGCGCCGTCGCGCAGACGGTCGAGGTCGGTGAGGTCGCCCCGGAGCGGCTCGACCCCGGCCTCGGCGAGCCTCCGGGCCCCGGCGTCGGACCGGGTGAAACTGAGGATCTGGTGCCCGGCCGCCTGGAGCTCCGGGATCAGGGCCGAGCCGATGAAGCCGGTGGCGCCGGTGAGGAAGATGCGCATGGATCGCGTCCGTTGACTGGGGAGCCCCAGTGTCGATGCGCGGTCCATCCTGTTAAAGCCGTGATCGTATACGGGTATAACGGCTAACAGGATCGCGATGCCAGCCGGTTCCGAGACACGTCTGGGCACATACCTGCGGGACCGGCGCGCCAAGCTCGATCCGGCTGCCCTCGGCTTCGCCGGGCGGCGGCGCACGCCGGGCCTGCGCCGCGAGGAGGTCGCCCAGCGCGCGAACATCAGCGCGACCTGGTACACGTGGCTGGAGCAGGGGCGCGGCGGCGCGCCCTCGGCGGACGTGCTCAACCGCATCGCCACCGGGCTGATGCTGACCGAGCCCGAACGCGAGCACATCTTCATGCTGGCCCTCGGCCGGCCGCCGGAGGTCCGCTACAGGCCGGCCGCGGGAATCACGCCGCGGCTGCAGCGGCTGCTCGACACGCTCGAGACCAGCCCCGCTTTGGTCAAGACCGCGACCTGGGACGTCGTCGCCTGGAACCCGGCCGCCGCCGTGGTGCTGACCGACTGGGCCACCGTCCCGCCCGGTGAGCGCAACATCCTGCGCCGCATGTTCGGCGACCCGCGCGTGCGGGCGGCGCAGCACGATTGGGAAAGCGTGGCCCGGGTCGTGGTCGGCACGTTCCGGGCGGATGCGGCCCGGGCCGGCGCCGTGTCGGAGGTCGGCGCGCTGGTGGACGAGCTCTGCCGCACCAGCCCGGACTTCGCCGCCCTGTGGCGCGAGAACGACGTCCACGCGCACGGGGACGGGGTCAAGCGGCTCCGGCACCCCGTCCTGGGCTGGATCGAGTTGGAATACTCGGCCTTCGCGGTCGACGGCCGGCCCGACCTCGGCCTGATCGTCTACAACCCGGTCGCAGAGGCCGTCCGCGACCGGATCCGCACGCTGCTGCAGGACCGCCGGCCGGAACGGCCCTAGCGCTCGGCCCGGGCCAGGCGCGCGACCAGGATCCCGAGCCCGATCGCCGCGCCGGTGAGCGCGAGCTTGCCCGCCAGCCCGGACCGGTTGTGGGCCAGCTCGGCCCGGGCGCCCATCTCGGCCGGGACGTTGGGCACGCGGCCCCGCGCGAGGTCGCCGACCACACCCTCGACGACGTTCACCCGGTCGGCCGCCATCAGCATCAGCCAGTGCGCCCACTGGGACTCGCTGTAGCGGAACGCCTGCCGGCGGATGACGCCGCTCACGCCGCGCGGCGGCGTCGACGTGCCGACGACCGCCGGCCGGGCGTTGTACTCGATCGAGGTGAGGACCTCGACGCGCGCCCGCTGCTGCGGCGGGCGCGTCCAGTTCATGCCCCGGCTGTCGTCGCGCGTGATGTCGCGCATTGGGTAGGTCGGATCGTTCTGCGGATCCGCGTCGACGCCCCAGCCCGGGACCGTCGACGGATCGATCGGACGGTTTCTCATCGCCCTCTCCTCACGCGCGTGCCGTCGGGGGGACGAGGACCGGCTTGATGCAGTCATCGAGCTTGGCCGAGAAGAGGTGGTAGGCATCCGCGGCCTCCTCGAGGGGCACCTTGTGGGTGATCAGTTCCTTGGGGTTCAAGCGGCCCGCCTCGATATGGGCGATCAACTTCGGCAGCAGGCGCTTCACCGAGGCCTGGTTGGCCCGGATGGTGATGCCCTTGTTCAGGACATTGCCGATCGGGATCAGGTTGCCGGTCGGCCCGTAGACCCCGACGATCGAGACGATCCCGCCCTTCTTGACCGAGTTGATCGCCCAGTGGAGCGCCACCGCCGAGCCGCCCTCGAGCTTCAGCTTGGTCCCCATCAGGGTGTGCAGGGCGCTCCCCGCGGCGTCGCCGCCGACCGCGTCGATGCAGACGTCGGCCCCGAGGGAATCGGTGGTCTTCTTCAGGAAAACCACCGGATCCCCGATCGAGCGGAAATTGTAGACCTCGGCGGGACAGTAGCGGCGCGCGAAGTCGAGCCGGTACTCGACATGGTCGATGACGATCACCCGGCCGGCCCCGAACAGCCACGCGCAGCGCGCCGCCATGATGCCGACCGGTCCGGCGCCGAAGACCACGACGGTGTCGCCGCGCTGGATCCCGCCCATCTCGGCCGCCTGATAGCCGGTCGGCACGACGTCGGTGAGGAGCACCGCGTCGTCGAGGTCCATCGTCTTGGGGATCTTGCACGGGCCGACATCGGCGTAGGGCACCCGGACGTACTCGGCCTGGCCGCCATCGTAGCCGCCGGCCGTGTGCGAGTAGCCGTAGATGCCGCCGACGGCGGTCGCCTGCGCGTTCGCCTCGTGGCAGTTGCCGAACAGCCCCTGCTTGCAGAAGTGGCAGCGGCCGCAGGCGATGTTGAACGGGACCAGCACGTGGTCGCCGACGGCGAGGTTGGTCACGCCCGAGCCGACTTCCTCAACAACGCCCGTGAATTCGTGGCCGAACGTCATGCCAACGCGGGTATCGGGCACCATTCCATGGTATAGGTGAAGATCAGATCCGCAAATGCAGGTCCGCGTAACCCGGATGACCGCATCCTCAACATGCTCGCACATGGGGACCGGCTTGCGATCGACGCGCACGCGGTAGGGCCCACGGTAGTTCATCGCCAGCATGCAGCGGCTCCATCATCCACGACCGGGGAACCTCGGCTGCGGGCCCAAGTTCCCGCGGCTTCGGCGGGACCAGCACGAGCCCTCCGCTGCGCGAAGACAGATCTGCGGCGGCGGATACGCCGCCGGAGCTTCGTGCCGCCGCCGGCGTGAAGTCCGAAGCATGGATCGTCCCGGAGTCAGGGTGGAAGGGGCGTCCCGGATATGGCCCGCCGGGCCGGCCGGCTGACGAACCGGGAGCCGGCGAGGAGGAAGCGCCAGGGCGTCTCGGCGCCGCGCGTGATCCCGATGCGCCGGTCGCTCACCAATTCGGCCGCCCCCGTGCGGGGCTCGAAGCGGAACGGCGCCTGCCTGAGGGGCGCTCCGTCCATCGCGCCGGTGATGCCGAGCGCCTGGGCGAGGCGGCCGGGGCCGGCGCAGAGCAGCCGTGGCTCCGCCGTGCCCCGGCGCGCCTGCATGGCGGCGAGCCCCTGGGTCGGCTCGATCGCCCGGATCAGCACCGCGCTGCCGGGCTCGCAGACGAGGTTCAGGCACCAGTGCATCCCGTAGGAGCGGTAGACGTAGACGTGGGCGGGCGGTCCGAACATGCTGGCATTGCGCCGCGTCGGACCATTGAAGCTGTGCGAGGCCGGGTCGGTGCGGTCGTAGGCCTCCGTCTCGACGATGATACCGCCGGCCTCACCAACGAACAGCCCGGCACCGATCAGGTCGGGCGCCACCGCGGCGGCGCTCCGGGCGAAATACGTGTCCAGCATCGGCTCTCCGGGTCGGGCTGCTCGATCCCGCAACCCGCGCATCCGCCCCGTCGTTCCGGGGCGCCGCAGGCGCGCCCGGAACCCGGAAATGCAGAGCGTGCAAGACCTTGGCGCGCCGGCGGCCCTGGATTGCCCGCCTCCGGCGTGCCCTTCCGGGTCCGGACCCCGCTGCGCGGCCCCGGGATGGGAAGGCGATGATCGAGACGGGAGGAAGCGGCCTCCCGATCCGGCAACCCGCACCGCGTCCCTCGGGTTGAACCCACCACACGGACACGATCGCGCGGGGGAGGCGTCGGGACCTGAGCACTTCCGAGACGGCGGATGTCGCCATCGTGGGCGCGGGCGCCGCGGGCCTCGCCGCGGCGCGCCGGCTGTCCGAGCGGCGGCCGGAATTGCGGATCCGCGTGCTCGAGGCGGCGGAGCGCACCGGCGGGCGGGCCCGCACGATCGTGCCCCCCGCGATCGGCGCGCCCCTCGACCTCGGCTGCGGCTGGCTGCACGGCGCCGAGAGCAACCCCTGGCTGCCGATCGCCGAGGCGCTCGGCCTGCAGGTCGACCGCACCCCGGCCCCCTGGGATGTGCAGTACCGCGATCTCGGATTCCCCCCGGAGGACCAGACGGCCTACGCGGCGGCCGCCGAGGCCTTCGCGGCGCGGCAGGCGGCAGCGGCGCGGGATCCGGTGGATCGCCCCCTCGCCGCCCTCCTCGAACCGGGCAATCCGTGGAACCCGCTCCTCGACGCGGTGAGCGGCTACGTGAGCGGTGCCGAACTCGCGGATCTCTCGCTTCACGATTCCGCCCGCTACCGCGTCCACGGTTCGGACTGGCGCGTGGCGGAGGGCTACGGGCGCGCGGTGGCGGCGTACGGCGCCGGGCTGCCGGTGACGCTCGGCACGCCGGTGACCCGGATCGATCATGGCGGGGCCGGCCCGGTCCGGCTGGAGACCCCGCGCGGCACGCTCCAGGCCGGCGCCGTCATCGTGACGGTCTCGACCAACGTCCTGGCGGAGGGCGGCCTCCGCTTCGCGCCGGCGCTGACCGACAAGATGGCGGCCGCGCAGGATCTGCCGCTCGGGCTCGCCAACAAGGTGTTCCTGCACCTCGCCACGCCCGAGGCGCTGCCGGCGGACGGGCACCTGATCGGCAACCCGCGCAGCGCACGCACGGGCGCCTACCACCTGCGCCCCTTCGGCCGGCCGGTGATCGAGGGGTATTTCGGCGGCGCCCTCGCCCGGGACTTGGAGCGCGCCGGCGACGCGGCGGCCGCCTTCGCCCTCGGCGAGCTCGCGGGGCTGCTGGGCGCGGCATTCCGCCGGCGGGCGTCCTGCCTCACCGTGACGCGCTGGGGTCGGAACCCATCGGTGCGCGGCTCCTACGCGTATGCCCGGCCGGGCGCGGCCGGCCAGCGCGCGACCCTGGCGGCGCCGGTGGAGGGCCGCCTGTTCTTCGCCGGCGAGGCCACCTCCCCCGATGCCTTCACCACCGTGCGCGGCGCCTACGAATCCGGGCTGCGGGCCGCCGACGAGGTCCTGTCGGCGCTCGACCCGGGCAGGTGACACGGGCGGCTGCCGGGCCCCGGGGGCGGGCCCAGAGAAGGGCCGAGGGACACCGCGCCGAACGGCGACGCCGCGCGGTGCGTTGACGGGCGTGAGCCACCTCGTCCAAGCCCGCCTCGTCAACGACCCGTTCTCGGATCCGGGCCTCTATCTCGATTTCCGCTACGCGCGCCGGGCCCTGCTGTTCGATCTCGGTGACGTCGCGGCGCTCTCGGCCCGGGAGCTGATGCGGGTGAGCGACGTCTTCGTCTCGCACGCCCACATGGATCATTTTGCCGGCTTCGATCGCCTGCTGCGGGTGTGCCTGCATCGTCCGCAGCCCCTGCGCCTCGTGGGGCCGGAGGGCTTCATCGCCCGGGTCGCCAACCGGCTGCACGCCTATACCTGGAACCTGCTCGGCTCCCACTCGCCGGACTTCCGCATCCAGGTCGAGGAGTTCGTCGACGGCCATCTCGCGCGCGGGGCGGCGTTCCGGTCCCGGGAGCAGTTCGCGACGCGCCCGATGCCGCCGTCGGAGTTCGGGCCCGGGCGGGTGCTCGCCGAGGAGGCGTTCCGGATCGAGGCGGCGGAACTCGATCACGGCATCCCGTCGCTCGCCTTCGCGCTGACCGAGCCGGTGCGGGTGAATGTCTGGCAGGGGGCGCTGGAGCGGCTCGGCCTCGCGCCCGGCCCCTGGCTCGGGGCGGCGAAGCAAGCCGCCCGCCGGGGTCTGCCGCCCGAGACCCCCGTGCCGGTGGGCGAGGACCGGACCCTGCCCCTCGGCGACCTCGGCGCGGAGGTGTTCCGCATCGGGCCGGGCCAGAAGGTCGCCTACATCACCGACACGGCCGACACGCCGGAGAACGCCGCGCGGATCCTCACCCTGGCGGCGGGCGCGGACGAGCTGTTCATCGAGGCGGTGTTCCTGGAGGCGGACCGGGCAGCCGGGACGCGGACCCGGCACCTCACCGCCGCCCGCGCCGGGACGCTCGCCCGGGCGGCGGGGGCGCGGCGGGCGGTGCCGTTCCACCACTCGGCCCGCTACATCGACCGGCCCGACGCCCTCGCCGACGAGTTCCGGGCCGCCTTCGCGGGCGAGACCGGATCGGTGGCCGACATCGGCCGGCAAACAGGGCCCGGAGAGAAATAAATCGGACGCGCCGGAAGTCTTGCTGGTACCAGGGTCGGCGAATTGCGGGCCCATGGCCGATCCGATCGGATCTCCCAGCACGATGCGCACAGCCTCGATCGCGACGCGACAGCTCACCGAGGATCCCGCGAAGGCCCGGCGGGCCACGCCGGCCGCGCGGTCCCGGTCGCCCCTGACCCTGCGCCGCCTGCGACTGGCGAGCGGACTGATCCTGTTCGGCTACGTGCTCACCCATCTGAGCAATCACGCGCTGGGCAACATCTCCCTCGACGCCATGGAGGACGGACTCAGCCTCGCCTCCGCGCTCTGGCTCAACCCGCTCGGGCTGACGCTGCTCTACGGCGCGCTCCTGGTCCACCTGCTCCTCGGGCTCCAGGCGCTCTATGCCGCCCGCTTCTTCCGCTGGCGGCCCTCCGAGGCCCTGCAGCTCGTCTCCGGCCTGCTGATCCCGCCGCTGCTGATCAGCCACATCGTCGGGACCCGGATCTCCTTCGCCACCGAGGGGCTCGACAAGGGCTACGCGCAGGAACTCTACGCCTTCTGGGTGGCGTCGCCGCCGCTCGGCCTGATGCAGGTCGCCGTCCTGGTCGTCGCCTGGATCCACGGCTGCACGGGGCTGTATTTCTGGCTCCGGCTTAAGCCCGCCTTCGCGCGTGCGGCGCCCTGGCTGCTGGCGCTGGCGGTTCTGGTGCCGGTCCTGGCGCTGCTGGGCTTCGCGCAGGGCGGCCGGATGATCCTGGCCCTGGCGCAGGACCCGGCCTGGCGCGCGGAGGCGCTCAAGCCCGTCCATGTCGGGCTGCCCGATCAGGTGGCGCGGCTCGCCGGCATCCGGGACCGGATGCTCCTGACCTACGCGGCCCTCCTGGGCGCGGTGATCGCGGCGCGGGGGGCGCGGACCTTCGCGGAGGTCAAGCGCGGGACGATCCGGCTCAGCTATCCCGACGGGCGGGTGGTCCGGGTGCCCCGCGGCACCAGCGTCCTGGAGGCGAGCCGGCGCAACCGGATTCCCCATGCCAGCGTCTGCGGCGGCCGCGGCCGGTGCTCGACCTGCCGGATCCGGGTGACGGACGGCAGCGACGGCGCGCCGGCGCCCGGCCGCACCGAGCGGGCGGTGCTGGAGCGCATCGCGGCCGGTCCGGGGGTGCGCCTCGCCTGCCAGTTCCGGCCGGAGACCGACATGGCGGTGGTGCCGCTGCTGCCGCCGCAGCCGCGGATGCGCCAGGCGGACCTGCTCGACCGGGCGCAGTCCGGCGAGGAGCGCTTCATCGTGGCGATGTTCGTCGACCTGCGCGGCTCGACCCGGCTCGCCGAGGAGCGCCTGCCCTACGACACGGTGTTCATCATCAACCGCTTCCTCAGCGCGGTCGGCGATGCCGTGCGGGAGGCCGGCGGCTCGACCAACCAGTTCCTCGGCGACGGGCTCCTGGCCCTGTTCGGCCTGGAGACCGAGCCCGAGCAGGCGGCCCGGGACGCGCTGCGGGCGATCGACGGCATCGCCGACGCCGTCGAGACCCTGAACCGGCTGCTGGCGGAGGATCTGGAGCACATCCTGCGCTACGGCGTCGGCGTGCATGCCGGCCCCGCGATCGTCGGCGAGATGGGGGACGCGACCGACGCCCGCTTCACAGCGCTCGGCGACACCGTCAACGTCGCGTCCCGGCTGCAGGGCCTGACCAAGACCCTGGGCTGCGTGGCCGTGGTGTCGGAGGCGGTCTACCGGGCGGCGCGCGTCACGCCGGAGGCGATCCGCGACATCGCGGTGGACGGCCGGTCGGAGGCCGTCCGGGTCAGCACCCTGGGCTGCCTCTGACGCCGTGTCCGGAAGGGCACGACGTCTTTCCGGGGCGCCGCAGGCGAGCCCGGCCTGACGGGTTTGTCGGTCTGAGGCGCGGTCGCGTGAACGCGGATCCCGGGCCTCAAGCCCGCTGCCGCTCCGTCCCGAGACGCGGCGCCAGGGCCAGCATCAGCGGCACCACGGCGAGCGCTGTCCCCGCCGCCGCCACCGCCGCCCAGTGCGGGCCGGCCGCGTCGCCGAGCCTTCCGTAGAGCAGCGGCGCCGCCAGCGCGCTGCCGCCGAGGGTCCAGGTGTAGAACACCGCGAAGGCCCGCTCGACGCGCCCCCCGGCGCCAGCTCCGGCACCGTCCCATAGAGCACCGACGAGGTGCCGTTCAGCATCACGCCGAGCAGCGGCAGCAGGATCAACCCGGGGGCCAGCGGCAGGACGATCACCGCCAGGATCGCCAGCGCCGTCCCGGTCTCGGTGAGGATCACGGTCCGGGTTACGCCGAGATGCGCCCCGAGGCGCCCGCAGACCGCCTTGCCTAGCGCGCCGCCGACGAAGACCAGCGACAGGGCGAGGCCCACCGTGGTCAGCGCCGCGCCCTTCTCCTGCAGCAGGAACGGCAGGTAGAGCAGGAAGGCCGGGCGCGCGGCGTTGTCGAGCATGCCAATGGCGACGAGGAGCCGGAAGCCGAGTCTGCTCCCCGCGCCGCCCGCGGAAGGGCCGGCCGGCCGCTCGGCCGCCGCACGGCCTCCGCGTGACTGCGGCTCACGCGGCAGCAGGCGCCCGACCGCCAGCGCGACCACGAGCCCCGCCCCGGCGATCACCCAGAGCGCGTGCCGCCAGCCCGTCAGAGTCAGCAGGAGGCCGACCACGGGCGGGACCGCCGCCTTCCCGAGGTCGCCGGTGAAGTTGTAGGTGCCGAGCGGGCCTCGTGCCCCGGGACCGTAGGCCCGGGCGATCACCGCGGACGCCAGGGGATGCTGGGTGCTGCTGCCGGCGCCGCCGAGCAGGAGGCCGATCCCGAGCCCGACGAGCCCGCCCGAGGCGCCGGCGATCGCGTAGCCGGCCGCGCTGAGCACGGTGCCGAGCACCAGCACGGTGCGGGCGCCCCACGCCTGGGCGAGGCGGCTCGCCGGCATCTGCAGCGCTGCCAGCGCCCCGTTGTAGAGCGAGCGCAGGAACGCCAGGGCCACGTAGTCGAGGCCGAACTCCGCCTGCCAGACCGGCAGCAGCACGTAGATCAGGTCGGTGTAGCCGTCGTGCAGGGCGTGATTGACGCCGGTGGCCACCAGCGTGCGCCGGGCGTCCGGCAGGGAGACAGGTTCGGAAGACGCGGTCAGATCGGACGCGACGGACATCCAGCCATCCTTCGTGGTTCCGTCACAGGATGGCCGCCTGGTCCGTGGCTGACAAACGACTTATGCTGACACACGCGTGAGGAAACCTGACCCGTGCACCGACGCCTGCCGCCGCTCAACGCCGTGAAAGCCTTCGAGGCGGCCGCCCGGCACGGCAGCTTCACGCGCGCGGCCGACGAGCTGCGGGTCACCCACGGCGCGGTCAGCCGGCACGTGCAGATGCTGGAAGGCTGGCTCGGCCTGCCGCTGTTCGAGCGCCACAACCGGCGCGTGGTCCTCACCGAGGCGGGCAGCGCTTACGCCACCGAGATCGGCGCCGCCCTCGACCGGATTGCCCTCGCCACCGCCCGCCAAGCCGAGCGCGGCCGGCCGCGCCTGTTGCATGTGAACGCGCTCGCCACCTTCACCCTCCGCTGGCTGATCCCGCGCCTGTCCGGTTTCCAGAGGGCCAACCCGTCGATCGAGGTGCGGCTGACGACCTCGAACGTTCCCCTGGCGCAGCTCGCGGACCCGTTCGATGTCGCCATTCGCGGCGGTCCGGATCAGCGCCCGGGCCATCGCGCGGAGCCGTTCCTGTCCGAGCGGCGCATCCCGGTCTGCAGCCCCGCCCTGTTACGGCGGCTCCCGCTCGAACGGCCCGAGCAGCTCCGGCAGCACACGTTGCTGCACGCGGCAACGCTTCCGCGGGTCTGGCCGGACTGGCTGCGCGCGGCGGGCGTCCCGGACCTGGCGCCACAGGCCACGGTGACGCTGGAGCACTTCTACCTGACCCTTCAGGCCGCCCTCGACGGGCTCGGGGTCGCCATGGGGCCCGAGCGGCTGATCGCCGACGACGTCGCGGCCGGCCGCCTGACCCTGCCCTTCGCGGGCCCGTCTCTGCCGGCACGGAGCTACTACACCTACGTCCCGGAGCCCCGGGCGGAGGATCCGGCGGTGCGGGCCTTCTGCGGCTGGCTCGCCGAGGCGGCCCGGCAACCGTGAGATCCCGTCCTTGCGAGCGCAGCGAAGCAACCCAGTGTCGCGCAACGTTGGGACTCGTGGCGCTGCTGGATTGCTTCGCTGCGCGCGCAAGGACGGTTTCGGAGTGGCGTCCGGGCGCGGTTCCGCGCATGGATCGGATCCGGAACGCCCCCGACCGCGTCAGGGTTTGCGTGAGACGCTTCTGCCGAAGGTGACCGCATGGCGCGCAAGCGTCTCCGCCCGACGATCGAGAGCCTGATCGAATCCGTAGGCCGGCTCGGCCTGTCCCCGGACGCGGTCGATCTCGACCGGCTGCTCGCCCATCTCGAGCTGCCCGATTACGGCGCCGAGGTGGAGGACGAGCGCGTCGCCCGCGCGCTCCGCGAGATGCAGGCCGCCCGGGCCTTCGCGGAGACCGGCATCCCGGCGATCCGGAAGGCGATCCCCGCCCTTCGGGCCGTGGTCACCAAGGACCACCGCATCACCTGGCTGATCCGGACCGAGATCCCGCTCCTCGACAACGGTCGCCTCGATCTGCGGCTCGACATGGCCCCCGAGCCGGAGGCGGCCGAGATCCTCGCCCGCATGGCCGCCCGGAACGACCCGGCCCACCGCCTGGAAGCCCTGCGCGAGGCCGTGGCGCGGACCGCGCTCCAGGCGACCCGCGCCCTGCACAAGCCGGTCGACAAGCTGCGGGCGCAGCTCCTCGCCGACCTGCGCGAGGTCGGCGCGGACGCCGCCGCCTACATCGCCCACATGGACCGCTCGCTCCGGTCCCGGGTCTTCACCTACGGCCCGAAACTCGCCCGCGGCCTCAACGACACGCTCACGCCGGTGCGTCGGCACGCTAAGGCGGTGGCGCGCGAGGGCTCGCGCCTGCGCCGCCTGCGCGATCAGGTCGGCTTCGGCGCCTATATCGAGCGCTTCACCGCCGCCCGGCGCCTCAACCGGACGATCCTGTTCCACATGGGGCCGACCAATTCCGGCAAGACCTACGCGGCCCTGCAGCACCTGACAGCGGCCGAGACCGGCGCCTACCTCGCGCCGCTCCGGCTCCTGGCACTGGAGAACTACGAGACCCTGCGCGAGCGGGGCTTGCGCGCCGGCATGATCACCGGCGAGGAGGTGCTGGGCGAGGCCAATCCGACCCACACCGCCCGCACCATCGAGACCGCCGACCTGACCCGACCCATCGACGTCGCGGTGATCGACGAGATCCAGATGCTGTCGGATCCCGACCGCGGCTGGGCCTGGACCAACGCGCTGTTCGGCGTCGCCGCCAAGACCGTGATCGTCTGCGGCTCCGACGACGCCCTGTCGTATGTCCGCCGCGCCGCCGAGGCGGCCAACGAGTCCCTGGAGGTGATCCCGTTCACCCGCAAGTCGCCGCTCCTGCTGCTGGAGGAGCCGGTGCCCCTGGAGAAAGTCGAGGCCGGCGACGCGGTCGTGGCCTTCTCCCGCCGGGCCGTGCACGAGAATCGCGAGATCCTGGTGGCGCGGGGTCACCGGGTGGCGACGATCTACGGCGCCCTGTCGCCGGAGGTCCGCCGGGCCGAGGCCGCGCGCTTCCGCTCCGGCGAGGCCAACGTGCTGGTGACCACCGACGCGATCGGCATGGGGCTCAACCTCGGGCCGCTGAAGCGGATCGTGTTCTCGGCGGTGCGCAAGTGGGACGGCACCGCCGAGCGGGCGCTGACCCATTCGGAGATCCGGCAGATCGCCGGCCGGGCCGGCCGCTACGGCCACCAGGATGTCGGCTACGTGGCGGCGACCGACCCCTACGCCGCCGAGCCGATCCGCACTGCCCTCTCGGGCGCCCCGACGGCGCCGGCGGCCGACACGCGCTTCTTCGTCCGCCCGGATCTCGGGGCGATCCGCTCGGTGGCCGAGGAGATGCGCACGCACAGCCTCTACGAGGTGCTGACCCACTTCGCCCGCGCGACCTTCTACGCGGGCTCGCCGTTCCAGCCCTCGGCCCTGGAGGAGGTGCTCGACGTCGCCCGCACCGTCGACCGGGCCCGGCTGCCGATCGAGGAGAAGTTCGCCTTCTCAGTCTGCCCGATCGACCGGCGCGACGAGATCGCCATGGGCCTGCTGGAGCGCTGGTGCCAAGCGCGGGCCGCCGGCCTCACGGTCCCGGCTTTGCGCGGCAACCTCGCGGGCGAGCTCGACTACCAAGAGCGGACCGTGAAGCTCGCCAGCGCCTATCTGTGGCTGTCGCGGCGCTTCCCCGAGACGTTCGGCGACGTGGACGCCATCCGCCACATGCGCGGGCGGGCCAACGACGCCATCGAGCAGCACCTGCGCGAGACCGCGACCCGCAAGGCCGAGCGCCGGAGCCGGCGGAGTGGCGGGGCGCGGTGAGGCCGGAAGCCCGGCCGCTGAACCTGAATAGCCCGGCTCGCCTGGGGCGGATCAGCGTCAGCCACGGTATCGAGCCGCACGAATGCGCGCTGTTCGAAGTTCCGTACGTTCACGTAGCTGAATGTGCGCCGCCTCGCATGTCCCGAAACGCGACAGACGTGTCGGCGAAGTGGGCTCAACGAGCAGCGACCTGAGAATCCCCATGCGGACTGCAAGTGCGCAAGACCCCTGTGCCGCAGCAAAGCTTTCGCCTCGGTTTGTCCGTTCTGAAGCCGTAGATGTCCGACACCGTGACGCCGGACAGAGGCAGGACCGTTATCCTGGGACAGCTTCTGTGATCGCGGCTCATCGCCAGGTCTCTCACCGCCAAGCATGAGTCCGCCACCGAGGAGCTGGCGGCGAGCAACGAACAACTTGTCGCGCGTGTCGTAACCATCGCCAGGATCGTCGGGCGCGACATTGCGAGCCCGGCCGAGGCCCACGCGATTCTCCGTCTGTAAATGGTCGACGCGCGGGGATCTTCGGAATGGAGGGTCCTCGTCCAGCGGCTCCTGGCGCGGAGAGAACCGGACCATGGACCTCAAGAGCACCGACCCGCGGGACTATGAAGCATCGCCGCATGGTTACGCGGCGATGCCGAAGGAGTTTCCAGCCGGCTCCCGCGTCCCTCCGCATGTCCATGGACGCGCGCAGCTGATCTACGCGACCTCCGGCGTCATGGAGGTCACGACGGCGGACGGACTCTGGCTGCTCCCACCGCAGCGAGCCCTCTGGATGCCGGCCGGGATCGCCCACGCGATGGTCGCCCGTTGCCACGTCTCCCTGCGGACGCTCTACGTCGCCCCGGACGCGTGTCCCGCCGCATTTCCGGACGCACCGCGCCTAGTCCGGGTCTCGGCCCTGCTGCGCGAACTCATCCTCCGGGTCGCCCGGATGCCGCTGGACCGGGAGCCGAGCGAGCACGAGAGGCGCATCGTCGCCCTTCTTCCCTACGAGATCGCCTGGGAGCCCGGCGGGCTCTTCCATCTCCCGATCCCGAAGGACAGGCGCTTGGCCCGGATCT